>JANWUV010000001.1:0-300000 GCA_025057975.1 Chloracidobacterium sp.
AGCCTTGATGTAGTCACCCGGAATGGGTGTCCCTGACATGACACACTCAAAGTTTGCTCCGCGGGCGAGCTTCGTCCCGCGCTTCGCCCGCTCCGCATCCTTCGGCTTGCCCACCTTCACCGTGAAGCGGTAGCCGCCGCCCTCAATCACCGGTTCCACATACGCCTCCTTGCCCGCCTTGGTCGAGAGCATAAACGTCGAAACCAACGGCACGTCCACCTGCCCAAACGCCGGATTCGGACTCTTCACCGTCCGCGCCCACAGCCACGCAATGACCGTCAACTCCTGCCCAACGTAGGCTGCCAAGTCCGGGCGCGTCTGCGCCATTTCAGCCGTCACCTTGACCTTCGGGTACAACCACCCAATGCGCTTCTCCGCCTCCGCGCGCATCCACTGCCCGTAGTAGCGCACATCCGCCGCCAGTCCCTGCGCCCCGCGCCATTCGCGGGCAAGGAGCGCCCGCGCCGTACGCGCTTCGGGATTGACCGGCGGCTGACCGGTGAACTTCGGCGGAATCTCAATCATCGCCTTGTTGATGAGGACGGCGACCGGGTTGAGGTCGCTCGCGTACGCTTCCAGTCCCAGCCGCTGGGCTTCGAGCGGCAATGCGCCGCCGCCGGCAAACGGGTCGTGGAAGGCGGGAAGCGCGGGCAGCGCGCCCGCAGCGAGCCGGGCTTTGATCTCCGAGTCGGAGAGCCGGCTGGAAGCCGCCACGCCCAGCACGTGACGCGCCCACGACCGGCGTAGCTCCGCGCGCGCCTGCTCCAGCACCGCTTCATTGGTGGTGTTTTCCCACTGTACCAGCGCCTCCATCAGACGAAACAGGCGGTCGCGTTCCCGCTGCTGTTCGGCTTCGGTCGGGAACAACTCCGGCAGCGCCGCAGGGTCGTCCACCATCTGGGCGAAGAGGACGGCGCGGGCGACCGCCAGCGGTCGGCGCGCCCACCACAAATGCAGGGTACTCGGATGCCCGTGCCGAATGGACTTTTCACGCACCGCCGCCCGATTGACGGCGTCCAGCGGCAACGCAACTTCAATCAACTTTTTGCGTGTCAGGTGGTGGTTCATCGCATCGTCAGTGGTCTGTCAGGGGTTTGCCTTCGCCAGTGCTGTGTCGTTCGGACGCCGAGCGGTCGCCCAACCCATACATCGCCTCCCGATTCGCGGCGGGCGACTCGGCCCGCGCTAGCCAATCGGCCGTTTGGTAGTTCACGCTCGTGACGCCGAAATCCGGCTCGCGTTGAAACGGACGCCGGACGTAATGCACGGCATGGCGGCCGTCGTCAAAGAATTCCACAATGGCCAAGATATAGTCGTCCGGCTTGTTGAGCGCCGTCAGGATTTCGTTGCGCGTAACCGTGATGGTCGGCGCATTCGCCGTCCGGCCCTTCACCTCGATGAAGCGCAGTCGCCCCGTCCCCGGAACACGACTCTCAATGTCGTAGCCCAGCTTTTCCGTCTCACGGTCAACTGGCTCAAACCCAAGTTCGCGTTCAACCGCCATCACAATGGCGCGGGCGCGGGCGGCCGTCGCCTGCGTATCCTCCGCCGTCGCGTTCGGCGCAGGCGCGGCGCTTCCAACAACCTCCCGCAGCCATCCCAGCGGGACGACCACCGCCGCCCCCAGCACCACCGGCGGCGACGCCGAGATTTGCGCCTCTCGGTCAAGTTCGGCGAGACGGTGTTCCAAGCGGGCTTGCAGTTCGTCGGCCCGGCGACGCGCCTCGTGTGAATTGAGGCGTGCGCCGGCTTTGCCGGACTGCTCCTGAAGCTTCAGCTCTTCGGCGCGGCGATCCCAGTAGGCGATTTCCTTTGTCAGCCGATCTTTGACCGCTGCGCGCGTCTTGGCGATCCAAGCCAGACGCCGTTCCCGCACTTCGCGGAGATGTTCGGGAACAACCTGCGCAATGGCGTAGGCCTGCGCTCGTTGTTCCAACTCGTGCGTCATCCACGCCGCTTCGGGACGGCCAAGCAACGCCGCCGCGTCGGGTTCGCCCGGGGCGAGCGGGCGGTAGTCCAGATAGGGCGCATGGGACAAACACCGCGCATCGCCGTTGGATGACATTTCGACGAACAACATCCGGCGCGAAACCGTGCGCCGCTCGCCCGAAGACAGCCGGCCGGCATCCTGAATTGCGTGTTCGAGGAAGAAAAGCACGCGCGGCGTCGTTCCGGGGTCGCGTTCGTCCACGAGGACGGCGCCGCGCTTGAACAGGTCGCGGTGGCTTGCCAACGTCAAATCCAGCACGGCGTCCAGCAACGGGTGTCCGGGGTGGACGAAGATGGCGGGTGGTCGGCCGGGTGGGGCAATGAGCGACTTCTCGAACACGACGCGCTCGTAGCGCGTCAGCACGGCGTCGCCGCCGCGTCGGTTGCGATGACGGATCGGCGCCGGGACATGCGTAATCTCGTAGCGGCGCGGCTCGCGCTCATGAATGCGCCCGCCCAGCCGCCGAAACGCTTCCAGAAAGAACGACTCGATGTAGTGCGGCTGGAGGCGATGCGCTTCGGCGCGTTCCATCTGCTCGCGGACGCGCGCAACGCGGGTGACATCCATCACGTCATGGGCGAGCGCCCGTTCCTCCAGCAACGTCTGCAAGCGCGCCGTATCCACGGCGTTTTCAACCGCCTGCGTCAGACGCGCCCGCACGTCGGGGCGGTCGCCGTAGCGGACGGCCTCCAGCATCAGTTCGCGCAGGGGGCGGCCGTCGAACTGCAACCGGCCGAGAACGTCAAAGACCCGTCCGCCCAGCGCCATGCGGGCTTCGTCGAGCTTTTCCAGCAGGCGACGGTACACGTCGCCTTCGCGCGTTCCTTCGGCGACCAGATTCCACAGGTGGCACACTTCCGTCTGCCCGATGCGGTGAATCCGTCCGAAGCGTTGTTCGAGCCGGTTTGGATTCCACGGCAGGTCGTAGTTGATCATCAAGTGGGCGCGTTGCAGGTTGACGCCTTCACCGGCGGCGTCGGTAGCGAGCAGAACCTGTGTTTCCGGGTCGTACAGGAAACGTTCCTGCGCCTTGCGGCGTTCTTCGCGGCTCATCCCGCCGTGGATGACGACGACGGCCTGTGGTCGGCCGAGATGGGCGACAATGTTGTGTTCGAGGTAGCGGAGCGTGTCGCGGTGTTCGGTGAAGACGACCAGCTTTTGGCGCGGCATCGGTTCGGCGGTTGTTTCCGATTCGGCACAGTGGAAGATTTCATCAAGCAGGTGGGACAGTTGCCGCCACTTCGTATCCTGACGGCGGCGGCGGATGTCGGCGGCCAGCGTTTCGAGTCGCGCCAGCGTCTGGATTTCAAGCTGAAGTTCGGCGACGGTGCGGGCGGCGGTCGCCTGATCGAGTACGGTGGCTTCGGCGGCTTCGATTTCGCGTTCGGGTGCGTCTTCAAGGTCTTCGAGGTCATCGGCGTCGAGCAATGGCGCCGTGTCCAGCACGGCGGCGGCGTCCGCCGCTTGCTGAAGCTGCTCCAGTTCACGCAGGCGTTTCTCCAAGCGTTCGCGGCGGCGGCGTAGCGACTGATAGATGGCTTCCGGCGACGACGCCAGCCGACGTTGCAGCATGGTGAGCGCAAAACCAACCGTCCCGGCGCGCTGGTTGTTGGGCAGCGCCTCGGCGCGATTGAACTCTTCGCGGACATAGTCGGTGACGGCCTGATACAACTGGGCTTCCGGCGGCGAGAGCGGGTACGGGACGGTGTGGGCGATACGCTCCGGGAACAGCGGCGTTCCGTCGAATTTGAGCAGGTTTTCCTTGACCATTCGCCGCATGAGGTCGCCGACATCCGTCCGGTGGACGCCTTCGCGGAAGCGTCCCTCAAAGCGGTCGGGGTCGAGCAGAGCGAGAAAGAGCTGGAAGTCCTCTTCTTTGCCGTTGTGGGGCGTCGCCGTCAGCAGCAGCAGGTGGCGGGTCAGACCGGAAACGAGTTGTCCCAGCTTGTAGCGTTTGGTGTACCGGACTTCGTCGCCGAGAAACGCGGCGGAGAGCTTGTGCGCTTCGTCGCACACCACCAAGTCATAGCGGTTGTCGGGCGCGGCGAGTCGGCGCTGGGCGGTTTCATCGCGGGCGAGTTTATCGAGGCGGGCGATGGCGAGGTCGTGTTCGAGGAACCAGTTGCCGGTGCGCGCCGCTTCCAGCTTATCCTTGGTGAGGATTTCAAACGGCAGGTGGAAGCGCCGTGCCAGTTCGTCCTGCCACTGTTCGACGAGGTTGCCGGGGCAGATGATCAGACAGCGGCGCAGGTCGCCGCGCGCCATCAGTTCCCGGATGAGGAGTCCGGTCATAATCGTCTTGCCGGCGCCGGGATCATCGGCGAGGAGAAAGCGCAACGGTTGGCGCGGGAGCATCGCTTCATAGACTGCCGTAATCTGGTGCGGCAGCGGTTCAATCAGCGAGGTGTGAACGGCGAGGAGCGGGTCAAACAGATGCGCCAGCCGGATGCGATGAGCTTCAGCCGTGAGCCGAAACAGCGCGCCGTCCCCATCAAAGCGCCACGGGCGGGCGTCGGCAACGACGGTCAGCCGCGTTTCGTCGCTGCGAAAGAGGAGTTCGTCGGCGACGCCGCCGGACGGATCGCGGTACACCAAGGTCAGCGCGTCCGTCCCGTGCCAAGTGACGCTGACAACGGTGACGGCCGCATCCGGGAGAATGCCCCGGACGACAACGCTGGGTTGCAGGTCTTCAAGCTTCATCTTTAGAGCGTTCACGAGCGGCGCAGCGCCGCTCTGACGGCGAACAGCATTCTCAAGCGGGCGGGCGTCAATCCGTTCCCACTATGTCTTCGCTGGGCCTTTGCCGGGAAAGCGCTAGAGCTTGACTTCCATCATCAGGCCATCTTCTGGCGGGTCGGTGTAAAAACCGCGCCGGTAGGCGACGGCAACAAAACCCAGCGACGCATAGAGCGCCTGCGCCGCTGTATTTGACGGGCGCACCTCAAGAAAGGCCGTCGCTGCGCCGTAGAGCCGTCCCGTGTACAGCGCCTCCTTCAACAACCGCCGCCCCAACCCGCGCCGCCGCACTTCGGGATAGACAGCGAGGTTGGCGATATGCAGTTCGCGGCCGTCGTGACGGGCGGAAGGCTGGACGCGGCCAGCCAGAAAACCATAGATCGGTCGTGTCACGAACGGCGCTTGGCCGCGTACCACCAACATGACCGCCAGCGGATTATGGCGCAGCTCCGCGCGGTAGCTCTCATAGCCCCAACGACTCAGGCGAGCCAGTCGCTCCAGCTCGACTACCGCCGCTAGGTCGCTTTCCAGCATTGGCGCTACGTAAAAACTTTCGTCAAACAGCCCATTCATACCAGCTGCGCTGAAGCTGAAGCCAAACCGCAGCGCATTCTTGCCAGGTCGCCGGGGGAACACGCCGGCGATTATGGAGCATTCGCTATCGGCGGCAAGCGCGCTCAGCAGCGAGCGTCGTATTGCGCATTAGCATGGCGATGGTCAGCGGCCCGACGCCGCCGGGAACTGGCGTGAGATAGCCGGCGCGTTCGGCCGCCTGAAGCGGATGCACGTCCCCAATCAGCGTGTAGCCCTTCTTCTCTAGTTCAGCCAACCGGGTTGGATCGCCGCCGAAGTAGGTCTCGACTTCAGCCGGCGTCGTGATGCGATTGATACCGACATCCACCACCACCGCGCCGGGACGAATGAAATCCGCCGTGACGAGCGCTGTTCGTCCGATGGCGGCGATGAGGATGTCCGCTGTTTGGGCTACGGCGGCTAAATCGGGCGTACGGGAGTGGCACACCGTCACGGTTGCGTCGCGGTGCAGCAGCAACAGCGCTAGGGGCAAACCGACAATGGCGCTCCGCCCCAAAACGACCGCCCGCCGCCCGCGCAGCGGCAGGTCGTAGTGATCCAAAAGCGCCAGTACGCCCGCTGGGGTACAGGGCACAAAGCCCTCCTGTTTGAGGGCGAGGCGTCCGACGTTGACCGGATGAAAGCCGTCCACATCCTTGTCCGGGTCAATCGCTCGAATGACGGCCGGGGCGTCGATCTGCGGCGGCAGCGGCAGTTGAACGAGGATGCCGTGAATATCGGTTCGTGCGTTGAGCGTAGCGACCAAGGCGAGCAGTTCGGTGGTTGTCGTTTCAGCCGGGAGTGGGATGACTTCGGAATGCAGCCCCAACCGCGTACAGGTTTTGGCCTTGGCGGTGACGTATGTTCGTGACGCCGGATTATCGCCGACAAGGACGGCGGCCAGTCCCGGCCGGACGCCCTGCGTCGTCAGACGGCGGCAGCGTTCGGCTGTTTCCGCGTTGAGTTTTGAGGCGACCAGCGCCCCATCGAGGATTTGCGCGCCCACGGCCGCGCCTCCCTAAAAGAAAAAATCGCTTGCGCTGCGACGGTAAACGACCGCCGATGGGGTGACAAGATGGCGACCACTGTATCGTTTTCGGCGCAAAACGCTTGCAATGCTTCAAAGATGGCCGCTGTCCTCAAAAAAGTCGGCGCGTCGCCGTTTACGGTGCAGGACGCTGCTGCACGCCAATCTGCTTACTATCGAGCTGCTTTCGATTTGGAAGGCGCACCCGTTGTCGGCCTGATCTCCTGCACGCCCGCCACCAACCAGTACCGGCCGCGCTTGACGAAGCGGTAGGCGATCCGGGTGGTGTCGTTCAACGCGGCACCGGTTTGGCGGTGGCGGCCGGTCAGCGTTCGGTTGGTCGTCACCGTCGCGGTTTTGCCTCCGGCGTCAAGTTGTACCTGCGGGGCGTCGTGCGTCATCGAGAGCGGCGCGTAGGTTTCCCAAAGCTTGGCCATATCGCTTGCGGCGCGCTCCGCCGTTCCTTCGCGGCGGTTGTAGTATGGGCGGAGCGTTGCGTCGAAATAGCTTCGGTAGTGTTCGCGCTGCTGCGCGCTGAAGGACTGGGCTAAGCCGTCCAGCGCCGTCAGGATGGCTTCCCGGCTGCTTTGCGTTTCCGTCTGGGGCTGATTGGGGCGTGATGCGGGACGCGGAGCAGCGGGCTGTGGTGTGTTCCCGGCGGGCGGCGACGCCACGTACGCTTTCCAGACGCCGAAACCGCCGACGCCGGCGGCGACGACGCCGGCCGCAAACCACGGCAGCCACTGCCAGGGACGCCGGTCGGTCGTCGGCTCCGTTGGCTGCGGCGGCGCGGTTGAAGCCGGCGCCGGCGGCGTCTGGTTTGTCGGCTCCAACGGGGCGGCGGCAGGACGCTCCGGCGTCACCGGCGGCGCGACCGGCGATCTGCTCGCGGCGTCTGAGAGCAACGCATCACGGGCGCTCGCTGGAGGCGTGATGGTCGGGGCAGGCGGCGCGTCCGGCGGGCGATTGACTTCCAGTTTGCCTTTACGCTGTAGGATGCCCTCGGCGTCGGCCACAGCCGGCGCGTGAACCCAGATGTCGCCGCCGCGCGGCTGGTCGCAATCAAAAATCTCGGAAAACCAGTGAATGAAATCCCCGGCGACGCCAAAGCGCGACCAACTAGGGATGATGTGGTACGCCTGCGGTGGGACGCCGACGCCGCAGGCGTAAAACAGCCCCTTCTCGTTGCGGAAAAAGCGGCGCAGGTTGTAGTCGAAGTGGACGCGAATGAGTTTCGGCAAATACTGCTGGTGCAGTTCGCGCACCCGTACCGGCGTTGTGATGGCGATGCCGTCCGAGCTGACGACCGCCGCCCTGTCCACCGCAGCGTCCTCCTGAGCTGCGGCTGTTGGCGCGGTTGTTTCCTGCGCACTGGCCGGCGGTTGTGCGGCGGCGCTCTGGGGGACAGTGCTCGGCGCAACGACGCCCACGGTGACCAGCAGCGTCACTGTCTCATGGCAGGCCGGGCAATGCCGCCGCTGCGTAACGATGGTTGTCCGCAAAACGCGGCACGCATGGGGCGCGGCCTCGCCGGCGAAGGTTGCGCCGCAGCCGGAACAGCGCGGTTGGTTGGCTGCGCCGTTTGGCAGGTACGTGATCCGCTCGCAGACGTGGCACAGGCGGCGGGTTGCATCGGGCGCTTGGCAGTAGGGGCAAACGTCTGGGTGTTCCGCCTGCCGTGCGTCCCAGTGGAGATCGCAAACCGGGCAATAGCCTGTGACGCCTTCCAGTCGCAAACCGTGGCCGGCCGGGCAGGTTTGCTCGACCGCCGCCGGATTGAATGGAAAGCGCACGGCGTGCTGAGCGCACCAGACGGTCGGCGGCATGGCGACAATTTCCTCCCGCTTTGCTGGGACGGTTCAGATTTCCGGGTGACAAAACGCCAGCGGCGGCGGTGATGTTCACCGTAGCAGCGCGTCGTCGTCGGCCTCCAGTTTGGTTATCCAGAGCGGAATAGGCAACCAGACGGCGGGCGCGCCATGAACGGCTTCGTCAAGCGCCGCGACCTGTCGCTCGACTGCGCGCTGCGTACCAGTTTCGGGCAGGTCTTCCCATCGCTCGTAACAGCCGTGCTGAATGCAGGCCGCCGGCTTGGCCTTCCAGTGAACGAGGCAGCCGACGCCCGGCTCGAACAGCGGGCAGGCGTAGGTTTGCGCGAATGTGTCGCCGGTTTCCGTCAGGCCGTACCGGACGACGGCGGCATGCGCTCGTGCGAGGACTTCGCGCACTTTGTCGGGTCCGTGTTTAGGGCTGCGGCGCAGGGTTTCCAGCATCGCTTCGGCTTCGAGTCGGACGATGTGGACATTGACGAATTGGGCGTCGGCGCAGCAGGGCGTCGGGCAGACGGCGCAATCGGCGGCCAGATGCCCGTAGGTTTTGCCGATGTAGCGTGCGAAGCGTTGTTTGAGGCGGCGCAGCCACGCAAACGCCGCTGCTTTGGCGTTGGTTTCGCGTGCCATCCGCCGTGATTGTGTGGAGCGTTGTCGTCGAAGCCGTGAGCGCGCCGCCGGTCGCTTCATCCGCATGTCATCCGCTCAAAGTTCAGTTTGCGTAAGTGGTTTAGCCAGTGAGCGCCGCAACATGTGCACGCACCGTCTGCGGCAACGTGGTTAGGTTATAGCCGCCTTCAAGCACCGAAACGACCCGTCCGGCGCAGTAGGTGTCGGCTACATTCGTGACCAAGCGGGTCAGATGCACAAAGTCGTCGTCGGTCAGATTGAGGTCACCCAGGGGGTCGCTTTCGTGAGCGTCAAAGCCAGCCGAAATCAAGACAAAATCCGGGTGAAACCGGCGCAGGATTGTCGTTAGCGCCGTCTCGAACGCCCGGCGATACTCGGCGGCAGTCGTCCCTGCCGCCAGCGGAACATTCAGCGTGTACCCTTCGCCCTCGCCTGTTCCGCACTCCCATCGGCTTCCTGTGCCGGGGTAGTGCGGAAACTGGTGAACCGAGAAGAAAAACACCGAAGGGTCGGCGTAGAAGATCTCTTGCGTACCGTTGCCGTGGTGAACGTCCCAATCCACGATGAGGACGCGCCGGAAGCCAAGTTGCTGCGCATGGCGCGCAGCGACCGCGACATTGTTGAACAGACAAAAACCCATAGCGCGGTTCGCCGTCGCATGATGGCCCGGCGGACGAACAGCCACGAACGCTCGCCGCGCTGCGCCGCCGCTGACGGCTTCAACGGCGGCCAACGCCGCACCCGCCGCATACTGCGCCGCCTCGTACGAGCCGGCCGAGACAACTGTATCAGGGTCGAGCGCCGCCCGTCGCCCAGCCTGCTGCGTCTTCCGCACCGCCGCCGCTACCTGCGCAGCATGCTCAGGCGTATGCACTTGAAACAATTCCGCGTCGGACGCCATGCGCGGCGTCCCCCAGCGACATGTCTCACGCAGTTGCGGGTCGCTTCTAAGCGCCTGCACGATGCTTGCCGTCCGCGCCACCGTCTCTGGGTGGGGCCCGGTGTCGTGGCGCGCGTTGCTTTCAGGAGCGAAGAGCCAAACGTCCGACATAAGTTAGGCAAAATGGCTGGTATAAAAAAACGGATTGGCTGTTTTCTTCAGGTTGTTTTGCCGTAAGATGCTGTGCCAAGCGCTAAAAATCAACCCATCCTTTCGCGTCCCCCGCCGACGGCAACGGCATGCACATTACCCTCGACCACCACTCCAAAACGCCGGTGTACCTGCAGATCAAGGAAGCCGTGCTGGCGGCTATCCGCGACGGGAAACTTGCGCCGGGTGCGCGGTTGCCAGCGACGCGCGAGTTGGCGCAGCAGCTTGGCATCAACCGGAGCACGGTGGCAATGGCCTACGAGGAACTGCTGGCGGATGGCGCGGTGGAATCGTTTGTTGGGCGCGGAACGTTTGTCGCCCGGCGGACGCTCGCCGAGGTTGTTCCGCCGGAAGAGCGCACGCGCCGCGCACCGTCCCGCAAAATGGTCTGGGAAGGCGTCTTCTCAGAACGCGCCCAAAGTCCGGTCGTCGAGTCGCTGCTAGACTTGTATCAGGTTAGTACGCTGCGCGATGTCATTTCCTTTTCTGGTTCGTTCCCAGACGCGGCCTCGTTTCCGACCCGCGAATTTCGCAACTCGCTGCACTTCGCCGAACGGACGCTAGGGGACGAAGTCTATCGCTACGGCCCGGTCGCCGGCTACGAGCGGCTGCGCGAGTATCTGGCGCAGCGGATGCGCGAGAGCGGAGTGGATGTCACCGCCGACAACATCATTGTAACGAGCGGCTCCCAGCAGGCGCTTGATTTGATTGCCCGCGCGCTGATTTCGCCCGGCGACACCGTAGCGATTGAAAATCCAACCTATCCGGGTGCGATGACCGCCTTTGCATTGGCCGGCGCGCGTCTGCTGCCGATTCCGGTGGACGAGGACGGTTTGTGTGTGGACGTGCTGGAAAACGTCCTCAAGGTGCAGCGTCCAAAGTTGGTTTATGTCGTGCCGAGTTTTCAGAACCCGACCGGCGCGTGTCTGAGCTGGGAGCGTCGCCGCCGGCTGCTGGCGCTGGCGCGCGAGCACAACCTGCCGATTGTCGAGGACGACTACGGTTCGCACCTCCGGTTTGACGGCGACGCGCTGCCACACCTGAAGGCGCTGGACGACACCGAACATGTCATCTATGTCAGCAATTTCTCCAAGAGCTTGTTACCAGGGCTGCGCATTGGGTGGTGTGCGGCGGCGCGTCCGGTGATTGCGCGCCTGACGGCGTTCAAACAAAACAGCGACATTACAACTTCACCGCTGCTGCAATCGGCGCTGTGGGACTTTTGCCGGCGCAAGCGCTACGAAGCGCATCTGGAGAGAATCCGTCCCATCTATCGCGCGCGCCGCGACGCGATGCTGGAGCGACTGGCGGCGGACTTTCCTTCTGGGACGACTTGGACGCGGCCGGCGGGCGGGTTGTTCCTGTGGGTGACGCTGCCGAAGGCGCTGGATGCAACGGAGTTGCTTTATCAAGTCCGGCAACAGGGCGTCGTCTTCAGCCGGGGGCGATTGTTTTACTGCGACAATCCGCAGCGAAACACGCTGCGCCTGAGCTACGGCCACGTCACGCTGGAACAGATTGAGCGCGGCATGCGGATCATCGGCGCGACGGCCAAAGCCATGCTTAGTCGAACTACCAGCCGCACCGCCGAACGTTTTCACAGTCGGACAGTGCCGCTGGTCTGACGCGCATGGTGCGTCACGTCAAGCGCATTACGGTTTTCTGGCTCGATTGAACCGGTCGAGCGTGTAGATTTGGTGGAAGTCAGTTCGTTTTCATAGGGAGACGCCACTCATGCGCCATCATGAAATCGCCTTTTTTGAGGGGAGCTTCGTGCCGTTGGCCGAAGCTAACGTCAATGTCATGACGCATGCTTTCAACTACGGCACAGCCGTTTTTGAGGGCATTCGTGGCTACTGGAACGCTGACGATGAAGAGATTTACCTGTTCCGTCCGCGTGAGCACTTCGTGCGACTATTGCAGAACGCTTCACTGCTGAAGATGAAACTTCCCTATGACGCGGATGCGTTGTGTGAACTGACGGCCGAACTCGTCCGGCGCAACGGCTACCGTGAAGATGTGTATGTGCGTCCGCTGGCCTATAAAACCGCGCGCCAAATTGGGACGAAACTGTCGCCCGGCGAGGCGTTGACGATGTTCGTCGTGCCGATGCGTGACTACGTGGATACGAGTCGGCCGCTGGCGGTCGGGGTCTCGTCATGGCGGCGCGTCGAGGACAACGCCATTCCGGCGCGCGGGAAAATCTGCGGCGCATATGTTAACTCGGCGCTGGCGGCGACTGAGGCCCGCGACAACGGCTACGATGAGGCCATCGTCCTGAACGCCGCTGGCAAGGTGGCGGAAGGCGCGGCGATGAACATCTTCATTGTCCGGGACGGTCGGCTCGTGACGACGCCGGTTTACGCCGACATTCTGGAAGGCATCACGCGCCATACGGTGGTTGAGTTGGCGCGGTGGGAACTCGGCGTGGAGACGGAGTTTCGGCCAATTGATCGGTCCGAGTTGTACATCGCCGACGAAGTGTTCTTCTGCGGGACAGGAGCGCAAATCGCCGCAATTGGGTCGGTGGATCGGCGTCCGATTGGGGACGGTCAGGTGGGTCCGCTGACACGCCGCCTCCAAGCGCTCTACGGCGATGTGGTACGGGGACGTGTCAGCCGTTACAGCAAATGGCTGCTGCCCTGTCGCCTGACGCCCTCGGCTTTGGAAGAGGACGCGCACTGCTTGGCGACGCTGGCTGATTAGTATCAGGAAAGAGAGCGCCGCAGCCCCCGCGTGGCGGTCGGCGAGCGTTAGTGGCCCGCTGGCCTCCCGCCTGCAAGCGGGCGACAGCTGACAGGCAGCGCGGCGCATGCTGCGCGCAAGGCTGGGCCACGCGCCCTCTATTTACGCCTGAAGCCGTGCAGCGGACGACGCTACAGCCGGACCGCCGGAGAACGGCCCGGTTTTGCCACAGGCAGCCCCGTTACCGTATCCGTCGCCAAAACCAGCTTCCACAACGCCTGTTTCAAGAAGCGCGCCGGTTTCTTGGTGGTCGGGCGTATTCAACCGCCCTCGCCTGCCACGGCAGGGTCTCTGCCGCCGCTACGAGGCAGTCTTGCCTGAAGCCCTGTGACCGCTTCTTGCCACCACGCCAGCAGGTTGACTCGCCACATTGCTTCAGAAAGCGCCCTAGAAGGTCATCTGCGCCATAGGGGAGTCGCTACAGTCTGTACCCGACCGGTTTCGATCAAAAAACCGCCTAATAGGATGCGCCGCGCACAAATCGGAGAAAGATTTCCACTTGTGCAAGTCAAGCAAACGCCGGTAGTCCAAACCGGCTTGGCGCAGAACGGGTTCGGCAAGTGAGCGTGGGTGCGCTAAGTACGGTTTGTTTCGGCGCATACGCAGATACAGGCAATATTGTCGGTGTTGACATGGAGTTTTGGCTCGACCAAAACAACGTGCATAAGCCATAAACGCCTCCGTCGGCTCGTTTCGTATCGCAGCGGCGTCAGCAAAAACGCTATGGCGGAAACGGTTTTGATTGTGGACGATGAACGTGGAATTCGGGAGTCGCTGCGCGGCGTACTCGAAGACGAAGGCTTTGTTGTGGAAAAAGCCGAAAGCGGTGATGCAGCCCTGCGCCGGTTGGCGACTACGTCGGTGGACTGCATCCTGCTCGACATCTATATGCCGAACAGCCAACTCGACGGTATCGCAACGCTTGAAGAAATTCGCCGCCGTTACCCGCACATTCCTGTTGTCATGATTTCCGGTCACGGAACGATTGACACCGCTGTACGCGCCATCCGGCTAGGGGCAAGCGACTTCATTGAGAAACCACTTCACATTGAGCGCACAATCCAAGCGGTGCGCCACGCGATTGAAACTCACCGCCCGGCGCTTAGCGCCGTCAGCGACAGCCTGATCGTCGGACAGAGCGCGCCGATGCGGGCGCTCCGGCAACAGATTGCGCTAACTGGGCCAACCGACGGGCGCGTTTTGATTTACGGCGAATCCGGGACCGGTAAGGAGCTCGTCGCTCTCGCCCTGCACGCCGCCTCCAAACGCGCCGACCGACCGTTTGTCGCCGTCAACTGCGCCGCCGTCCCAGAAGACCTGATTGAATCGGAGCTGTTCGGTCACGTCAAAGGCGCTTTTACCGGCGCCACTGAGTCCCGGCGCGGCAAGTTCGAGCAGGCCGACGGCGGTACGCTTTTCCTCGATGAGGTCGGCGATATGAGCCTACGGATGCAGGCTAAACTGCTGCGCGTTCTTGAGACTGGTCTGATTGAACCGGTCGGCGGCCAGAGCGCACGCCATGTAGACGTGCGCGTGATCGCGGCCACCAACAAGCGACTTGACGAGGCTATTGAACGCGGGCAGTTCCGCGCCGACCTGTTTTATCGGCTCAATGTCGTTCCCTTTCAAGCTCCTCCGCTCCGGGAACACCTCGAAGACATTCCGGCGCTGGTCGAACATTTCGTTCGGAACTTCAGTCGGCAATACGCGCGTCCGCCTATAACCCTGACTGAAGACGCTTATGACAAGTTGCGGCGGCATGACTGGCCCGGCAACGTACGCGAGTTACGCAACCTCATCGAACGGCTGATTATTACGGAATCGGTTTCACCAGTAACAGCCGACCGGATTCCCTTAGACCCGACGCCGAATTCCATCTGGGCCAGCTTCCAGTTCGGCTCGCTGCGCGAAGGAAGCGAAGCCTTTGAGCGTGAACTGGTGCGCCGTAAACTCGCCGAGTGCAATGGCAATGTTGCTCAGGCCGCCGAGGCGCTGGGTATTGACCGGAGCTACCTGTATCGCCGCATTAAGGCGCTAGGGATTAATCTACGCGGCTGATCCTACGCAACGCCGCCGCTTATGACCACTTCCGAACTCTTCATTGGTGCGTCGGCTCCCATACAAACGCTCCTGAAGGATGCGGCGCGCATCGCGCCAACGGACGCCACTGTGGTCATTACTGGTGAAAGCGGCGTCGGGAAGAGTTTGCTGGCCCGCTGGCTGCACGAACACAGCCGCCGCGCCGCTGGGCCATTCGTCGTCATTGACTGCGGTGCACTACCGGAACCGCTACTCGAAGCCGAGTTGTTTGGGTACGAGCGAGGCGCGTTCACCGGCGCAACGGCGGCAAAAGCCGGGAGGTTTGAAGCCGCACAGCACGGGACGCTGGTCCTTGACGAAGTGGCGGCATTGTCGCCGACGGCGCAGGCGAAGCTGCTTCGGGTGATTGAAGAACGGCGCGTGATGCGGCTGGGTGGCGTCCGCCTGCTGACGCTCGATGTACGGTTTATCGCCGTGACGAACACCGATCTCGCCGCCGCTGTCGCGCGCCGAGCCTTTCGCGCCGACCTCTTTCACCGCCTGAACGTTGTTGCCTTGGAAGTGCCGCCGTTGCGGAACCGCCCAGCCGACATTCCACCGCTCGCCCGGCATTTCCTCAAGTTGGCGGCGCAGCGCAACCATTTGCCGTCCCTCAAGCTCGAAGCGGAAACGCTGACGTTTCTTGAGCGGTATGACTTCCCCGGCAATGTTCGGGAACTGCGGCACGCCATCGAGCACGCGGCTCTAGCGACGCCCGACGGCTGCATTCGGCGCGAGCATTTGCCTTCGCGGATGACCTCGGCAACGGCTCTCATTCGACATGCCTCGCGCAAGCCAACGTTGGCCGAACTCGAAGCGGCCTACATCCGCGAAATTTTGCGTCACGTCGGCTGGCGCAAAGCCGAGGCCGCGCGCATCTTGGGCATCAGTCGCAAAAACCTGTACGAAAAGCTGCGTGCCTACGGAATTCCCTACCAACCCACCGATGGAGACGCCGCCGACGCCTCCGCTTGACCGGCTTGGCGGCGGTTCGGTAGCGTCTTTTCCTTTATGGCGGCCGAAAAATGCCTCTTTCGGCTGTCGCACCCGGCGACTGCTCCCCAACAGCGTCGCCCTCACTGACGATGAGGAGTTTCTTGTGAGCTATGCGAGCCAACCAGATTCGGCGTGGAATGATCGTCTTGTTCGATAACCAACCGCACCGCGTCCTTGAATGCCGCCACCATACGCCCGGCAACCTGCGGGCAATAATGCAGACCAAACTCAAAAACCTCATCACCGGTACAACGTTTGAGCACCGTTTCAGCGCGACGGAGGATGTGGAACGCGCCACTCTTGAACAGCACGAGATGCAGTATCTGTATAGTGAAGGTGACACCCACTACTTTATGGATGTCACCACCTACGAGCAGGTTGGGCTGGAAGAAGAAATCTTGGGTGACGCGCTGAAATACTTGAAGGCGGATACGACCATTCAGGTCGAGGTCTACAACGGGCAGCCGGTCGCCATCCAGCTTCCAGCGGTGGTCGAGCTGAAGGTCATTGAAACGGAGCCGGAACTGAAGGGCGCGACGGTGACAGGTTCAAGTAAACCGGCCAAGCTTGAAACGGGACTGCAAATCAGCGTCCCCGGCTTCATCAAGGAAGGCGATATTATTCGGGTGGATACAAGCGAAGGGAAATACGTCGAACGCGCCAAGTAACCTGCGCGCCTTGCGCACCGCTCCTTCAGAGCCGCCGCATCGTTTACGACGGCCATAGGTGTGTTTACACATTTTCCGTTCCGGTTGTACAACACGGCGCTGACGGTCAGCGCGCCGCTCTGGTTGGGCTATTACGGGCTACGCGCGCTCCGCCGAAGGAGGGATTGGCGTCACCTCCGCGAACGATTCGTCCCACAACTCTCCGCTGCGCCGACGCCAACTATCTGGTTTCATTGCGTCTCCGTTGGCGAAGTCCTTGCCGGACAGCCTTTGGCCCAGGCCCTGCGTGAACGCCTTCCAAGAGCGCATTTTGTGATCTCGACGACGACGGAAACCGGACAGGCGCGCGCCCGGGAACAACTGGACTGGATGGGGCGGCACTTTTACTTTCCGCTCGACCTGCCGTGGGTGACGGAACGAGCCCTCGCCGCGCTGAAACCGGCGTTAGTCGTTATTCTAGAAACAGAAATCTGGCCCAACTTTTTACACGCCTGCGCCCAACGCGGTATCCCAGTCGTCCTCGCCAATGGACGACTTTCTGACCGTTCGTTCGTCCGCTACCGTTGTCTTGGATCAGCGATGGGCGATCTCTTGTGCCGCTTTACGCTGTGCCTCATGCAATCTGACGAAGATGCAGCGCGCATCATTGCACTTGGTGCGCCGCCTGCGCGCGTCATTACCACCGGCAACCTCAAATACGCGCCGCCGGACGCAACCGAGCAGCGGCGCCGCGACCGCATCGCCGCCGACCTTCAGCGGCAATTCAGCCTCGGTGACGGCCGTCCCTGCATCGTCGCCGGCAGCACAGTTGAAGGTGAAGAAGTCATCCTTGCTGAAGTCTTCGCCCAACTCCGCATGACGCCGGCTTTGAAGCCTTGTCGCCTGCTGCTTGCGCCAAGGCATCCTGAGCGCTTTGCCAGCGTTGGACGCGAACTTAGACGGTTCGGGTGGCGCATCGCCCGCCGTACGCAGCCGCGGTCGGACGATGCGCAGGCCGAAGTCATCCTTCTCGATACCATCGGCGAACTCGCCGCCGCTTACCGTTGGGCCGACGTGGCGTTTGTCGGCGGCAGCCTCGTCCCACGCGGCGGACACAACATTCTTGAACCGGCCGCCGCCGGACGGCCGGTGGTAACAGGGCCGTACACTGAGAATTTCCGCGCGATTATGGATCGCTTCTGCGCCGCCGATGCCGTATGGCGACTCGCTCCAGGTCCGGTGGATGCGTTGCGGCGTGACCTTGCCGCAGCCTTGGAGACGTTGCTAACCAATCCGGCGCACGCCGCGGCGCTAGGTCGCCGGGCGCAGGCGACTTGGGCGCAGGCCGCCAGCGCGGTTGCGGCGACCCTCGCGGCGCTGGAAACCCATGTCTTTCCGACGTTGCCGGCGCTTGCAGCTATTCAAGGTGACTGATCTGGCCCTGCAACGTCGTGTCAATCATCATCGGCGGCGTTCCGTCGCCAAAGAAAAACGACTCCATTGCGCCAAACAGAAACTTTTGAGCCTGTGGATCAAGCGGATTCAAACCAAAGTGATTCATCAGGACGAGTTGCTGGGCCTGCCACTTCTTCCAGCACTCGGCGCAGGCGGTAGCGTACACCCTACGCCCAAGCTCATTGTTGAAGGGGACGCGCGACATCGGCGGCATCTCGTCCCGGCAAGCAACGGCGTAGGCATCACCTTCGCGTTTGACCAACCGCGCCTTCTCCAGCTCGCCAAGCGCCATTCTGACCGACTTTTCAGGATGACCGGTCTCGGCGACGAGCTGAGCCGCCGACAGCGCCCCTTTTTCCTTGAGCACTTGGACGACGACGCGCGGCGTCCCCTTCAAAGCTACACACAGGGTATCGAGCATAAGCGCCTCTTGGCATTGATGGAAAAATGATTGCTTCGAAGCTTACGGACTAGACGGCAAATCGTACAGACACGCCGCCTGACGCAAGCCGGCCCACAACTCGCTTTCCACTTCCCACACCGCCTGTTGACTGACCCGACCGGTCATTCGTTCGACCCGGATGGCGGCGTTAAGCGCGGCGTCGGCCGCGTGCAAATCACTTGACCGGTAGAGCGCCTGCCCCAAATCCCTGAGCGCCTCGGCGAAGTCGGGACGCTGTTCGATGGCCCGCTCGAAAGCTTCGACGGCAAGGACGAGCTTGTTCTGGCGCATGAGGACTCGCCCCAGGCGATGCCAAGCTTCGGGATACACACCGTGGCTTTTTTCAATCGCTGTCCGGAAAGCTTGTTCGGCGACATAGGGAGGCTCGCATTGGGCAAGCGCCACCCCTAGCTCATAGTAGCCTAGCGCTGTGTCCCCGGCGGGCGTCGCCACAAAGCGCTGAAGCGTTTGGACGGCTTCCGGCAGACGCCCAAGTTTGATATAGGCGCGGCTCAGTTGGCGGTACAAACCTGGCAACGGCGTCACTGTCAACTGTTTAGACAGGACTTCGACCGCTGCCTCCGCTTGCCCCATCGCCAGCAACACTTTGCTAAGATCAAGCGCGGCTTCGGGGTACTGTCCGCCGCGACTGGCGCGCGCTTCCGTCAGCGCCGCCCGTGCGGCTTGAAACTCACCCTGCATCGCCAGCGCATTGCCCAGACCCAACCAACTTTCACCGTCCGTCGGGCGCAACGTGACAGCGGCGCGAAACGCAGACGCAGCGGTTTCCGCGGCGCGCACGCGCAGAGCAGCCAAGCCCAAGTTGTGATGCGCCGCACCCTGTGTGTCGCCGGCGTCCAATGCCCGCTGATACGCTGCTAGCGCCGCTGTCGGCTGATCGAGGCGGAACAGAGCGTTGCCCAAATTGCGATAGGCGACGCCAAGCCCCGGCTCAGCGTCTAACGCCGCTTGGTAGGCATCGCGCGCCGCTGCGTAGTTGCCGTGAACATAAAGGACGTTTCCCAGATTGAACCACGCCCGACCATACGGCGTCGGTGAGCAAGCAACAGCGCGGCGCAGCAACTGCAGCGGCTCGTCAGTTCGACTGGCGGCAAAAAACTTGCCTAGTTCAAACAGTCCAACACCCAAATTAAGCAGAACACGCGGGTGGTTGGGTGCCAACGTCTCCGCCGTCCGCCACATGCGGATGGCCTCGCGCAGTTCGCCCAACTCGCGCAGCACGGCGCCCAACCATTCGTACGACGGCGTATGTTCAGCGTCCAGCTTGATCGCCTGCCGAAAAGCGGCTTTCGCCGCTTCATATTCGCCGTACTCCCAGAGTTGTTTGCCGCGCTGGAATAAGCTCTGTAACTGAACTTCCGGGCATTGCGTCGCAGCGCGCGCCGTTCGTTCAACTGTAGTCGCCACCGTTTGATCCGTCATAGCGAGGTGACGGTCCATTCCGCCGTGACCTTCTCCCCCTCGCTCGCTCTCCCTTCAGCGCTGAACGCTACACGGTGTTTGCTCTAGCTTCACCGGCGTTTTCACGTTTGCCTGATGCCGCAGTTAGCTTGCGTCATGGCAGCCCAGATTGCAACTAGCTCCGTATTCATCTGCCGTAGGCGAGAAGGTGGTCTAAGTCGGTTGGTCAAGGCTCGTAGGCTGTGGTAGCGTCCCAACACGTTAGCCACGACTGATTATGTTCGGCTTCCCTTAGAAAAGCCGAGGTTTTTTGGAGGAAGAAGCACAACGATGAGCGCCCCTGCTCCCGCCCCAAGAACAGGGAAAGTGGTTCAAGTTATTGGTCCAGTGGTGGATGTCGCCTTTGGCGATGGGTATCTCCCGCCAATGTACCAAGCTCTCCGTATCGTTAGCGACGGGTTCGATGTACCCCAGCCGATCAACATTGTCGTTGAGGTTCAACGGCACATGGGCGATGGACTGGTACGAACAGTCGCCATGCAGCCGACAGAAGGACTGGTGCGAGGCATGAAGGTGTATGACCTTGGCACGCAGATTACCGTTCCAGTCGGCAAAGGTACACTCGGGCGGATCATGAATGTTCTCGGTGAGCCGGTGGATGAGCTAGGCCCCATCAAGCATGAAAAACGCTACCCGATCCACCGGCCGGCCCCGTCCTTCGAGCAGCAATCCACCGAGACTGAAATGCTTGAGACCGGCATCAAGGTCATTGACTTGATTCAGCCCTTCCTCAAAGGGGGGAAAATTGGTTTGTTTGGCGGCGCGGGCGTCGGCAAAACCGTGATGATCATGGAACTCATTAACAACGTCGCCATGGGGCACGGCGGCTACTCTGTCTTTGCTGGCGTCGGCGAGCGGACGCGCGAGGGCAACGACCTGTGGGTGGAGATGCAAGAAGGCGGCGTCATCCGCATGGACAACCTCGAAGAATCGAAGATTGCGCTGGTGTACGGCCAGATGACCGAGCCACCGGGCGCGCGGGCACGAGTGGCCCTGTCGGGATTGTCCGTTGCGGAGTACTTCCGCGATGAGATGAATCAGGACGTACTGTTCTTCGTGGACAACGTGTTTCGCTTCACGCAGGCCGGCTCGGAAGTGTCGGCGCTGCTGGGGCGCATGCCATCCGCCGTCGGTTACCAACCCACCCTCGCCACGGAAATGGGCGAAATGCAGGAGCGGATTACTTCGACCAAGACTGGCTCGATCACCTCTGTTCAAGCGATATACGTTCCGGCCGACGACCTGACCGACCCAGCGCCGGCGACCACCTTCGCGCATCTCGACGCCAAAACTGTGCTGTCGCGTCAGATCGCCGAGTTGGGGATTTTTCCGGCAGTAGACCCGCTGGATTCCACCTCGCGCATTCTCGACCCGCAAATCGTCGGACAAGAACACTACGAAGTCGCCGAGGGCGTCAAACGTACGCTGCAACGTTACAAGGAGCTCCAGGACATCATTGCTATTCTAGGCATTGACGAGCTCTCTGAAGAGGACAAGCTGACGGTGGCGCGCGCGCGCAAAATCCAGAAGTTTCTTTCCCAGCCTTTCCACGTCGCAGAGCAGTTTACGGGCCGCAAAGGCAAGTACGTCAAAGTGGCCGACACAATTCGGAGCTTCAAGGCGATTCTTGAAGGCAAGCACGACGACCTGCCGGAACAAGCGTTTTACATGTGTGGCGCAATTGAAGACGCCATCGAGAACGCTAAGAAAATGGCAGAGTAACGCGCGCAGCTAAACTTAGCGCCCGAACGCGCTCGCTGAAGCGACCGTTCGGGCGACAAACCGACGCCTATGGCTGGAAAAGCCTCCTCTGCACCCAGCAACCGTAAGCGGCTGTTGATTACCGGCATCGCTGGCGGTCTAGCCACCCAGTTGGCTTCAGCGATCCCGTTGGAGTGGGAGGTCGTCGGGATTGGGCGGCGTCCGCCGCAGCTTCCGATTCGGCGCGATATTACCTATCGCCAGCTTGATATTCGGAAAAAAGCGCTGGAAGACCTATTTCGCAACGAGCGCTTTGACGCGGTCATCCACTTGGCGGTCGCCAACGACGCGCGATTGCCGATGACCGTCCGCCATACCGTGAACGTCATCGCCACGATGCGCTTGCTGGCCTGTTGCGAACGGCAAGGCGTCCCCCAAGTCATCTTGCTTAGCAGTGCCGATGTTTACGGCGCCGACCCAACCAATCCGACCTTCCTGACTGAGGATTATCCACTCAAGGCTATCCAGCGGTACGCCGATATGGGCGATAAGGTTGAGTTTGACACCTACTGCCGGTCATGGATGCACCAAGTACGCTCAACAACGACGACCCTGCTTCGACCGTGCCACATCGTCGGGCCGCACGTACAAAATTTCCTCACCACGTACCTGCGGTTTGGCCTCGTGCCCGTTCCGTTCGGCTACGATCCGATGATCCAAGTCATTGATGAACGGGACATGGTGCAGGCGCTGCTGCTGACGCTAGAGAAAAAACATGGCGGGGTGTACAACGTCACTGGCCCTGGTGAATTACCGCTGTCCGTGGCAGTTCGTGAGGCGGGTGGGATCGCCGTTCCGGTGATTTACCAGTTGGCGGCCCCGCTGATGAAGCTGGGATGGGCGGTTGGGCTGTTGCCTTTCCCGACGCCGCAGTATGATTTTTTGATGTTCCCATGCGTGATTGACGGAAGCAAGTTCCGTGAAACGTTTGGGTTTAAGCCGCGCTTTTCGCTGCATAAGGCGTTGCGTTCTATTCGGCGGCGGCCAGCCGCCGCCGAAGTGGAGGAAAGCGAACCGACGCCGCGCCGCCGCCGAAGCCCCATCCGACCGCCGCTGACGGAATCCTGAGCGCGAACTTAGTTGTTCCGCGAATGCTTTGCGTTTCCGCACTGACAAGAGCATGGCGTAGCGGCTGTCGCCTGTGTTACATTGACAAACTACCCGCATCGGCTTCATCTGAAACGCCTGTCGCAGCAGCGTATTTTCCGTCGCTATGTTGGAAACGTCCATCCCCATCTATGCGACCCTTACCTACCTCGACAGCCAAGGGTTTCAGCGCACCGTGCGCATTAACCGCCCGGTGTTTAGCATCGGCCGCCTACGCACCAACGACCTCCAGATCAACAACTCCTATGTTTCGCGCCGGCACGCCGAAATCATTTATCGGGATGGGCGGTTCATTCTGCGCGACAACCAGAGTACAGGGGGCGTGTTGGTCAATGGCGAGCGGATTACCACGCACGTCCTTCAGTCCGGCGACCGATTTCAGCTTGGTGACGTCAACCCCGTTACGTTGCTTTTTGAGACGCACGCCATCTCGCCGGACAGCAGTGGCGCCGCCGCCGACGAGGAGCAACGCACCACTGACAAACTGACGACGGTCATCGCCAGTCCTCGTTCGCGCTTTCTCAACACAGCGCTGCTGGACAGCGCTGAAAACATCACCGATTTCACGCTCAATCGGCTCAAGGCGCTGAACGAGTTCAGCCGCAAAATGCTGACGGCGGGCAGCACACAGGCGTTACTGGAGTGTTTGCTGGACGCCGCGATGGAAACGCTGCCGGCGGAACGCGGGGCGATCCTTCTCCGCGACGCGGCGACTGGTGCGCTCGAAATGCGGTTTGTCCGCACACGGTCGGGAACAACGCAGGTTCAACCAAGCCTGACCATTGCCATGCAGGCGTTTGAGCAAAACGTCGCCATCCGCAGCTTTGACGCCTTGTCGGATACACGGTTTTCGTCCACGTCGAGTATCGTTCAGCAAGCCATCCATTCGGTGATGTGCGCCCCAATTAGTTCACCACGGCAGATTTGGGGGGTGTGCTACGTGGACAACCTGCTGGCGACCACCCAGTTCAGCGATGAGGAACTGGAATATTTTTTGGCGCTGACCCAGCAGGCTGGCTTTGTGATGGAAAACCTGCATCTGATTGAAGAGTTGCGGGCGACGCAGGAGCGTCTCATCAATCAAGAAAAACTGGCCACGCTGGGGCAGTTCGCCAGCGGCATCGCCCACGAGTTGAAAAACCAACTCTCGGCGCTGACAGCGGCCGAGATCCTGATGAGCGACGCCGAGGATCAGCGTCAGCGCCAGTTGATCCAGCTCATCCTCAACGCCCAGCAGCGCATGGTGGCGATGGTCAACGAGATTCGGGACTTTGCCCGGCCGGAGCCGAAAGTCTATGAAAAGACCGTGCAGCCGCTTGTCCCGATTGTTGAAGAAGCACTCAACTTTGCCCGTTACGACCCACTGGTGAGGGTTTGTCGCACCAGCTTCAAAGCGGACGGCAACCCCTACGTCAGCCTCAATCGTGACAAAATCATGCAGGTTCTCCTCAATTTGCTGCGCAATGGCGCACAGGCGATGCGAGACCGGCCTGGTGAACTCACTGTACGGGTTGACGAAGTGGATGGAAGTGCGAGAATCACCGTATCGGACACCGGCTGCGGCATTGCGCCGGAAAACCTGCAACGTATCTGGGAGCCTTTCTTCACGACCAAAGGTAGTGAAGGGACTGGACTTGGGCTAGGTATCTGTCGCCGGATCATTGAAGGCCATGACGGCGACATTACCTGCCAGAGCACGCTCGGTCAGGGCACAACGTTTACAATTCACTTGCCACTCGCTCCGCAGCCTTCCGCCTAGTGGTGGAAGGCTGCGCCAACCGAAAAATTCAGGCATTTCATTGCGTGGAGAACAAACCCGTGTCGTACGAACATCTCAAGGCAAGCTGGCGCGCGGAAGTTGAGGCGATTGTGCGGGCGGAACTTAGTAAGCTGGAAGCTGAAATCGCCCGCATGCATCACCAAGTCGAGCAAGCGTTCACTCAGTTGTTGTCCCAATCGGCGGCGCGACTGGCGGCGGTCAGCCATGATTCAGCCATCGCCGACTTCACAGACCGTGCGCTGACGCATCTTGCGGCTCTGACCACGGCGCCGCCGACGCCGACTGAAGTCGCTCGGCCGCTGCCTGAGGCGGCGCCAACCGCCCCGACGGTGGACCTCCAAACACTGTACCACTACCTTGTCGAACTTCAGAGCCAGCCGACCCAGGCCGAAGTGCTCAACTTACTTGTAACCCGCGCGCTGGAGTACGCCCCGCGCGCGGCGCTGTTCGTCGTCAAAACAGGCGGTATGGTCGCTTGGGCCGAACGCGGCTTTGAAGCTTCCGGTGTCTCTCTGCGTGGAATGACGCTGTCGCTTCAGGCGCAAACCACGCTCAGAGCCGCCATTGACCGCCAGATAGCCGTTCTGGACAGCCCCTACGCCTATGCTGAGAACCAACTCCTGCTTGACCGGCTGGGCAGCGTCCCGGCGGCGATAGGCAGCATTCCACTGCTCGTACGTGGCAAGGTGGCGGCTCTGCTCTACATTGACACGGGCGACCAACCAGTGACGCGCATCGCCCTACCGCCGCTTCAGATTTTGGTCAACACCGCCGGTCTGACGGTGGAGTTGATCAACGCACGTAATCGTTTGGTGACTACGGCTGCGCCAGCCGTAGACCGCACAACTCAGGCGGCGCCAGCGGTTTCCCCGGAGACGCCGCCCGCCGCCGTGGAAGCACCGTCGCGTAGCGAGGCAGTGCATGCGACGCCGAGCGTCGCCCCAACCGATGAAGTGCCGGTGGCCACGGCCGTTGCGCCAGTGGTCCAGCCCACAGAAGAAGCGCCACCGGCGGCGGAGGTAGTGACGCCTGAAACCGACCGGTTGAAAACGCAGCTCATTGATGGAGCCTATCCCTCACCAGAGCCTGAGGCAACTGCCGCTAAGGACAGCCGAGCGGTTGCCGAGTCGCCGCCAGAGCCGACCTTTGAGCCACAGCCGCTCCCGCCAGTCGTTCCGCCTGGGCCGACCATTCAGGAACCAGAACCAACCACTTCGGTGGGATTGACGGCGACACCCACAGCGTATTCAGCACCCAGTCCAACACCGACCTTTGAGGTCGTCACACCACCTGCGTCAGCGCCACCGAACGTTGCGGAGCCAGCGCCAGCAGAGACAGCCTCTCCAAGCAACGGGTTTACCATCCAACCGTTGACCCCATCCCAAGGCGGCCCGGCTGTGACGCCGCGCCCTGAGGCGGCAGCGATGCCTCCTGGCCCGCCGAAACCGACTACCGAAGAGGAAGCCAAGGCGCACAACGACGCCCGGCGCTTTGCCCGCCTACTGGTGTCGGAAATCAAGCTCTACAACGAAGCGAAAGTCGCTGAAGGACGCCTCAACCACGATCTCTACGACCGCTTGAAGGAAGACATAGACCGTTCGCGGCAAATGTACGATAAGCGGGTCAGCCCGATTGTGGCGGCTAAGTTCGATTATTTCTACGATGAATTGGTTTCGTTGCTGGCGGAAGGCGACAAATCGCGGCTTGGTGCGGATTGCCCCGGCCCGGTGCTGTTGCAGCCTGAGTAAGCTTACCTTCCAAGTTGGCTGGTCAAGTGGACGAGCCCTGCGCTCGTCCACTTTTTTTCCAACCAAGTCCGTCGCGATGAAAGCGTTGTCATTTGCGTGGTTGCGTCGGCGGCCCAAACCACGTCAAGTGCGCTTTGCACTTGGTTTAGGAGTTTCGCTGCTTGCCGCCGGCTTACTCCTCGGCGGCATCTTTATAACACGCCACTGCCTACACGCAGCTCCACCGTCAGAGGAAAAAACTGAGGCATTGAGCGCGCTCCGCCAAGCCGTTGTCCGCGCCGGCAACCAACCGTCGGATAGTGTGTTAGCCGAATTTGAGCGCCGCTACCCAAACTCCGAAGTCGCTGCGCTAGCTCGGCTTCGGCGCGGTTATGACAGCTACCAGGCGCGCAACTATGCGACCGCCGTCGCTTTGCTCGATACGCCGGTGATCGCTGATTGGAGTCGGTTGGGCGACTATGGGCTGTACTATCTTGGCAAGGCGCAATTCGATAGCGGCAAGTTTGAAGCGGCGCAGAACACCTTGACGCGACTCACTGTGCGGTATCCGCAATCGCCTTTAGTCCGTGAAGCGACGCTTCAGGCCGCCCGCGCCGCCGCCGTCCGGCGTGACGTGGCGGCGGTGGAACGGGTTCTCAAGCCGTTGCTGGACGCAGGCGACGGCAACGCGCTGGCGATTTTGACGCTCACCTACCACGACGCCGGACGCCTCGACGACGCCCGCCGCATCTGGCGGCGCATCATTACGGAAGCGCCCGACAGCCTGAGTCAGGATGAGGTGCAAAACGCCCGGCAGGCGCTGTTTCCTAACCCGGTTGCGGCGGCGATGGCGGCGCGCGTCACCGACGCTCCCGGACTACGCCTCCGCGCTTACCGCCTGTATGAGGCCAAGCAGTACGCCGCTGCGGTCGATGACTTTACCCAGTTGGCGACGCTTGACCCGGCGGCGCTCCAGAACGATGAAGCGCGCTTCCGGTACGGCGTTAGCCTGTACTTTGCTCAAAAATTCGCCGCCGCCGCCGTTCAACTCGCGGCGGTGAGCGACCAAAACAAAGAGCGGCACGCCGAAGCTCTGTTTTATCTGGCGGAAGCTGTGCGACGCAGCGGCGGCGCAAACTACCCCGCGACCGTCGAGCGGCTTCTCGCGCTGTACCCAACGTCGCCGCGCGCCGGCGAAGCGCTTGAAAACCTTGCTCGCTGGGCTGAAAAGCACGGCGACGCAAGCTACTACGACCGACTGGTCCGGCAGTACCCAGAACGGAAAGCCGGACAACAGTGGCATTTCAAGCGGGCTTGGGCGTTGCACCAACAGGGGGCGTACGCCGTCGCCGTGCCGCTGCTCCTTGAACACGTCGCGCTTTTCCCCTTCTCGGACAACAAGGGACGGGCGGCCTACTGGGCGGCGCGAGACCTTGAGCGCGTTGGGCGCAGTTCAGAAGCAAGGTTGCTGTACGAAGCGATTGTCCGTCGCTACCGCTACAACCACTATGGGCAGCAGGCGGCAGAGCGCCTTCAGCGTTTGCGTGCCGTGCCGGCGGCCCAACTGACGGCGGAGCATCCGGTGATGCGCGCCGTCGCCGGGTTGCCGCCCGCTCGTCCGTCGGTTGAGACCATTGGCTCAGAAGGCGTGGTGTGGTTGGAGCGAGCTTCCCAACTGCGCATCATCGGTTTGATGGAGTTGTCGTTGAATGAACTGGAGGCCGCGCGCCGAACGGCTCCAACCTCCCCTAAAGTCGCACTGGAGATTGCCCGCGTTTACCGCGACCTTGGCCAGCCGCACCAAGCGGCGCAGGCCCTGCAGCGTGCGCACCCTGATTATGCGGCTTACCAAGGTGACGAAATCAGCCGTGAGGAGTGGGAAATTTTGTATCCACTGCGTGAATGGGAAACCATCCAGCGGGAAGCAAAGGCGCACGGCCTCGACCCATTCATTGTCGCCGGATTAATTCGTCAGGAATCCATTTTTGATCCCAACGCCCGCTCCCCCGCCAATGCCATTGGCCTGATGCAGCTTTTGCCTTCGACGGGGCGACTGGTCGCCAACAAAAAGGGCGTTGGCCCCATCACCACCGAGCAACTCTACAACCCGCAGCTCAATATCGTACTAGGCGTAAGCTACCTTGCCGAGATGCGCCGCCGGTTTGGGCGGTATGAGTACGCCTTTGCAGCGTACAACGCCGGACCCGGACGAGTCATCAACTGGCTCAAAACGCTGCCGACCGAGGAACTGGATGTGTGGATTGACGCGATTCCGATTACCGAGACGCGGCTTTACGTCCTAGGCGTGATACGCAATGCGGCGCACTACCGGCGGCTGTACGGAAGCAACGGGCGAGATTGATGCGTCAATTGATGCACATCAGCTCCCAGTCGCGGCTGAACGCTTCACTGGCGGGGACAACGCCCTGTTACGTTGAGCGCCTCACCCCATTTTCAAGCGCACTACACTGGCGACAGGCGATTTGTCGCCAGAAGCGCTAGTAGGCATCCACCAAGAATGAGCCGATAAGCCACAAACACAAACATGCTGTGTGTTTTAAGGAAGAAAAGCAAAAAGGCGATGGCGGCGTAACCCGTGATCCCAGAGACCAGCGTGGCGACGGCCGTCGCCGCCAGCATTGAGGGATCGAAATCCTTGACTTCCCGGACAAACTGCAACACGCCTGCCCCCGTCAGTGCTGGAACGCACAGCAGAAATGAAAAGCGAGCGGCGGTTGCGCGCTCCAATCCGAGCAGCAACCCGGCGGTGATGGTTGTCCCGGAACGGGACGCCCCAGGAATAAGCGCCAACGCTTGTCCAAAGCCGATAACGAGCGCGTGAACCCACGTTAGGTCCTCCAATTTCAAACGCCGCGAGCCGAACAGTTCCGCCGCCGTCAACACCAACGCCAGCCCAATCAAAGCACTGGCAATGACATAAAGGTTTTTGGTCAACGTGCCTTCAATGACCTTCTTGAAGGCGAAACCAAGCACGATCACCGGCGTTGAGCCGACAATGATCAACCATCCTAGACGCGCTGGTGCGCTAAGCGTTCCCCTACCTTGAAGCCAAGCGAGATGGTCTGTCAGAAAACCACGCGCAATAGCCCACAGGTCAGGGAAAAAGTAGATGATCAACGCCGCCACAGTGCCTAACTGAATGAACGCAACAAAGCCAGTGAGTTGCTCCGGCGTCAGTTTTTGGTCAAGCTGAAGCAGCTTGCTAACAAGGATCAGGTGTGCCGTGCTGCTGATAGGCAAAAACTCGGTCAGCCCCTGAACGATGCCGAGAAGGATGGCTTGCAAGATGGACATTGAGGTCTCCGCCAAACTTCGTAGAGGATGTTCGGCGCGTCCACCGGTGACGAACGCCTGGCAGGGGATGCTACTGCACGGTGCAACGCGAAGCACGCGCTTTTCAGCCGTTTGGTTGGCGCTCTTCTGGCTGCTAGTCACTGGCTGTGCGCCTTCAACTGGACAAAGCCCCTGCTGCGGTAAGCTGCGGGTCAACGTCCGCACCGAGAGCGCCCACAAAGCGGACGAGCGTCCGGTCGCCGACGTTCGAGTTGAGCTTTACCCGATGCAGCCCGGTCCGGGGTTGGCGTTTGAAACCGACCGGCGAGGTTTCGGCGCACACATCGGCGTCCCCGTGGGAACTTACCGCGTCCGCTTCACGCACCCCGACTTCATGCCTGTCGAAGTCACCGACGTCGTGATTCACACTTGGCCCGCCGTCGAACTGAACGTCCATCTGCCGCCGCGCATCGCCGATTATCCAAACATCATCCGGCGGGTACGCCACCGGCCGCCCTTGATTGATACAGAGGGTGGCTCAATCCGGTACGTGATTCGCAACTAACGGCTCTCGTCCGCGCAAGCAGCGTCCACCGCATCCTCAAAATGGGCCACCCTTACCGTTCGGGCCACGTTGGAAAACGCCCCGGCGTGTGGGGCGCGCCCAGCGCCTCTAGGTTTTTTTCGACGCGGCCGAGATCATCGGCAATTGTGCGCAGATCATTCAACGCCTCGCGCAGACCCTCGGCGACGATAGCGTATTGTGTCTCATGGGTCTGTGTCGGTCGCGCCAGCGTGTTGCTCCGTTCGGATACGATGTCCGCCAACCGTTCGGCCAGTCCCGGAGGCGTATTCTCGTTGCGCGCCTGAAGCGCCCGGTCGCCGCGCAGCCGCACCAGCAGAGCGTTCATGCGCTGCGTCAGCGCCGTCGTTTCGTCCAGCAGTTTGGCGTCGGCGGCAGGCGTCTCCAGAACGGCCTTTTTGACGGCGGCCAGCCGCGTCTGAAGCTCCTGCGCGGTTTCGAGCGCCCCGTGCATCGTCCGCTGCGCAGTCAGCAGCCGCCGGTGAAAATCCTCGAAGGCGCGTACGTCCTCGGCTGCGCGCTCGTCGAGAAAGCGCACCTGAAAGGTTTGCGGCGTTCCGAGTTGGGTCGTCACGCCGTCGGCGCGTTGGTAAAGCGTCATCGTGTACGTCCCCGGCGTGACAAACCAGCCGACCGGCTGCCGCGCGAAGGGATTCTCTTCGTCACGAGGCGGCGGTAGTTGCGGCGCCGGCGTACGAAGGTCCCACGCCACGCGGTTGAAGCCGGCCGCCTGCGGCGCTGTCAGCCGGCGGACAACGTTGCCCTTGTCGTCTATAACAACGACAAATGTTAGCGGTGCTTCTTCTTCGGCCTCGGCGCGCAGTTCGTCGCGGGTCGGGTAGGGCGCGTCGCCCTTCTTCTCAGCCTCCTGACGGCGTTCCTTCTTAGTTTTCGGCGCTTCCTTCAAGTAGTAGGTCAGAACGGCCCCAAACGGTGGATTGTCCGCAACGTAGAATGCGTCGCCTTGAAAACCGCGCCTGCTGCCGCCCAGCGGTTCGGCTTCGACGTACAGCCAAGCGTCGCGCACCGGAAAGGTTTGCGCCGCCTGCTGGAGTTGTTCCTCGGTGATGGTGCGCAGGGCGCGGTAGTCATCCAAGACGTAGAGACCACGCCCAAATGTCGCAACAACCAGATCATGTTCGCGCGTCTGGATGGCAATGTCGCAGACGGCGATGGTGGGAAGTCCGCCCTTGAGCTGCACCCAGCGCCTGCCGCCGTTCGGCGTGAAAAACAACCCGAATTCCGTTCCGGCAAACAGCAGGTTTGGATTGACCGGGTCTTCAGCGATGACCTTGACCGAGCCGCGCTCCGGCAGATCGCCGACGCAGGGCGTCCACGTCCGCCCCAGATCGGACGACTTGAGTGCGTAGGGTTTGAAGTCGCCGTTTTTGTGGTTGTCAAAGGCGACATAGACCACATCGGCGTTATGCTTGGACGGCACAATCCGGCTGACGAAAGTACGTTCGGGGATGCCAGGGAAGGTTTCGATTTTGCGCCAGTTCGCGCCGCCGTCTTCCGAAATCCATACCAGACCGTCGTCCGTACCAACAAAGAGCAAGCCTTCGCGCTTAGGCGATTCGGCGATGGTCGTGATGTTGCCGTAAAACGACGTTGAGGCGTGCTTGGCCACAGCGTCAGGTCCCCAGACCTTGCCGAAGACGGGCAACTTGTCACGGTCGAGTTGCCGGGTGAGGTCGCCGCTAACCGCCCGCCATGAATCCCCCCGGTCATCGCTGCGGAACAACCGGTTAGCGGCAAAGTACAGGCGTTTGGGATCGTGTGGACTGATGATGAAGGGGGAATCCCAGTTCCAGCGCAGCGGCGGTTCGTCCTTGCCGATTTTGGGCTGGATGCCGACACGCTCGCCGGTGCGCCGGTTGAAACGAAACAGGTTGCCGTACTGATACTCGCAATAGACAGTGTTGGGATCGGTTGGGTCTACGCGAACGTGAAAACCGTCGCCGCCGACGGTCACAAACCAGTCGGCGTTGGTTATGCCGTGAGTGTTGCGTGTTCGGGAAGGGCCGCCCAGCGTGTTGTTGTCCTGCGTCCCGCCATAGACGAAGTAAAACGGCTCGCTGTTGTCCACAGTCACGTCGTAAAACTGCGTCACCGGCAGGTTGGCGTGAAACCGCCACGACCGGCCGCGGTCGAAGCTTTCATACACGCCGCCGTCGCAGCCGACGAGGTAGTAATCGGGGTCGGACGGGTCAATCCACATGGCGTGATAATCCACGTGGACATGGCGCATGCCCGGCATCGGCGACAGTGTTTTGCCGCCGTCGTCGGAAACCATCAGGGAGACGTTCAGGACGTACACTCGATCCACATTGCGCGGGTCGGCGACAATCGTACTGAAGTACATCGCCGTCTGGTCGAAGGAATTGCGACGCTCCCAAGTTTCGCCGCCGTCCAACGAGCGAAATACACCCCCTTTCCCATCGGCGGCTTCCACGCAGGCATAAACAACGTCCGGGTTGGCCGGTGAAATGGCTAGACCGATCCGGCCCAAATCCACGCTCGGAAGGCCATTTGTCACTTTGCGCCACGTTTTACCGCCGTCCGTCGTTTTGTAGATGGCGCTTTCAGGACCGCCGTCAATAAGCGTCCAGACATGCCGCCGCCGCTGGTATGCCGCCGCCAGCATCACGTCGGGGTTGCGTGGGTCCATCACCACCTCGGTCACGCCGGTGTCGGGGCTGATGTCGAGAATGCGCTGCCAAGTTTGACCGCCGTCCGTCGTTTTGTAGAGGCCACGGTCGCCGCCCGACCGCCAGAGCGGCCCCTGCGCGGCGACATAGACCGTTTCAGAATTGCGCGGGTCAACGAGGATGCGAGCGATGTGTTCAGATTCCTTCAACCCGACGTTGCGCCACGTCCGTCCGTCATCGTCGGAACGATAGACACCGTCGCCATAGGCGACGCTGCGCTGCGAGTTGTTTTCTCCGGTCCCAACCCAAATGCGGAAGGGATGTTTGGGGTCTATTGTCACCGCGCCGATGGAAAAAGACGGCTGGTTGTCGAACACAGGCGTCCAAGTTGTCCCAGCATTTGTCGTTTTCCAGACACCGCCGGAAGCAACGCCGACGAAGTACCGCCGCCGGTTGCGCGGGTCCACCGCCAGCGACGAGATGCGGCCGGACGCGACTGCCGGCCCCAACGAACGGAACTTTAGTCCGGTGAAGGTGCTTTCCTTGAGGAGCGATTCGTCTTTTTTCGGGTCTTTGGCGTCCGACGCGCTGGCTTGGGGTTTCTTGGGTTCGGCTTTCGGGCGCGCGGTTTGCGCCGACGCGGTGAACATCAGACAGGCGGATAGCGCCAGCACGGCGGCCAGCCGCCGCGCCGGAGGCGTTGCAAGCGACATACGCAACATAGGTGAGGCGTCGGTGTGGTGTTGTTGCGGGGAGTGACACGCATGTTTCGTTCAATAAGCCAAGGGGCGTGTGAAAGCAACATCGTCTTGGGGTTGCGTTATTCCGCCTGCATCCGCACGCGCCGGAAAGCTTTCCGAACTTGTTTTTTGAGAAACTGCCACGCTTTACGGCGTGGCGCGTAGCGTCGAGCCGCCATGCGGGAAAGCGGATTCTTCGCTCTTCTGTGCCGTTATGGTTCTTCCGGCGGTATCAACGGCTCAATCAGGGAATTAGCGTAGGTACATCTTCTTGCACAATCTGCCACATTTTGACCAAGTCGAGGTGAAAGTAGTCATGAGCAATCCGGTGGCGCAAAGCTATGATTTGTGGCCAAGAAATTTCGGGATGTGCCGCTTTTGTCTCATCCGATACCTTGCGCGCGGCTTCCCCAATGTTCTCCAGCGCCTTCGCAATCGCATGTTGATGCAGGGAACTCTGCTGAAATCCCTCCCAAGTCAGCCCCATACTGAACTGGAGAACCTCTTTCGCAGCAATCAACATGTCGAGGAGATAGGCGGCGTCACGCCACATAGATCGGCTCCAAGTGGCTCAGAATGTGTTTTCGGCGGATGTAGTTTTTGCTCTGCTCGACCAGCCGCCGCTCGACTAAATCCACTTTGCGACCAAATAAAGTTTCCAGCTCACGGGTCATCTCCAGCCATTGTGGAAACGTCCATTGAACGTCCGGCTCAAATGTCACCAAAATATCCACATCACTGTCTGGTCGAAAATCCTCACGCAATGCAGAGCCAAAAATTGCCAACTCTACAATGCGCCGGCGGCGGCAAAAGTCAGAAATGGCATCACGGGGTAGTTCGACGGATAGCGGCATCCTATCCCTCCACTCAATCGCATCCGCCATGGGCTGAAAATTATCACAGGAAAAGAACCTAACGATCAAGGGCGGCAAGGGACGTAGCCTTCCTCTTTAGAAAGCGGCCAAATCCTACGAGGTTTTACCCGATGTTTCAGCGTCAATCAGACGTTGCAGATCGGCGGCCGAAAGCCGATAAACCGCATTGCAGTAGTGGCAGGTCAGTTCCGCCTGCCCCTGTTCGGCCAGAATCGCCTGCATTTCCTCCACGCCCAACGCCGTCAACAACCGCTCCGTACGCTCAACCGAACAGGTACAGACAAAACTCAGCGGTCGCTCCAAAAGCGGACGCCAATCCAAATCTCCTAGCGCCTGTCGGATTAAGTCTTCCGGCGTCGCCCCCGCCCGCACCATATCGGTAATCGGCGGTGCGGCTGCAACCGTTTGCTCAAGGCGCTCGATGACGGCTTCATCAGCGCCCGGGAGTACCTGCACCAGAAAACCGCCGGCCGCGCCGACCACTCCATCGCCAGCTTCCATATAGACGCCTAGGCTCATCGCCGAGGGAATCTGCTCGGAATAGGACAGGTAGTACGTCAAATCCTCGGCGATTTCGCCTGAGACGAGCGGGACGGAGCCGCGGTAAGCCTCCATTAGCCCAATCTCGAAGCCGCCTTCGCGGATGACGTGCAGCACGCCCTTACCAACGGCCGCGCCGACGTTCAGCTTGCCGTCAGGTCGCAGCGGCACATCCGTCTTGGGATGCTGGATATAGCCACGGACCCCCCCCTGCGCATTGGCTTCCGCCGTAATCGTCCCAACAGGGCCGCGCCCTTCGATGCACACCGTCACCCGTTCGCTCGTCTTGAGCGAACTGGCCAGCAGCGCCGCGCCGGTCAAGGCGCGCCCCAGCGCCACTGTCGCCGTCTTCCATGAACCATGCCGACGGCAAGCTTCCTGAACAAGATGGGTGGTCGTGGCAGCGACAACCCGCACCATGTCGCCAGCGGCGACGGCTTGCAACAAACGGTCGGGCGTCGAAGCGGGAGAGGCATGGCTCATAACAACAATATCCTTGTAAGGCAAAGTGGAACTGAAAAAGCCGGTCAGGCGCTGCGCCTCTAGCTCAGGACGGTGCGGCGTTCCCGTGAACCGGGAATATGCATCTGGCTGCGGTATTTCGCCACCGTCCGCCGCGAAAGCCTCTGACCTTCCCGCGCCAGAATGCGGGCGATTTCGTCGTCCGTGAGCGGTTCACGCGGGTCTTCTTCGGCGATGAGCTTCTTGATACGTAGCTTGATGATGTCGGTGGACACCGCTTCGCCGTCGTCGTTGGTCAACCCCTCGGTAAAAAACCGTCGGAGTTCGATGATGCCTAGCGGTGTCTGGACGTACTTGCCGTTGACGACGCGGCTGACCGTCGAAAGATGAAGCCCGACCTGCTCGGCGATGTCCTTGAGCATCATCGGTTTGATGTGCGCCGGGCCGTAGTCGAGAAAGTCGCGTTGCCGGGCGACGATAGCCTCACAAATTCGGTAGATTGTCCGCCGGCGGTAGTCAATGTTGCGTATCAGGTCAACGGCGGCACGCAGCCGATCGCGGATGAACTCACGCTCCTCGCGTGAAGCGTTCGGGTTTTCCAAAATCCGGCGGTACTTGGCGTTGATGCGCAGTTGCGGTAGCCCGTCATCGTTGAACCGAATCACATACTCATCGCCGACTTTCTCAATGAAAATCTCCGGCTGAATGAGCTGTGCGCCGTTGAGCAACCCTTCACCGATGCGCGCAAACCGGCGACCGGGAAAAGGTTCGAGCTGACGAATCAGGGCGACCTCCTCAGCAATTGTCTGGCAACTTACACCAAGCGACTTCGCCAAGTCAGGCCACCGAAAAGGCGCGAGACGATCCAAGTGGTCGCGCACCAACTGCGCCGCCAACCGTTCGCTCCATCCCTGCTGTTCGAGCTGGACGAGAAAACACTCCCGCACATCGTAGGAAGCGCAGCCGACAGGATCCAGCCGCTGGACGGCGCGGCGGGCGACTTCGACGACTTCCAGCGTCCATCCGCCGATGGCGGCAATTTCCTCGCAGCTGTCTGCTAGAAAGCCGCGTTCATCGAGGCTGGCGGCGACAGCCTCCGCCGCCGCCCGCACATCCTCAGGCAGATGCAGTAGGGCGATTTGCGCTTGTAGGTGTTCGTAAAGCGTCGGTTGGTGCCTGAGCCGATTTTCCAGCGTGTACTCCTCACGCTCCTCGTACTCACCGAGCGTCCGGTAGCCCGGATCAAGGTAGTGGTCAAATGTCGCCCCGAAGTCTATTTCGGCGAAGGGGTCGGCGGCCTCTGTCGGTCCGGCATCATCTTCGGCGGCTTCGTCGGGCGTCGAAGACATCGCTTCCTGCTCGTCACCTCCGGCCACTTCGGCTTCAGAGGGCACCTCACCGTCCATCAACCCAACATCACCATCGCTGGTGGCTTCCGGCGTTAGGTCGTCCGTGACGGTCAAGCCTTCGGCCGGCTCGTACGGATCAACCTCTTCGAGGATTGGGTTTTCAGCGATTTCCTGCGTCGTCAGCTCAACAAGCTCCGTCAGCGTCAGGCTGAGCATCTCGATGCGCTGTCGCATCTGGGGCGTGAGCACCAAACCGAGACGCTGTTCCGTTCGGGGCGCAAGTTGTGGACGCAGGTTCATCATGCCGCCAGCACCAAAACGTTAGAGCCGAAAATGTTCACCGAGATATACCCGCCGCACATCCTGATCGGAAGCGAGTTCATCCGGCCGGCCAGCGCGAAAGATACGGCCTTCACTGATGATGTAAGCCCGGTCCGTAATGGCGAGTGTTTCCCGTACGTTGTGGTCGGTAATCAGCACGCCGATGCCTTTTTTCCGTAACCGCGCCACGATGCCTTGAATTTCGATAACGGCTTTGGGGTCAATACCAGCGAATGGTTCATCCAACAGAATGAACTTCGGCTCAATGGCCAAGCAGCGGGCGATTTCCGTCCGCCGGCGCTCGCCGCCCGAAACCGCATACCCCATCGTACGGCGGACGTGGGCAATGTCCAGTTCGTTCAGCAGGGTTTCTAGTCGCGTTTGACGTTCGGTTGACGGCAGATTAAGCGTCTCAAGGATAGCAAGAATGTTGTTTTCGACCGTCAGCTTCCGAAAGATCGAAGCTTCCTGTGGCAAATAGCCAATGCCGAGACGCGCCCGCTGGTAAATCGGCAGCGCGGTAATGTCCTCGTCGTTGAGGGTGATGATGCCAGCGTCAGGGGTCTCAAGACCGACAATCATTGAGAACGTCGTGGTCTTACCGGCTCCGTTTGGTCCGAGTAATCCGACGACCTCACCACGCCGGATGGTGAGACTGACGTCAGAAACAACCTCCCGCCCTCGATAGGCTTTGCGCAGGCGGTGGGCGCGGAGGGTCTCAACGGCTTCAAGCGGCGCAGCGCCGTCGGCGGCACCGACAACCTGCAAACGAGCGACGTTCTTCATCCGGCGTTGCAAACTGACCTATGGCTTTTGTGAACTGGCGGCTGCGTAACGGCCGCCGACAAGCAGCGCGCTGCAGAATGTAGTGAGAACGGCCGCCAAAACGCAACAGGCGGCAAAAAGGACACGCCTTTAACGCTGGATGAGCCATACGGCGACCAACAGGAGCGCCGCCCCCAGCAGGCGCGACCACGTCAACGCTTGCTGCGGCACGCCCAACCAGCCGTAGTGATCTAACACCAGCGCGCCGATGAGTTGGCCGGTGATAATTGCCGCCGAGTAACCGGCCGCGCCGATCTTTGGTACGGCCAGAATCGCCATTGTGACAAACACGGCACCTAACGCGCCGCCGACCCACGTCCACCACGGTGCCGCAGCGGCGGCGCGTAGATCGCCTGCTTGTCCCGCCCAGGCCATTGTCGAAGCCAGCATCACCAACAGACTTGTACCAACGGCGAAGCTGATCAACGCGCTGTAAATCGGATTGACCACAAACGTCCGTAGCTTGGCGTTCACTGCCGCCTGTACGGGCAGCATCATGCCGGTTAACAAAACCACCGTAACCCATCCCAGCTTCATCGTCTTCAACGCTCCCCCAGCGTTCACTGAAGCGAGCTACCTAGGCTGATGGGTGGACGCGACCGGCGACCCACTTACCAACCAACACCGCGAGCAACGCCAACGCGCCGACAAGCACGCCAACCACGCCGTCCCCGACCGGCACCACCAACCAGGCCAGCGCGCGTCCCACGGCCGGGATGGTCTCCACTGTGTGTTCCACTGCTTCCACCCAGTGGTGAACCACCGGCAGACCATGAACGATGATCCCGCCGCCCACTAGAAACATCGCAGCGGTTCCGGCAATGGACAAAAAGCGCATCAAGTATGGCGCCAGTCCAACCAACCCGCGTCCAATCGCGCCCGGAACGCCGGTGTAGCGGCGACTCAAGTACAGCCCAACATCGTCCAGCTTCACAATCCCGGCGACCAAGCCGTAAACGCCGACTGTCATCAGGACGGCAACCGTGGTCAATACGCCGACCTGTGTGCTGAACGGCTTAGCGGCGACTGTACCGAGCGCAATCACGATAATTTCCGCCGACAGAATGAAATCCGTCCGAATCGCTCCGGCGATCTTCTCGCGTTCGGCGTCAGGCGCTCTCATGCTGGCCGCATCGGTTGGAGTCTCTTTCGAACGGCGGTGCTCCGCCTCACCGGCATGCAAAAACTTGTGAACCAGCTTTTCAACGCCTTCAAAGCACAAAAATGCGCCGCCCACCATCAGCAGCGGGATCACTAGGCGGGGGAGGAACGCGCTGATCGCCAATGCGCTGGGAACAAGGATGGCCTTGTTAAGCGCCGAGCCTTTGGCTACCGCCCAGACGACCGACAATTCGCGGTCGGTACGCACGCCGGTCAGTTGCTGGGCATTGAGCGCCAAATCATCGCCGACGACACCCGCTGTCTTCTTGGCGGCGACCTTGGTCATCACAGACACATCATCTAGAACGGAGGCAATATCATCGAGCAGGAGCAACAAACTGCCGCCGGGCATGGCTGAAAACCTCGTAGGGAATGCAGGCGCTTCCGGAATGTAAACCGCTCTTGGCTTTGGCCTTTATGCTTCGCCCGACGATAGCATGCCAGCGACGGAAACCATGCACGGTCTGGAGCAGGGTTGTGCTCGACTTGGCTCAGGCGAGGCTGCAACTACTCTGCGCCGCCGCTCAGAATGATGTTGTCGGTCAGCCGAACGTGGCCGACGTACGCCGCCAACGCCAACAGGCAATCCGCGTCGTCGGGGACGGCCGGCAGCGGATTAAGGTTGTCTAAGTCCACGAGCGCGACATACTCCGGGCGCACCAGCGGCTCTGTCGCCAGCACCTGCCGCACCGCGTCAAGCAGGGTTGCGGCGTCGCGGACGCCTTCGCGCTCAACCAGTGCTTGCGCTTGCTGCAGACTGCGGTAGAGCACCGGCGCGGCGCGGCGCTCCGCCGGATTCAACATCGCATTCCGCGAAGAAATCACTAGGCCGTCAGGGCCGCGCACTGTCGGACAGATGACGACTTCGGTATCCATTGAAAGATCGCGCACCATCCGCCGAATGATGATGGACTGCTGAGCGTCTTTCTGTCCGACCAGCGTAAAGTGTGGTTGGACGATGTTGATGAGTTTGTTGATGATGGTTGTCACGCCACGGAAGTAGTTGGGCTGTTTGGCTCCGCACAACCGACAATCCAGAACGTCGGTCGTGACGTACGTGAGAAAATCTTCCGGGTAAATCTCATCCACGCTTGGCGCAAACAGCACATCCACGCCTTTATTGGCGACGAGTTCGGCGTCCCGCGCTAGGTCGCGCGTCGGCACTTCAAACTCATCGCCGCTCTGAAAGTGAATCGGGTTGAAGAAAATCGAGACCACCACCACGTCGGCGATGATTTGGGCGCGGCGAATGAGGCTGGCATGCCCTTCGTGCAGGGCGCTCATCGTGGGGATAAGCGCCAGCTTTTTGCCGTCGCGTTTGAGGCGCGGGGCCAACATACGCATGCGGGGAATCCGTGTAACGATTTCCATCGCTCCGATTCAAACCGGCGGAGCAGACACGCCCCGCCGGCGCACTTGACTGGCGGTTTACATCTGATGACTTTCCGGTTGCAGCACCAGCTCGTTCAAAACGCCGTTGCCGGTGTGAGAGGCGGCGAACAGAATGGCCCGCGCCGCCTCTTCCACCGACAACATTTTGTCGCGCTGGACGCGCATGCCAATCGTATCCCAGAATGGCGAATCCACACCGCCGAAATGCAACAGCGTAAAGCGAACGCCGCTGCGTTTCAAATCGAGCGCCATGGCGCGTGTCATGCCGGTCACAGCGAACTTTGAGGCGCAGTACCCGGCCGCTTGCATCATCACCGCTCGCCCCAAAATCCCCGGAATGTTGATGACGATCCCGCCGCCGGTTTTCGCCATCTCCGCCGCCGCCAGTTGGGTAACGGTAAATACGCCGCGCACATTGACCGCCAACATACGGTCAAGATCGTCCTCGGTCAACTCCGGGAACGGCTTGAGAATGCCGATGCCGGCGGCGTTGACGACCACGTCAATGCGCCCCAGTTCAGTGACGGTTGCAGCGACGAAGGCTGCGACTTGCTCCCGGCGTGTCACATCCGTCGGGACGGCGACCACGCGCCGCCCAAGTGCACGAGTTTCGGCGGCGACGGCATTGAGGTCGGCCGCCGTTCGTGAGGCAAGCGCCACGTCGGCGCCGTGACGCGCAAAAGCAAGGGCGGCGGCGCGCCCGATACCCCGACCGCCGCCCGTGATGAGAACCACCTTTCCGGTAAAATCCATGGACAAAACTCCTAACAAAAGAGACGAAGGCTTGGACGGGTGACGCTCGGCAAGGTTGCACAACACGGTACGGTGGCCTCATGACAGGAAACAACTTGGCCTTCAAGAACGATCCACGGGTTTTTCGCCGAAAGCGTTGGTGGCAACGCCTTGTCACGCCGCGCCGCGTCTTTTTCTTGGCGCTGGCGCTGCTGCCGGTCGTCGGCGTTTTGATTTACTACTACGTGGTGTTCTCGACAATGATTGATGAAAAGCTGCGGGGCGAGGTGTTTGTCCGGGCGAGCGGCATCTACGCAGCACCGGCGCGGGTTGTCAAAGGCGGACCGTTCGGCAAGGCACAAATCCTCGACTACCTTGCGCGCGCGGGCTATACCGCCCAACCGAAGGCTAGCAACCCAACGCGCGGCTCTTACCGGCTTGACGGCAATCGTCTCGAAATTACGCCTAGCGCCGACGCCCAACGGATGGGATGGAGCTTTCCCGCCGTCCAGATTCGTTTCAACGGCAACACGCCGGTCGCCATTACCGAACTTTCCAGCAAGCAATCGCTTAACGAGTGCCTGCTCGAGCCGCCGTTGCTTACTGCGCTCAATCAGGAACGCGAAAAGCGGAAGATTGTCGAGTTCAACGATCTGCCCAAAACGCTCGTCAACGCGATTGTCGCCGTTGAGGATAGGCGCTTTTTCGACCATCGCGGCGTAGACATTCGGGGTCTTGCGCGCGCCATTTACCGCAATTTCCTTGAGCGCGACGGCGGGTTGCAGGGCGGCTCAACGATTACGCAGCAACTGGTCAAAAACTTTTTCCTGACGCCGGAGCGAACATTAAGTCGCAAGCTCAAGGAAGCTTATATCGCCATCATTCTCGAAACGCGCCTAACCAAGCAGCAGATTTTCCAGATGTATTGCAATGAAATCTACCTTGGGCAGGATGGCAGCTATTCCATCAACGGCGTTGGGGAAGCGGCGCGTTTTTATTTCATGAAGGATGTCGCCAATCTCACGCTTCCGGAGGCGGCTTTTCTGGCGGGCGTCATTCGCGGACCCGGCTACTACTCACCGTTCAAGCATCCCGACCGTGCGCTGGAACGGCGCAACAAGGTGCTTGGGGACATGCTGGAGGTCGGCTTTATTACGCAGGCGGAGTACGAAAAAGCCAAGGTTGCCCCGCTTGGGGTAGCGCCGCGTCGTGCGGGCAGCAACGCCGATGCACCCTATTACTTGGATTATCTGCAAACCGTTCTTGCCGACCGCAAACTGGAGCGGGTGCTGTCCGACCCGGCGGCGCGCATTTACACCACGCTTGATCTGAACCTTCAGCAGGCGGCGGTCGAGGCGGTTCAAAAAGGCATGGCGAGCTTGGTCAAAAAACCGGCGCCCGGTTTGGATGCGGCGCTTGTGGCGCTTGACGCGCGGACCGGCGACATTTTGGCAATGGTGGGTGGACGGGACTACTCCCGCTCGCAGCTCAATCGCGTCACGGACGCTCGTCGGCAGCCCGGTTCGGTTTTCAAGCCGTTCGTCTACACGGCGGCGATTGAGGAAAAAGTCGTCACGCCGTCGTCGTTGTTCAAGGACGAAAAGCGGACATTTACGTACGGCGACGGCCAAACCTACAGTCCCGACAACTTCGGGCAGGCGTACAGCAACCAGTACGTCACTGTTCGCACCGCCCTGACCAAATCGCTGAACGTCGTCGCGGTAAGCGTTGCAGAAGCGGTCGGCTACGACCGTGTGGCGCAGATGGCGGAACGGTTTGGGTTGCCGCGCCCGGACGCCTATCCAAGTTTGGCGCTCGGCGTGAAGGAGGCGACGCCGCTGGAGATCGCCCGCGCCTATACGGTGTTTCCCAATCGCGGCATGCGCGTCGAACCACGGGCGCTGACGCTCGTTGTGGACGGCAAGGGCGAGTTAGTGGACAAGATTGAGCCGCAGATGAAACCGGTGGTGTCGCCGGATGTGGCGGCGGTGATGACACACCTGCTGCGCGGACCGGTGGAACGCGGCACAGCCGCCAAGGCCAACGGTCTGACGAAGGCACTAGCCGGCAAAACTGGGACAAGCCGCGACGGGTGGTTCGCCGGTTTTACGCCGCATCTGGTGTGTGTGGTGTACGTCGGCTACGACGACAACCGCCAACTTGGTATGACAGGAGGGAGTTCGGCGCTGCCGATTTTCATCAACTTCATGCGTGCGGCGCTTAAGTTTCGGCCCGACCTGGCCGGCGACGCTTTCCCAGACGCCGACGGCGTAGAAAAAGTTGTCGTCGATCTGCAGACCGGCCTGCTGCCGTCGCCGTCCTGTCAGGGTGAAACGATCGAGGAGTGGTTCTTAGCGGGGACGGCGCCGCAAAAGGACTGTACGCAAGTCGGCGTCAGCAATATTGGTTCGCCGGGGATGGTCGCTGATCCTGACATCAAGCCGCCGATACCCGAACTGCCGCCTTTGCCGGAACCGTCACTGCCCCATACGCCGCTTGCGCCGCCTGCAAGCTTACGTGATTAGTGCGACTGCGAGCAGCTTTCCAATCCTCTATTGGCGTGGTAGCGGCGTTTCGCCGCTTCCGGCAGGCAACTTCACTACATCTCTAGGGCCGCCGCTAGCTTGCACTAAGGGCGTATAAGTTCGCCCCTACAGCTACGGGCTTGGGCGAGTTTGTGACCCGGCGACTGGCTCACAAGAAACACGGTTTTCTTTCAGAGCGGCGCAACAGGCGGAAAGCGCCGGACGACGCCTCATTCGTTTCTACTCGCCCCAGATGACGCCGCCGTGCGCAGCCAAACACGGGACAAAATGACTAGTGCCGCCCCGGCCAAAATGTTGCAGGCCATCAACCAAACCGAATACTGGTGCCATGCGGCGAACGTCAGCCGCACAGGGTCACTTGGCGGGAGTCTTTCGATTTCACCACCCAGTCCGGCGCGCAGCGCAGCTAGCCGTGCTGAAACAACAAACTTCGACACGGCAACGTTGAGCGTCATGACGACCGGCAGCGCTATCAGCAACCACCCTTTCCACGAGTTGAGCCGTCCGCCGCGCAGCCGTTGCGCAATCTGGAGAGCAATCAAGAGCAAGCCGCAGGTCAATCCCCACCATTCCAGCTTTCCTAGAACGCTGTTGACCAGCGACCCGGCCAGCGCGCGCGTCGGCAGAACACCGAAGGCGCTCGGCGCAACGGCTGCGCTGAAAAAGACCATCGCCCCAAACCACAAACCCAACACAAGCGTATGCGCGGCGTCCAATGCGGCATCCAAAACCCTTGCACGCCCAGCACACGCCGTCACACCGGTCGCCGTCGCCGAAGCGCCGGATTTGGCTGTCTCACTCGTCGAAATCATCGGCCTCATGGCGCGGAAGTCACCGTGGCCGCTGGCGCTTCCTGCGCTGTTGACGGCGTGGAAATGTCGGGCAAGCGGTCACCGTCCGACGGCGCTCCGTAGCGATAAAACGCCGATCGCTCGTAATATTCAATCGCTACAACGGTCAGCACCTTCCCAACCGCCAGCGCTGGCACGGTCAGGATGACGCCTAGAATGCCGAGTAGGTGATGCCCAACCAGCAAGCCGACAATCACCAGAAACGGGTGCAAGTCGAGCCGCTCGCCCAAGACAAACGGCGTCAGGTAAAAGCTTTCAACGCTCTGGACGGCGACGTACACGCCGATGAGCAGCGCCAGATGCACCCACGAAGGGTCATCCGCCAATGCCAGCGTACAGGTCAGCAACCCCGCCAAGAACGTCCCAACGTAGGGAACGAGATGGCCAAAGCCGGACAGGAAACCGAGCGACAACGCCGACGGGACGCCCAGCAGACTGAACCCAATGGCGTATAGCACGCTCATCGCGGAGCACACGATCAGTTGCCCACGTACGAAATTCCCCAGCGCTCCGTCAATCTTCACCAAAACACCTGAAACGGTCGCTCGGTGTCGCCAGGGGACTAGTTGCAACAGACGCCGCTCCAGCGCGCCGCCGTCCTTCAGGATGTAGTACACGAAGAAGGGAATGAGCAGGAGATTGATCAGGTTCGTAGCCACGCCGACGGCGTTGGCGAAGGTCGCGCTCAGCCCCGCCAAAAGCGGTTCAATCAACGCCGACGGATCGGCAAGGCGCTCACGCAAATGCCCTTCAACCTGTGCATACTGGATCGGGTAGCGGTGTTTTAGCTCTTCCAGCACCGGCTGGGCGACGGCGACGACTTTCCGATAGCCCGCTGGCAATTTTTGAGCCGCCTGTGTCAGTTGGCGGGCCAAACTCGGTACGATCACGAAAAGAATGATCCCTAGCCCAAAAACGGCGACCGCCATGGCCGCCAGAACATTCAGCGTATGCCGGGTTCGCTCCCGCTGCACCCAGCGCGCCGTCACGCCGTCAAGCCAGTCCACCAACGGCTTGATGAGGTATGCCAGTGCTCCCGAAATGAGGAGCGGAATAACGACCGGCTTGAACAGGTAGGAAAGCCAAGCGGCGACACCCGACAGTAACCCGCCAACCATCAACAGTAACAAGATGAGGATCAGCGACGGCAACCAGCGCGCCCACCGGAGCTGTCGCCAGTGCGCCAGTGGCAGATCGGCTGACGCTTCCCCAGCCGGCGCACCCCCGCTGTTGATTGGTTCCGGTTCAGTCATGACGAGCGTTCCGCCTGACGACGAAAATCACGAACTTCCTGCGCGACAAACCAGATGTAGTGTAGGCCGGAGTACACCGTCATGACAAAAACAACCGCCACACACCACGGCAGCGCCGGATGCAAAAAAGTCACCGACTGCGCCGGCAGGTACATGACAATCAACGTCGCCTGACAAAACGTGCTGATTTTGCCGGGCAACGACGGTTTGAAATCGCGGAAGCCGGTGACATGCGCAATCCCAGCGGCGACGGTGACAATCCCGACATCACGGCCGATGACCACAGCCGCCAGCCACCATGGAATCGGTATGTTGGCTTCCGATGGGATTGCCATGACAATGTAGCTCGACAGCATCAGTAGCTTGTCGGCGATGGGATCAAGCGCCTGCCCAAGCTGACTCTGCGCGTTGAGCTTGCGCGCCAGCCAGCCATCCACGGCGTCGGAAAGACCAGCTGCCGCAAACGCCGCCGTCGCCCACCAGAACCACTCGCGCAGAAAACAGACGACAAAGACGGGGACGAGTAAAATCCGAAACAGCGTAATGACGTTCGGAACAGTAAGAATGTCACGGTAGTGCTCGTTTGACGGCGCGCGCGACTTCACCAAGCGACGCTCCCTCCCAACTGAGCCACACCGGTCGTTAGGCTTTCGATAGCCTTCTCCAACTGCTCCGGCTTGCCGAGCAAAACAAACACATCGCCGGGAGCAGGGATGAAATCCGCGTCGGGATTGACAATGGTTTCCGCGCCGCGCTGAACGGCCACGACCGTCACGCCGAACGTCGGCCGCAGCGCCAACTCGCGCAGCGACCGTCCAACGGCCGGTGAGTCGGCTGGCAAGCGCATGGCGGCTGTTGTGGCGTTCTCAATGAGGGACGCCAACTCGCCGATGAGCGCCTCACGCCCCGGACACTCCGCATCTAGCAGACGGTAGCCCTCACGGCGAATGGTCTCAACCTGCTGTTGGATATACTGACGCGACAGGCCGTACTCGCGCAGAACGCGGGCGAAAATCTCCAGACTCGTCTCAAACTCCTCTGGAATGACTTGATTGACACCCAGCGCGTACAGCCCATTCATTTCCGAAACAAACCGCGTCCGCACAATGATGTGCAGGTCGGGCTTCATTTCGCGCGCTAACGCCGCAATCCGCCGCGTCGCCGTGGCGTCGGAAATGGCGACGACCAGAATCCGCGCAGCTTCAATGCCGGCCGCGTGCAATACCTCGCGGCGCGTCCCGTCGCCGTAGATGATCGGTTCGCCCTGCTTCCGTCCCGCTCGGATGGATTCGATGTTGAGTTCGATGATGCGGTAGGGAATGCTTGCCGCCCGCAACACCCGCGCTAGATTACGCCCGTTGAGGCCGTAGCCGGCAATGATGACGTGGCCGCCAACCGGCGGCAGTCCTTCCGTTGGTGCAACGTCCGGTGCATCGGGCAGGCCGGTGAGGCGGCAAAAACGATAGCCAAGGGCTGGCGCGACGCTAATAAGCAACGGCGTCGCCAACATGGTCACAATCGAAGCCGCCAAGAAGATTTGGTATTCCCTTTGGCTTAGTAGGCTCAACTCCGACCCAGCCTTGAGCAAAACAAACGAAAACTCGCCGACTTGCGCCAGACCAAGCGCCGCCGTGAGCGCAATCCGCGTGGTGTGGCCGAGCGCCTTGATGGCTGCAAACGCCAGCAGCGTTTTCCCGACGACAATCAACGCCACCAATCCGGCGACCGTCACCCATGACGCCGCCAATACATCTAACGCCAGCAGCCTCCCCACCGAGATGAAGAAGATCGCGTTAAAGATGTCGCGGAAGGGCAGAATGTCAGCGACGATCTGATGGCTGTATTCCGACTCCGACAGCACTACCCCGGCGATGAACGCGCCCAGCGCCAGCGATAGTCCGGACTGAGCTGTTAGCCAGGCCGTCCCCAAGCAGGACAGCACAGCAAAACTCACGAAGACTTCCCGACTACGAAGCGTCACCAGCCAGCGCAGCAGAAACGGGAAGACTAGCCGCGCTGTTACGACAATCAGTAAAACAGCAATGGCTGCTTCCGCCAATGTTTTGACCACATCCACCGCTGTCACCTGCCCTTTCCCGGCCAGCAACGGCACGAAGAGCATCATTGGAACGATGCACAAATCTTGGAACAGCAAAATCCCGATGCCGACACGCCCATAAGGCGTATCCGACTCGGCGCGGTCAACGTAGGTTTTGAGAACAATCGCCGTGCTCGACAACGCCACCAAGAAGCCGACAAAGATCGCCGGCAACCAGCCGAAATCGGCCACGTAGTGGGCTGCAACCGCTCCGGCCGCGACGGTGAGGATCACCTGAAGCCCCCCGCCCAGCAGCACGACCCGCTTCATGGCGACAAGCTTTTCCAATGAAAACTCCAGCCCAATTGTGAACAGCAGCAACACGACGCCGATTTCCACCAGCGTTTCTACAGGGCCAGCCTTGCTTGTAGAGTTCCCCTGACCCACTAAGTGCAGAGGCGACGGCGGCCCGATCACAATCCCCGTCAGCATGTAGCCGATGAGCGTCGGCAGCCGCAGCCGCCCGCACACAAACACAATCGGGAGCGAAATCAGCAGAAGGAGAACCAGTTCTCCCAGCAGCGATGCTTCAATGTGCATGGGGAAAAACTATGGAGTAAACGATACTCCCGCCGCGCGCCGGCGCTAGGTTCTGGTTTTGCGGGTGATGTGTTGAAGCCAGTCTTCCGCTGGGACAGTAAGTTGCTCGCTGCGCGTCAGGTCGCGCAGCGTCCACTGTCCGGTCGTCAGTTCCGTTTCGCCAAGAATGAGCGCGAAGCGCGCGCCCAGCTTGTTCGCCAGCCGCAGCGCGCTTTTGAGGCTGCGTGGCGTCACGTCCAGCATCGCCGCCACGCCGGCGCGGCGGGCCTCCCGGACGACACCCACAGCACGGTCAAACGCCGCTTCACCCAGATGGACGACGAACACATCGGGACGCTCTTCGGGCGCCCGGTCTTCCGGCATCGCGAGCACAACGCGGTCAAGACCCAGCGCGAAGCCAAAGCCTTTGGTCGGCGGGCCGCCCAGCGTTTCCACCAGACCATCGTAACGCCCGCCGCCCGCCAGTGCGTTCTGCGCCCCGATGCTCGGCGCATGCGACACGACTTCAAAAACCGTCTTTGTGTAGTAATCTAGCCCGCGCACCAGCCGGGCGTCCACCACGTAGGGGATGCCCGCCGCGTCAAGATAGCGGCGTACGGCGTCGAAGTGCATCCGGCAGTCGTCGTTGAGGAAATCGTAGATGGGCGGTAGTGCGGCAATCAGCGGTTGATCCTGCTCGGCTTTGGAGTCGAGGATGCGCAGCGGGTTTGTGTCAAATCGCCGCCGGGAGTCTTCAGAGAGCGCCTCCAGCCGGTTGGCGAGGGCCTGACGGATGGCGGCGACAAAACGTAGGCGCGTTTCCGCGTCGCCGACAGTGTTGATGCGCAATTCAAGGTCGCTCAGTCCAGCGTCAGCCAAAATGCCCATCGCCAGCTCAATGCCCTCAACATCGAGCACTGGATGATCGCTTGACCCAAGCGTTTCTGCGCCGATTTGGAAAAACTGGCGGTAGCGGCCGCGCTGTCCGCGTTCGCGCCGAAACTGCGGCCCGATGTAATAGAGCCGAACCGTTTCCGCGCGCTTCCACATCTGATGCTGGATGTAGGCGCGCGCCACCGGCGCCGTGCTTTCAGGGCGGAGCGTGAGACTTTCACCTTCGCTGTCATCGCTGGCACGGTCGCGCCACGTGTACATTTCCTTCGTCACGATGTCGGTTTCCGCGCCGACGCCGCGCGCGAACAACTCGGTGCGCTCAAACATCGGCGTACGGATTTCCTGGAATCCATAACGGCGAAACCACTCGCGGGCTATGCTTTCGACAAACTGGAAACGGTGAATGAACGCCGACGCATCGTTGTCAGGCGACAACGCCGCCGGCAGCAGGTCGCGGGTATAGGAAGCAGTGCGAATCATAACCGCAATCTAAATCAGCCGGACGCTGAGACCAACCATTCGCCGTCTTGCTTTCAGACGAGGCAGACGCCATGGTTGAAACAGCGGCTGCGCGCCGGCTCACTTCCGTTTCTGGCTGGATGTCCCTTATGGAGTTCATTGAGAAGGTTCGCCTGATGGACGCCGCCGCCATGCAGCGTGCGCTGGCGCGGATGGCGTCGGAAATTGTGGAACGCAATCGCGGTGCGGAAAACCTTGTCATTGCCGGCATCCGACGGCGCGGCGTACCGCTGGCGGAACGCATCGCTGACGCCATCGAAAAGCTTGAAGGTGTGCGTCCGCAGTTGGGCGTCCTTGACATTACGCTCTACCGCGATGACCTGTCGCTGGTGGCGCCGAAACCGGTCGTCAACGCGACGGCGATGCCAGGGCAGCTTGCGTCCACGACAGTCGTCATTGTGGACGATGTCCTTTACACTGGACGAACGATTCGCGCGGCGCTCGACGCCCTGTTTGATTTGGGGCGTCCGCGCCGCGTCCAGTTGGCGGTGTTGATTGACCGTGGCCACCGCGAAGTGCCGATTCAGGCGGATTTTGTCGGCGAACGGATCCCGACCAAGGCGACGGAGATCGTCAAGGTGATGGTCGCTGAGATTGACGGTGCGGAGCAGGTGCTGATTGTCGAGCCGGCGGCGACGGGCGGCGGTGAGCCAGCGGCGCAATGAAAGACTTCCTCGACACCAGCGATCTGACGCCTGCGCTTGTCACCGAGCTGCTTGATCGGGCTGAGCGCTTTTTGCCCCTAACAGCCGCGCCCGACGCCGTTGACGACCGCCTGCGGGGCAAGCATCTAGTGACGCTGTTTTCAGAAGCGTCCACCCGCACCCGGACATCGTTTGAACTGGCCGCCAAACGGCTTGGTATGAAGGTGGTCAACATCGTCGTTGGGATGTCGAGTCTGGCCAAGGGCGAGACGCTGCGCGACACCATTCTGACACTTGACGCTATGATGCCGGATGTCGTTGTCGTCCGGCATGCTGTGGCGGGTGTGCCGCATTTTATGGCGCGGTTCTCAAAGGCGCACTTTATCAACGCCGGCGACGGCGAGCACGAACATCCAACGCAGGCACTGCTTGACGCCTTCACGCTGCGTCGGCGGTTTGGGCGTTTAGAAGGGCTAGAAATTGCCATTCTAGGTGACATTCGCCACAGCCGCGTAGCGCGGTCAAATGTCCGGCTGCTGGCCATGATGGGCGCGCACGTCCGGCTGGGCGGCCCGCGTACGCTACGGGCGCCCGGCATCGAACGCTTCGCCGACGGCTGGCCTGGTACGGTGCGGGTGACGGACTCCATCCGGGAAGCCCTCACCGACGCTGACGCCGTGATGGTGCTGCGTATTCAGCAGGAGCGGCTTGACGGCGCGTTTTTTCCGTCGCTTGGTGAATACTTCACACACTTCGGCTTAACCCGTGAACGACTGGCTTGGGCCAAGCCTGACGCGCCAGTGCTGCATCCGGGGCCGATTAACCGCGAGGTGGAAATTGCTTCGGATGTCGCCGACGGCGTGCAGTCCCTGATTCAGACGCAAGTGACGCACGGCGTGGCCGTTCGTATGGCTTTGCTGGAGTGGTTGCTTAGTCGGGAAGCGACGCGGCCGCGAGCGAACGTTTCCTAAACCCAACAGCGTGTGGCTGAGGCGGACACAGCGCCTCACAGCGCGTTTTAGGCGCTCGCGCCTCCATTAAACCACTCTCAAGTAAGGCGAGCCGCTTCGGGGCCGGCAGGGCGTCCTTGTGAAAAAGCCGCTCTGCGCCCAAAGCACCCTACACTGCGCTCATAGTGGCGCACTAACAGCCTTCCGCATGCGCTTCGAGGACACGCAGCAGGCGTTGCCGATGCTGAATGACAGCTTGGCGTGCGCGGCGGAACTCCTCCAGCGCCTGCTCATCCGACGACTTGGCGCGTAGCCGACGCAACGCATCGCTCGCCGCCGTCCGCGCCCGGACGACCTCCCGCATCAACCGATCCAGCATTTGCACGGTGGTTTCCCCAAACTGTTCCTCTAGCGCCTTGAGATGTGGATGCTTCCGAGACGTGGCTTTACCCATACGTAAACCTCCCTAGCGAAATGCCGTTGGCGTTTTGGTTTCTCTTGATACTTATTCTCACGCGCGAGGTTGGAAAAAGTGCCCGAAGTTTTCCGGTTTTCTCCTCTGTTGGTCGTTGCGGCGGTTGCGGCGGAAGTCCGGGATGCCTTCCCTACCTGGGCACAACTACCGACGGAAACGCTTCCCATAGGACGGCTGGCGTCACTAGAACCACATGTAAGCATTCTGCTGACGGGCGTCGGTATCATCCGAGCAGCGGCGGCGGCGGCGTACGTGTTGGGACGCCGCCGCTTCGCAGCCCTGCTGCATATCGGCGTCGGCGGCGCGTATCCTGGCGCACCGGTACAGGTCGGTGATCTTGCGACAGCCGCCGGGGAGTGTGATCCCCAGTCCGGCATCATCACGCCCGCTGGCTACCAAGACCTTGGCGGCCTTGGCTTTCCACTGACCGACGCTTTTCCTAATAGCTTGATGTTCAACAGTCCGTGGGCGGACTGGGTGGCGCAACAGGTGGCTCCTGCCCCTCGGCTGCTATTTGCGACAGTCGCCTGCTGCTCGGGAACTGACGCCGCTGCCGCCGCCATGGCTGCCCGCACTACCGCCGCCGTTGAGAATATGGAGGGACTAGCGGTCGCTTGGACGGCGGCGCAGTTCGGCGTTCCGTACGCCGCCTTGCGCGCTATCAGTAACTTCACCGGCGACCGTGAGCGCCAACAGTGGAACTTGCCGGCCGCTTGCGCCGCCTTAGCGCGCGGTCTGAAAGCTATTCTGGACGCTCTTCCCGTGGAAAGCGATCAGGATTGTTCGTGAAAACAGCGTCAACGCCTAGGTTATAGAGAAAGTGCCGCATCTCAGCTTCCACGTCGGGGAAATTGCCGGTGGCGTTTGACTTGAAGGTATAAAGCGTCACGGACAATCCGGCGGCGCGCGCCCAACGCACCACCTCTGGCGTCTTGGCGACAATGTGTTTTGAAGGACCGACACCATCGGCGAAGCGCCGAATCCGCCGCATCCCGTCCGGTGAAATCCAGTCGCCCGGCGCTTCGTCGTCAATCAAAAACACCAGTGGCAACCGGCATCCCAATCGCCGGAGGCGGCGGAGGCTGTCGGCGTCGAAGGACTGAATGACGACCGGCGTCTGTGGGTCAGCGCCGGGACGATCAAGGCCATTGCTTTTGAGGACGTCAAGTAGCGCCTTTGGCATGTCAAATCCCAGTGCGGCGTACCGCGCTGGGTGCTTCATTTCAGGATAAATCCCAGCTTTGCCCCGAACGACATCAATCATCTCCTGGAAGGTCGGGACGCGCTCGCCGGCGAACTGCGGGCCGAACCACGCGCCGGCGTCGAGCCGCTTGATTTCTTCCAACGTAAAATCCGCCACGCGCCAGACTTGACGAGATTGCCCGCCGACGGTCTCGGTGCGTCCGCGGTCAGGATACACCTTCCGGACATTGGTCGTGCGTTCCAGCGTCGCATCGTGCAGGCACACTAACACGCCGTCTTTCGTCAGCTGGAGGTCCGGTTCAACATAATCCGCCCCCTGCTCAAGCGCCAGCCGGTAGGCGGCCAAAGTATGTTCTGGGGCATAAGCGGACGCGCCGCGATGCGCGATATTGATTTTTCGGTTGCGTGGGTACTGTCCGAAACCGGCCGGCGGCGCGGTCGTCAACACCACGCCTACCAGCAGCACAACAGTGACAGTCCGAAAAAATGAAGACGGCACGACGTATTCTCCAAAAATGCGAATCGGCAGTAATAACCGAATAAGTCCCCGTTAGCGTGGCGGAAGCGCCTTCATCGGAATTTACGGCTGTGTTACGTTTATGTAACGGGCGCTCCTTACTCTAGCGGCTGGTAAGTTTTCCGGTCAGCCGCTTTTTGCTTTGTGGCAGCAGCCATGCAGCGCGTCGGCGAGTACGCGAACACATCCCATGTTGGGAGCACTTGGAGCGTCCACAGGAGGTACGAAAAAATGGATACCCTCATACTGGACGCGCGGGTGCAAGGTTTGCGGGATAAGGTGCTGCTTTTAGGTGGGCAGGCCGAAGACGCCCTCTCGCGGGCGCTCGGAGCGCTGATTCGCCGCAATTCCGCCTTGGCTGAGCAGGTGATCCGCGATGACGATACGATTGATTCCGTTGAGTCGGAAATTGATGAGCTGTGCGCCGACTTGCTGATCAAAGCGGCGCAGTTGGGGCCGACGGACTTGCGGTTTGTCATCGGCGTCCTGCGTACGACGCCAATGATTGAGCGTATCGCTGATCACGCCGTCAATATCGCCCGCCACGCGCTGCGCCTCAATGATGAACCGGAACTCAAGCCGTACATTGCACTCCCCCACATGGCGACATTAGTGCAAAAGATGCTGGCTGCGGCGTTAGACGCCCTGACCCAGAGCGACGCCGCCAAGGCGCGGCAGACGATTCGGCGCGACGACGAAGTGAACTTGCTTTACCGCCGAATTTTCGCCGAACTGACGACTTTTATGACCAAGGATTCCAGTACGGTCACGCGCGCCACCGAGCTGTTGTTCGTCATCAAGCATCTTGAACGCATCGCCGACTACGCGACGAACGTATGCGAGCAAGTGGTTTACCTCGCGGAAGGTCGTGCCATCAAGCATACCTCGGACGCATGGCAACATGATGACGATCTCAATGAGTAACGCACACGGCAGGGTGAAGCACGGCGGGCCGTCCACGTTTTTCAAGGAGATTTTTAGATGAAACGCAGCATTGTCATTATTGAGGACGACGCCGACATTGCCCAGTCTATTCGCTACAACCTTGAACAAGAGGGCAGTTTTCAGGTCACGATTACGACGACGGGGGAGGCCGGGCTGCGGACGGTGCTGGAGCATCCGCCGAATCTGATTTTGCTCGATCTCAACCTGCCGCTGATGAACGGCTTTGAAATCTGCCGCCGACTGCGCCGCGAGGAAGCGACGGCGCACGTACCGATCATTATGCTAACGGCGCGCACAGATGAAACCGACAAAATTCACGGGCTGGGCCTTGGCGCGGACGACTATGTGACGAAGCCGTTTAGCGTACGCGAACTGATGGCCCGCATTAACGCCATTCTGCGCCGGACGGAAGGCGGCACATCCTCCGTCTATGATGACGGGACACTGTTTATTGACTACAACCACTTCATTGTCCGGTGTCAGGGGCAGGAAATCAGCCTGACGCGCAAGGAGTTTGCCTTGCTCAAGTTGCTGGCCCAGAGCAAGGGGCGTGTGCTCACGCGCGAGTATCTCTTGGATCGCATCTGGGGGATTGACTACGACGGAGAGACGCGCACGCTCGATGTCCACATCCGGCGGGTGCGCCAGAAGCTCGGCATAGACGGCTACATCGAAACCGCTGTCGGCATCGGCTATCGCTTCGTCGAGGCTGGTAAAGACGCCGCTAAGTCGCCCAAGCCCCCCAAGAAGCGATAAAAACTTATTTTCCGGCGGCCGGTCTGCGCAACGCGCAGATGGTTGTCGGATACCAGATGACCGCATGAGCTTTCGACTCGATCAGTACTCGCAACCCCTCCTTGAAGCGGTGCTTGGTTCGCTGCGGGAAGGCATCATCGTCATTGACCGGCAGACGGAAGTGGTGCTTTACAACCAAGCTGCTGTGGACGTCTTCAACCTCTCGCCGGTGATGACCGGGCCGCTGCGTCTGATTGACATCACCCGCAACAAAGCGATTCACGACGGGTTTCGCCAAGTGCTCGAAGAAGGACGCCCGTTTGACGCCAATCTGGAGATTTTCGGGGTTGAGGAACGCACGTTCAGCTTTCGCGCGACGCCGCTGTTGATGCCCTCGGCGCATGAGGTGGTTGGGGCGATTGGCGTGTTTTTCGATGTTACGCAGTTGGTTCGGCTGGAACGTGTCCGGCGGGAGTTCTTCGCCAATCTGTCGCACGAACTCCGTACGCCGCTGACTTCCATCTTGGCCTACGTTGAAACCCTGCTCAACGGGGCGCTGTACGACAACGAGAACAATCTTCAGTTCTTACGCATCATCAACAAGCACGCGACGCGCATGCAAAACCTCGTGCGCGACATTGCTGACTTATCGGCAATTGAAGCCGGAGAGTTTAAATTGGAGCCCGTCGCCATTGAGCTAAAGGGGTTTGTGGACAACTTGGCGGTACTGGTGACACCGGAAGCCACTGCCCGCCAGGTGACCTTTCGGAACGAGGTAACGCCCGGTGTACAGGTTCAGGCCGACCCACAGGCGCTTGAGCAAATTCTGATGAACCTCATCATCAACGCCGTTAAGTTCAACCGTCCGGGTGGTGAAGTCGTGGTGACGGCCCGCTTTGAAAGCGACGTGCGGACGATGATTTCCGTCCGCGATACGGGCATCGGCATCGAAGCCAAGCACATACCCCGCATCTTTGAACGGCTGTATCGTGTGGATAAGTCGCGGTCGCAGGAGGTCGGCGGGACGGGACTTGGACTGGCGATTGTCAAGCATCTCGTGCTCAATCATGGGGGCGATATTTCAGTGGACAGCACGCCGGGCGTCGGTTCAGAGTTTCGCGTGCGGTTGCCGCGCCCGCCTGTCACGTCATAAGCAGCCATACCAACTGCTTTGCTTCGGCGCGTGTCTCGGCACAGCGCTTTTCGGTATGAGACTTTCTCCCTGGGCGTAGTCAGCCTGCTTCGCTGGCCGCAAGTGGGCTACCGTATGAGGAGGAAGTCGCACCGCTGGCTTCATAGCCTTTTGAGGCGTCGCTGCTGGATCGGCGTCCACACTCAACGTTGGCGCGTGACGCAACGTCTCACTGCCGATTAGCGCGCTCGCCATTCCGGCAAAAGGCTGTACCCAGTCGGCGACTTCACATACACTGTACCCACCACTACATCCACATCCGCCTCACGTTGGTCGCCGTCTATGCCTGCGCCCGCCACCATCCAGATGTCGCGTGCGGAGTTCAAGAAGCAGGTCTTGCTTGTCGCTCCACCGACGCCGATTGGCGCTGATATTGAAGCGGCGCTCCAACGCAGCCGGACGCTCCAACTGACCACAGCCGCCGACGGCACGGCGCTCATCGCGTTGATGTCTGAGTACGAGTTTGATGTTGTTTTGCTAGCGTTGGAGGACGACCCGGTGACGTGGGGGCATCTGGCGTACATTCACCAGGTCAATCCGCAGTTGCCAATTGTGGGGTGCTTGCCGAACGACGACACGGCGTTGGCTGCTAAAGCTAGAGCTGAAGGTGTCACGTTCATTCTGACGCCGCCGCTGACCGGCGACCGTTTGCGCCGCGCGATTGCACGAGTCGAGCGTGTAACGGAAGCCGCCGAGACGCCCCTCTCCCCACAGGCGCTCCACGACATCGCCCTCAAACTGCATGCCCATCTTGACCTAGACGCCTTAGCTCAAACTGCCTTTCACACCCTGTTTCGACTAACGCCCTGTACGACGGGACGGCTGTTCATAACCGTTGAGAGCGGCCTGTTTGGTTATGAAAGTGGGTTGTCGCCTAGCGGCGAGCCGGTAATACAGAAGTTGCCGCTTGAAACTGTCACGACTGACTTAGCGGAACTGCCGGAAGCGTTCGACACGTTGACCTACTTGGACAACAATCGGCTGTACATCCAACTGCGGCGCGACGCGCAGCGCATCGGGGTTGCTGTCCTCGGCTACCCGCGCCGAATCAAGCTGACGAACGTCGAAATCGAGGGGATGAGTTTGCTTGCGCGGCATTTGGCCTACGCCTTTCACAACGCGCTTGAATACCGGCTGATCCAACGTAAGCGGGAACAGGTATTCCTCATCAATGAAGTCACCCGCCAGATGGCCCGCAGTCTCGACCTTGAAACGGTCATCGCCGATATTGTCGAACATTTGCAACGCTACATGGAGTGCGAGGTGGTGGCGATCTATACGCCGTATCTGACCGGGCCGGAAGGTGAGAACTTCCACATTGCCTCGCGGCTTTCCGACCGCACTAGCGTCCGGGCGACCTATCTTCAACGCCCTTCCGGGCTTATCCCCGACGTGCTGGAAGGCGGAGAAACTATCCTCTGTCGTGATCTGCGGCAACTGCCCGAATGGCGCGGACACTCAACGCGCTCCCGCTCCAAGATTGCGACGCCCATCTGGCTCGAAGGCCGCATTGAGGGGGTTCTGGAATTTGAAAGCGTCCGTCCCGGCGCATTTGACGAGGATGATTGCTCAATTGCAGAAGACCTCGCCTTGCAGGTGTCTGTCGCCATCCGCAACACCCGGCTCTACCACAGCGCGCAAGCCGAGCATGAGTATTTGCAGACGGTTCTCGATGTCGCCATTGACACCGCCATCATCTCCACTGACCCAGCTGGGAACATCGTCACGTTTAGTCGCGGCGCGGAAAAAATGTTTGGCTACGACGACAAGGAGGTGGTTGGCTCATCTATTTTGCCGCTCTTCAAGGATTCCAGCGTGGCGGAGAGCATAGCCAGACTCCTAGAAGGCAAGCCCGTTCACTTCGGCGAAACGGATGTGGAGCTTAGGCGGCGCAACGGTGACACCTTCTACGCCAGTCTCTCCGTACACCAACTGCGCGCCAAACGTGGCGAGGGCTTCCTGTTAGTTCTGATGGATGTGACGGAACGCCGCGCCCGGCAAGAACAGCTTCTCAAGCTAAGCATCACCGATGAACTGACCGGGCTGTACAACAAACGCTACTACCAAGACATTCTGCCGCGCGAAATCGCCCGCGCCCAGCGGCGCGACGCCACCTTTGCCCTGTGCTATTTCGACCTGGATGGTTTCAAACGATTCAATGACACGCGCGGACACGTCGCCGGTGACGAACTGCTCCGCTGGGTCGGCGGTCTAGTGCAATCCGTCATTCGGCGGCAAGTGGATTTGCCGTTCCGCTATGGCGGCGACGAGTTTGTGCTGATTTTGCCGGAGACGCCGGCGGAAGCCGCGCGGCGCGTCGGCGAACGGATTTGTCAAGGCGTTTTTGAACGCTTCAACGGCGAGGTGACGGTGAGTTTCGGCATCGTTGAGTACGCCGGCGAATCGGCCGAGGAGCTCACTGTCCGCGCCGACAAGATGATGTACGCCGCCAAGCGCGCCGGCGGCAATCGCGTCACGACCTACACCAGCGGCGAATGGCGCTTCCAAAGCGGCGGCTGGCCCGTTGCGACGACACCGGAAAAACCACTGACCTACGAATAATCGGACGGCGGCGTATCTTCCGAAAGGAGCGTCATGGCCACTGCGCGCCCATATAGCTCGCCGTCCGCCAGCCGAACGTGGAACATTTGCTCCGGCTGAATGTCGGCGACGGAGCGGATGAGTCGCCCGTCGGGATGCCGAACGATAGCGTAGCCACGGGCCAGCACGCGCAACGGCGACAACGCTTCCAATTGCGCCGTGACGTGCGCCAAATGGTGGCGTTCGTGCGCCATCCGTCTCCAACAGGCAGTGGCTAGCTTGTCCGCCAACTCCATCGTCGCTTGACGCCGCGTATGAAAGCGCAGGTCCCAGTTGCAACGGTGCAAGCGGTCGGCGGCTCGCTCCAGCCGCCGCTCGGCCGCCCGTAGCCGTTCCCGCATCGCCGATTGCGCCGCCAGCGCCAGTTCGTCGCACCGCTGCACGGCGTCGCGTAGGCGCGCACGCGCATCTTCGAAAACCGGATGCCGCGCTAGTCGCTCTACGGCGTCCCGCGCTTCCAGCAACCGAATTCGCATTGCGCCGACCAGCGCCGCCGTCCGCGCTTGAAGGTGCGCTAGCAGGTCAGCCCGCCGTGCTGCCACCATTTCCGCCGCCGCCGACGGCGTTGGCGCGCGCACGTCGGCGACGAAATCCGCAATCGTGAAGTCAATCTCGTGACCCACGGCCGAAATGACCGGAATGTTGGACTCGGCAATCGCACGCGCAACCTCTTCGGTGTTAAACGCCCAGAGCGATTCCGCGCTGCCGCCGCCGCGTCCGACAATCAGCACGTCCACCGGAAAGTCCGGGTCGGTATGGCGGCTAAACCAACGGACGCCCGCCGCAATATCAGCGGCGGCCTCCACGCCTTCCACTTGCGCCGGATAGAGCAACACACTCACGCTATCGTTCCGGCGGCGCAGTACGTTGAGAATGTCTTGAATTGCCGCGCCGGTCGGCGAGGTCACCACGCCAATCCGACGTGGAAGCAACGGCAGCGGGCGTTTGCGCTCCGGCGCCAGCAACCCTTCAGCGGCCAGCTTGGCCTTGAGCTGCTCAAACGCCAACTGGTGCGCCCCAACGCCGACCGGCGACATCGCCTCCACCGTCAGCTGGTACTCGCCCTTGGGGGCGTAAACCGTCACACGCCCACGGCACACCACGTACAACCCATTTTGCGGGCGAAACCGAATCCGGTAGTTCGTCCCGCGCCAGCAGGCGCAGCGAATCTGCGCCTGCGCGTCCTTGAGCGTGAAGTACCAGTGACCCGACGTATGGGCGACGAAATTTGAAATTTCACCTTCGACGACGACTTCGCCAAAGTCGCGTTCAAGTCGCCGTCGAATCTGCGCTGTCAGCGCCGAAACGGTCAGGCGCGGGGTTGATTCGAACATCGCCCACATCGAGCGTTCACACTCGCCGGTGGTTTTCAGTAAGTGTTGTCGCCACGGAGGACGACCGGAATCGTCCGCAGCAGAATCTTGATGTCAAGCCACAGTGACCAGTTTTCGATGTAGTAAATATCGAGCCGAACCATTTGTTCGAACGTCAGCCGGTTGCGTCCCGAAACCTGCCACAACCCTGTCACGCCGCCCTTGACGCTGAAGCGCGCCCGGTGCCAGTCCTCGTACTCGGCAACTTCGTAGGGAATCGGCGGACGCGGCCCGACCAAGCTCATTTCACCCTTGAGAACGTTCCACAGGTTCGGCAGCTCGTCGAGGCTGTAACGGCGAATCCACTTCCCGACTTTGGTCAGGCGGGGATCGTTGAACACCTTGCCGTAGAGCGGCTTCCCGCGTGTGCCGCGATTGGCACGCGACGGGTAGCGGATGGTCTCCACCATGAGCCGCCGGTGAATTTCGTCCGTCGCGTCGGCGTACATAGAGCGGAACTTGAGCATTTGGAACGTTCGCCCATCCATGCCGACCCGTTCCTGACGGTAGAAGATCGGCCCTGGCGACTCACGGCGGATGGCGATGGCGATGGCGGCCAGCACCGGCGACAGAACAATCAAGCCCACGCTTGCGCCCACGACATCCAGCGCCCGCTTCAGAAACCGGTTGACGCCCGACAACGGATCGCGGAAAAGCTGGATCATCGGCAGCGAACCCAGTTGTTCAATCTGGGTTTTTTCGGGCAAGCAGTTGAACAGGCTCGGTACGACGCGAAAGTTGAGATGGTGTTTCCGCCCGGCGTTCATCATGGCGTTGAAAATCCGGCGCGGATGAAGTTGCGAGTCGGTGATGAGTACTTCCTTGATGCCGAGCGCGCGGGCCAGTTCCGGCAGGTCGTCAAACGTACCGATAATCGGCACATCTTCAATCATGTCTGGCGTGTCAGGTGTGCGCTCGTCGGTTGTGAGCACGCCAAGCACTTTGTAGCCCAAGCGGGGCGACTCGTTGATTTCGGCGATACACACGCGCGCTTCCTCGCCAATCCCAACCACAAAGGCCGGAATGAGGTCGTAGCCTTCACTGCGTACCCAAGACTGCACTTGGCGCAACAGGATGCGACTAGCAACCACTAGGACCAGTAGGATGGCCCAGTCGCAGACGAAGACGACCCGCGAGAGGAACAACGGCTGGTCGAGCATGCCGCGATGGAAGAAAAACAGCGTCACAAAGCTGTAAATGCAGCCGAGCGAGACGCCTTTGAACGCTGCCAGCAAGTCGTCAGAATAGCGAAACGCCCCGCGTAAACGGTACAGCCCGTAGTGCCGCAGCGTCAGCAGTCGGACGAGGAGCAATGTGGGCAGAAAAGGGACGTAGGGCGTCAAAGTCGGCTCAACCTGCCAGAAGGCCGAGGCAATCCAGATGCCGGCAGCCAACGACCCGGTGGCAGCCGCGGTGTCGAATAGCACCAAGCCGGCGATGACGATGGGAGCAAAGAACTGAGACGTTGTGTCGCCAACCGAAGATAGGAGCGGGCGGACAAAAGAGACGGCGGTCGGCGACGAAGACGACCCAAGCGGTGGTAGTGTTGTTTGTGCCATGCTTTGTTTCAAAAAAGACAAAGGGAACAATCCGAGCAAAACGCAACCCCGGACCGGGGACTGCGCTGGAGTGATTTCATTACTTGCTTGCGGTAATTTCAACCAAATTTTCTTAGAAGCTTGGCTTTCTCATAGAGCGTACTTCATTTGAGAACGGCGGCGATAAAAAAGTCGGTCGCATTCCGCCTGCTTGCCAGGACGCTCATTCCATGCGTGTTTTTGCCCTTGGCGATCCTCACTTGTCCTTTGCCAGACCGAAGCCGATGCACATCTTCGGCGAACACTGGCGCGACCATGCCGCTAAGATCGAGCAGGCGTGGGCACGCATCGGGACGCCGGACGATGTACTCATTCTGGCCGGCGACCTTTCGTGGGCAATGCGGCTGGAAGACGCCCGTCCCGACCTTGATTGGATCGCCCGCTTGCCCGGACGCAAACTCATCATTCGCGGCAACCATGACTTCTGGTGGCAGTCGCTCGCCAAGGTGCGGGCGGCGGCGGATGCTTCCATCACGCCGCTCCAAGCTAGTTGCGTCATCATCGGGCGGATCGCCTTCGTTGGGACGCGCGGCTGGCAGTGTCCGGGCGACGAACCGAGTACAGACGTGCTGGAACGACAGGAAGCCGCCCTGCGCCGCGAGAAGCCGCGTCGTGAGTACACTGCGCAGGATCGAAAAATCTACGAACGCGAGGTGGGACGGCTGCGGCTAGGGCTGGAGGCGGCGCGCCGGCAACGCACGGCGTTTGACCGGCTGGTGGTCATTCTCCACTATCCCCCGATGAACGCCCGGCATGAGCCAAGCGGCTTCACGCAGTTGCTGGCGGAATACGAGGCCGACTGGTGCGTGTACGGTCATTTGCACGGCGAAGCCATTGCCACGGCGTTTAACGGCCGACTTGGGCGCACGCGCTTCCAACTGGTCAGCGCGGACAGCCTCGACTTCACGCCCTTCCAGCTTGAGCTATAACGGCTTGCACCGACTTGACCTATGACGACGCGCCGTCCCATTTCACGCCCGATTCTACTGCTGGGAGTCGTCAGTTTGTTGACCGACATGGCGAGCGAAATGCTCTATCCCATCGCACCGCTGTATCTGACGGGAACGCTGGGGGCGTCGCTTGTTTTGGTCGGGTCTCTGGAGGGTGTCGCCGAGGGCATGGGCGGTTTTCTGAAAGGTTACTTCGGCGCATTGTCCGACCGGTTGGGGACGCGCGCGCCGTTTGTTCGCGCCGGTTACACGCTGTCGGCGCTGTCAAAGCCGCTGCCGGGCCTCTGGCCGGCCGCCGGGGCGGTGGTCTTGGGACGGCTCGCCGACCGCCTTGGCAAGGGCTTGCGGAGCGCGCCGCGCGACGCCCTACTGGCGGGTTACGCGCCAGTCGGCGCGCAAGGGCGCGTCTTTGGCTTCCACCGCGCGATGGACACCGCTGGAGCGGTGTTAGGTCCGGCGGCGGCGTTGGCGTTTCTTGCGCTGCGGCCAGGCGACTATCGGACGTTGTTCCTGCTGGCTTTTTTTCCGGGCGTCTTGGCGGCGCTTTGCGTGTGGCGGGTGACGGACACGCCGTTTCAGCCTGCGCCGACGCGCCGCTTTGCGCCGTTTGCGGTTTTTGCCTACTGGCGACGTTCATCGCCGGCGTACCGCCACCTTGTCGTCGCCCTGACGCTGTTTGGGCTGGTCAACAGCAGCGATGTATTTTTGATTCTCAAGGCGCGGCAAGTCGGCTTTTCCGACGCCGCCGCCGTCGGCGGCTACGTCCTGTACAACGCTGTCTATGCGTTGGCGGCCTATCCAGCTGGCGACTTAGCCGACCGGCTAGGTAAGCAGCGGGTGCTGATATGGGGATTGGGACTTTACGCCGCCGTCTATGTTGGTTTCGCGCTGCTGACCCAGGCCTGGCAAGCCTGGGCCTGCTTTGCCGTCTATGGGTTGTACGCCGCCGCAACGGAAGGCGTCGGTAAGGCGTGGATTGCCGACCTGACGCCGCCTGAAGAACGTGGCGCGGCCATTGGGCTGCAGACGATGTTAGCGAGTTTCAGCGTTATCGCGGCGAGTACGGCGGCGGGCTTGCTCTGGGAAAAGGTTCATCCGTCTGCGCCGTTCTGGGTTGCCGCCGCCGGAGCAGGATTGTCTCTGCTTTGGTTGCGCGCCGCGCCGCGCATATGAGCGCCTGTTCCAGTCTCGCTTGTCGTCGCGGGCTGACTGTGACAAAACGCCGCCGAGGTGTTTGTCGCGGCATAGGCAACGCTAGGAGCTGGGTATGAGACAAACCCAAGTGAAGTCAGCACTTGGAGGTGACGACGTGAACTGGATACGGGTTTTCGGTCGCAGCACCGGTCGTTTTCCGGTCATCATTTTTTGCGCGATTTTTTGCGCGCTGGCGGTTGGATCACCGGCCGTTGCCCCGCTCCCCACAGCGCTGGCGCAGTCAGGCGCGACGCGCAAAACATCGCCGCCGCCCAACGACAAGCCGAACCGGACACTCCCAGACGAAAAACCATCCACCAAGCCCGGCGACGCCCCCCAAGGCGGCCAAGACCCAGACCGTCCTATGGGGACGCCGCGCCGCCGCCCGCCCACGAAAGAACCAACGACTGACGACGACGGCAACGTCATCGTTCTCACAACAAACGTCGTCAACTTGGAAGTCGTCGTCTGTGACAAAAAAACCGGTCGCATTTTCACCGATTTGAAGCCGTCCAACTTCACCATTCTCGAAGACGGTGTCAAACAGGACATCACCAACTTTCAGACCGGCGACAGCTCCATCACGTTGGTCATGGTGCTGGAATACAGCCGCGTCATCGGCCCGTTGGTTTTTGAAGTGCTTGAACCGGCGGCGCAGTTCATTGAACGGTTCGTCCGCCCAAACGATTACATTTCGATTGTGCCTTTCGACATTCGCCCCAAGGTCCTGACTGACTTCACCAACGACCCGGCGGTGCTGCGGTCAAGCATCGCGCTGCTATACCGAAACTTTCCGGCGTTTACCGAAAGCAATCTCTTTGACGCGCTCAAATTCGTCATCAAGGGCGGCAAACTTGACGGCGAGGACTACACCGGACTGGAGGAAGTGCAGGGGCGGACGGCGATTTTACTTATCGCGCTGGGGATTGACACCTTCAGCCGCATCAACTACGACCAAGCACGCAAAATCGTCGAGAACGCTGGCGTGCCCATCTACTGCATTGGCATCGGTAATCTGTTTTACAAGCTCAATGACCCGCTGCTGTCCCCGGAAGCCAATCTCACATTTCTTCAAGCGTTCAACACGCTGCGCACCTTCGCCGAAAGCTCCGGCGGACGCTACTTCCCGGTGACATTTGTCGGCGAACTGCCCACCACCCTGCGCTCGATAGATGCGCTGCTGCGCAGCCAGTATAGCATCGGCTATGAACCGACCAATCCACGCCGGGAGGGCAAGCGCCGGAAGATTGAGGTGCTGGTAGACATTGACGGCGACGGCAAACCGGACAACAAGCGGTTGGAGCTTCAGTACCGCCGGAGCTATGTCGAGCCGGGAGGCGGTGATGGCAAGCGCAAGAAGTAACCCGTCGCGCCTCGCACGGCGACGGTTTCTGGGTTGGTTCCTGCTTGCCGGGGGCGGATTATTAGGCGTACCAGTCGTCCGACCGGTTTCGGGATGCGCTGCCGGCGCAAGCGTGGACGCCCGCGCCGTTTTCGCTGGTGTGCTCCGGCGGTACGGACGCCTAACGGCGCTGACGGCGGATTTCACGCAGATTCATCAGGGCCGCCAAACCCTCCGCGAGCAAGGCAAACTGGCGCTTCGGCGCAATGGACGTATGCGGTGGGACTACGCCGCGCCCAACGTCAAGCAGTTCATCTGCGACGGCAAGCAAACCTACTTTTACAGCGCCGCCCGTGGGCGATACGTGGTTGAGCCGGTACGCGCCAGCCGCGACCCTCGGACGCCGTTTTTGTTCCTGCTGGGTGACCAGCGCGCGGCGCGGCTGTTCAGTCAGGTGGAGCTGGCGGCTGAGCCGCCGGTTCGAGCCGGCTACGTGGTACTGCGCCTGACGCCGCGCGAACGCCTTGAAACGGTCACGGCGGTGTTGGCAGAGTGCCACCCGACGACCTTCGAGTTGGCGCGCATTTCGCTGTTGAGCGCTTCCGGTGGCCGCGATGATTTTCTGTTCTCGAACATCGTTGAAAACCCATCGCTGCCGGAAAAGCTTTTCGAGTTCACGCTGCCCTGAGCTGCTGTGTCAACATAACGGAGGTCACGTGCGCCCCGATGAAGGTCGCCACTGCCCCTGCCTGTTAGCGATCAAAAGGACACGGCGACTTGGCGCGGGCCGGCACAAGCAGACATAGCAAGCTGACGCAGATTGAGAGCACACTTAGCGTATAGCCCTGTTCATTGGGGACGGCGGAGACGACGCCGTCCCTTCCCCACTCAGCCTGACACGGTGACCCGCACGCCGATTGCGAGTGGGACCGGATTCCGCTACAACCTAGCCGTTTCGTCAACGACTCACAGGGATTCGGTAGAAAGGCCCGCCGACGGCCTTTCCGCGCCGAGGAAAGGCTTTGTATGACCAGTCCTGCGCCGTTTCGTCCCGCCGAACGGACGAAGAACTACAACTATGCGATTCGCAATATCGTCGCGGCCGCCAAAGCCGTCGAAGCCGAAGGGCGGCCGGTGCTATACCTGAACATTGGCGATCCAGTGCTTTACGGCTTCCAACCGCCAGCTGCCCTGACGGAAGCCTTGGCGCGCGCCGCCCGCGACGGCCACAACGGCTACGCGCCGTCGGTCGGGACACTCGCGGCGCGTGAAGCCGTCGTCCGTGACGCCGAAGCGCGCGGCGTGTACCTGTCGCCGGATGATGTTGTGATCAGTTCCGGCGCGTCTGAAGCGGCGGACATGCTGCTCAGCGCGCTGCTGGAGCCGGGCGACGATGTACTGACACCTTGCCCGACCTATCCGCTCTATACGGCGATCATCGCCAAGCTGGGCGCGCGTGAAAACTACTACCGGCTTGATCCGGCGCAGGGCTGGACGCCCGACCCGGACGAAATCCGCGCCAAGATCACACCCCGAACGCGCGCCATCGTCATCATCAACCCAAACAATCCCTGCGGCTCGGTCTATGACGCCCGGCTGCTGTTGGAACTCCTCACCATTGCCGAAGAACACCGGCTTGTCGTCATTGCGGACGAGGTTTACTACCGGTTGACCTATGGGCCGCCGCCGCCGCCAATGGCGCAGCTGGCCGCCGGGATGGATGTGCCGGTCGTTACGCTGGAAAGTCTCTCAAAGTCACACCTTGTCCCCGGCTGGCGAGTCGGCTGGATGACCTACACGAATACACAACGGTTCGGCGATGTCATCGCCGCCGTCCGCAAAATCGCCGAGGCGCGCATTTGCAGCCCGCTGCCGACCCAGCAGGCGTTGCCGGCGGCGCTCGCCGACCAATCTCACCTGCCAGGGCTGGTTGAGGAAATGAAGCTCCGGGCCGCGATCACCGTTGAAGCGCTCAACGCCATCCCCGGCTTGAACTGCGTGGCGCCACAGGCGGCCTTCTACGCTATGGGACAGGTTGAGGACCTCAAGGGACAGACAGACGAAGCGTTTGTTCTGGCGCTTTTACGTGCGACGGGCGTACTGTTTGTCCACGGCTCCGGCTTCGGCCTCGACCCCTATGCTGGTTACTTCCGCATTGTCTTCTTGCCGCCGCCGGACACGCTGCGCGATGTCTATGCGCGTCTGGCGACTTATGTTCGGCAACGCTGAGGCAGCGTGTATAGTTAGGCGCGACAACAAAAACGATTCAAAACTTGCGCTGTTCGTCCCGTCACGACAACAGGCGGCGGACAGTGTTGGAAAGCGGGCGCGGTTATGCGGGAGTTTCTGAAGTACGTCTTTGCCAGCCTGACTGGTACCGTTATCTTTTTCGGTATTCTGCTGGGCGGCGTTCTCTTGTTGCTGGCCTCGATTGTGTCCCTGTCAGGCGGGCGGGGAGTCGAGCCTGACGTACGCGACAAAACCATCCTCGTCTTTGACCTCTCAACAACAATTTCCGATGTTGCGCCCAGCGAAGATGGGCGCAACATCGATGTGCAGCGCTTTTTGCGCGGCGGCAGCGGGCGGATTCTCCCCCTGAGCACCGCCCTGGACTGCCTCGACAAAGCCGCCGCCGACAAGCGGATTGTCGGGCTTTACCTGCACGGGAACCTGCAAAGCGAAGGTTACGGCTCCGGTTTCGCCGCGCTGCGTGAAATCCGTGAGGCGTTGCTGCGCTTCAAGGCCGCCGGAAAGCCTATCTATGCCTACAATGAGACCTATAGTGAACGGGACTACTACTTGGCGTCCGTAGCGGACAAGATTTTCCTCAATCCCTTCGGCTCAATAGAAATGAACGGTCTCGCCTCGGAAGTGATGTTCCTGGGCGAGGCGCTCAAGAAGTACGGCGTAGGTGTTCAGGTCACGCGGGTCGGCAAATACAAATCGGCCGTCGAGCCGCTGATCCTCGACAAGATGAGTCCTGAAAGCCGTGAGCAGACCCAGAAGCTGCTGGACGATGTATGGAGCGAGTTTGTCGCCAGCGTCGCCCCGACCCGCCAACTGACGCCCGACGACCTGCAACGGCTGGCGAACGAAAAAGCCATCCTGACCGGAGAAGACGCCGTAGCGGCCAAGTTGGCGGATCAGACCGCCTACTTTGATCAAGTGCTGACCGAACTGCGTAAGGTGACGGAAGTTGGGCAGGACGCCCCGTTTCGGCAAGTGAACCTGACAAGTTATGCGCGGGTGTCGCGTCGCTCGCTGGGCTTGGAACGCACCTCCCGCAATATCATCGCCGTCGTTTACGCCGAAGGCGAGATTGTGGATGGACAGGGCAACGACGGGCAAATCGGCGGCGACCGGCTCGCCAAAGAACTGCGCAAGTTGCGCCAAGACCGGGCCATCAAAGCCATCGTGCTGCGCGTCAATAGCCCCGGCGGCAGCGCCTTGGCTTCCGAAGTGATTCGGCGCGAACTGGCCGAAACGCGCGCCGCTGGCAAACCCGTCATCATCTCGATGGGCAGTGTCGCGGCGTCCGGCGGTTACTGGATTTCAACCGCCAGCGACAAAATCTTTGCTGCGCCTAACACGATTACCGGCTCGATCGGCGTCTTCGGCATCCTGCCGAACATCCAAAAGCTGGCCGCCGACTACGGCGTGACGTGGGACACAACCAAAACCAACCGCTACGCTGATTTGGGAACGATTACGCGCCCCAAGACTGAGGAAGAACTCAAGCTCATCCAAGCCAACGTCGATCGGATTTACGATGAATTCCTGACGCGCGTGGCCGAGGCCCGCAAGCTCTCGAAGGAAGCCGTGCAAGAGATCGCTCAGGGGCGTGTGTGGTCAGGCGCGGAAGCCAAGCGGCTGGGGCTGGTAGATGAATTTGGCGGTTTGGAAGCGGCTATCCGGGCGGCGGCTGAGGCGGCTAAGTTGGGCGCGGATTGGAAGATTGCAGAGTACCCCAAGCGCCGCAACTTGGCAGAACAGCTTGCCAAGCTCCTGGCGGATGAGGAGCCTGACCGGTTGGCGCAAGGGCCGCTCCAGCGTGAATTAGAGCGGATCTGGACTGAGGCGGCAGCGCTGGCCGCGCTCAATGACCCGCTGGGCGTCTACGCCCGGCTGCCCTTCACACTCCGCTTCAACTAAAGGCCTGCGCAACAAGCGGCCCCGTCCGGCGCGCGCGGAACGCCGATGTATGTTTCTCACTGAGCCCTAATCTTACTGAGCCCTAAAAGCCATGGATGACGCCCGCATTCGAAACGCCAAGATTCTTGTGGTTGACGATCTCGAACTAAACATCAAACTGCTGGAGAATCTCTTGGCGGAGGCTGGGTATCGGAACGTTTACAGCACCACCGATTCCCGTCAAGTCGCGCGACTCTACCGAGAACTGTCACCTGACTTGGTGCTGCTCGACCTCCACATGCCGCACCGCGACGGCTTCCAAGTCATGGAAGACCTGCGCGAAATCGAGCGGGATTCCTACATTCCGGTACTGGTTCTAACCGGGCTTCCTGACCACGCGACACGACTGCGGGCGCTGGAAGCCGGTGCGCGTGATTTCCTAAGCAAGCCTTTCGAGCACGTCGAAGCGCTGACGCGCATCCGCAACATGATTGAGGTGCGGCTATTGCACAACGATGTCCGCGAACAAAACCGACGGCTTGAAGAAAAGGTCCGCGAGCGAACCCAGCAGCTTCGGGAGACCCAGTTGGAAATCGTCCGTCGGTTGGGGCGGGCGGCGGAATACCGTGACAACGTGACTGGCATGCACGTCATTCGGATGAGCCACTACTGCGCCGAACTGGCCCGGGCCATCGGTTGGGACGAAGAAGCCTGTGAAATGCTGCTGCATGCCAGCCCAATGCACGACATTGGGAAAATCGGTATTCCTGACCGAATTCTCCTCAAGGAAGGCCAGCTCACGCCCGAAGAGTGGGAAGTCATGAAATCCCATGCCACCATCGGAGCGGAGTTGCTGAGCGGCTCCAACTCGCCGTTGATGCAAATGGCGATGGAAATCGCCCTCTCACATCACGAGAAATGGGACGGCTCCGGTTATCCGCGCGGCCTCAAGGGCGAAGACATCCCGATTGTCGGACGGATTGTGGCGCTGTGTGACGTGTTTGACGCCCTGACGACCGAACGCCCTTACAAACAAGCTTGGCCTGTTGAGGATGTCATCGCTGAACTAGAGCGTCAGAGCGGAAAGCACTTTGATCCCTACCTAGTCGAAACGTTCAAGAAGATTCTCCCCAAGATTCTACAAATCCGTGAACGCTACACGGAAAAGGCGGCGACCGCCGCCGCCAAACACAGCGGTAGCCGCCAGCCGTTAGCGCCGGACGAAAAGTACCACCTGCCGCCCTATTTCCAACCGCAAACGTGAGTTCCGGCAGGGACGGGCGCGACGCCTACGCCTGACGCACTGACCAATCACGTTGGTGCAGTCGCCGATTTGCTCCCGGGCTGCAAGACGCGCCGCTCCCGCCCCCTGTGGTAGAGTCACGGGCGTCAGTTGGTTTGAAAAACTTGACGAGTTTTGACACTTGCCTGGCTGAGGGAACCCAAACGTCATGTCCGGTCACAGTAAATGGCACACCATCAAGCACAAGAAAAGCGCGCTGGACGCCAAACGCGGCAAGATTACAACGCGGTTGGTTAAGGAGCTGACGGTGGCGGCGCGGGTTGGCGGCGGCGATCCGGCCGGCAATCCGCGTTTGCGCAAGGCCATCGCCGACGCCAAAGCCGAGAACATTCCGAACGACACGATTGAGCGGGCCATCAAACGTGGGACCGGCGAAATCGAAGGCGCTACATACGAAGAAATCATCTACGAAGGTTATGGCCCCGCCGGTGTCGCCATCTTGATTGAGGCGGCGACCGACAACCGCAATCGTACGGTCAGCGAGCTCCGGCATTTGTTTGCTAAAAACGGCGGCAACTTAGGCGAAACCGGCAGCGTCAGTTGGCTCTTTGAGCCTAAAGGCGTCATCACGGTTGAGAAGAGCGTCAAATCGGAGGAAGAACTGTTCGAGATCGCTGTTGGGGCTGGTGCGGAAGACATGCGCGATCTGGACGAATACTGGGAAATTCAAACCCAACCGGAAGCCTTCGACGCGGTTTTGGCGGCGCTGAAGGCGGCAAACATTCCTACTGTTTCCGCCGACCTAACGCGCGTCCCCAAAACCTACGTCAGGCTTGAAGGTAAGGATGCGCAACAGATGCTCAAGCTGTACGAAGCCCTCGACGATCATGACGACGTACAGAAAATCTTGACCAACTTCGAGATAGATGACGCCGAGTTCGACCGACTGAAGTAGCGCGCAGTATGTCATCTCTAGCCGAGCCGCCTGTGCATGCGCCGACTTCCGTCTGGTTGTGGCGCGGTCAGCGCATTCACTACGCCCGGCGTGGGGACGGCGACCCGGTGCTGCTCATTCACGGCCTCAATGCGGCGGCGTCCGCCTACGAAATGCGCAAAGTCTTTCTGGGGCTGGAAGACGCTTTTGATGTCGTCGCCCCGGACTTACCTGGTTTCGGGGCTTCGGAGCGGCGGCGGATGGACTACACAGCCGCCCTGTACGTTGACTTCATCCTCGATTTTTGCCGCGAACGGATCGGTACGGCCTGCCATGTCATCGCAAGTTCGCTGGGCGCGGCGTACGTCATTCGTGCGGCAAGTCTTGCGCCGGAGCTGTTTCGGAAGTTGATCCTGATTGCGCCGACCGGGATTCGCGCGCTGGCGGATGAGCGCCCGACGCGCTGGCGGCGGCTGGCGCGCAGTATTCTGTTTTCGCCGGTTGGGACGCTGGTGTTCGGGCTGCTCAGGACGCGCGCCGCCATCCGGTACTTCATGACGACGCAGGGGTTTCACAATCCGCGCAACTTTTCACGCGAATACGAGGATTATCTTTACCGGACGATGCGAGCGAAAAACGCTAAGTACGCGCCCATCGCCTTTTTGACCGGCATGGCGAACTGTAATGTCAGCCTGCTCTTTGGGCGTTTGACCATGCCGGTGCAACTGGTTTGGGGGAAAGACGCGCGCACCACCCCGGCGCGACAGGCGGAGGATTTTTTAGCGCGGAAGCCGGATGCGCAGCTGACGCTCTTTGACGCCTGCGCCCTGCTGCCACATGACGAACACGCCGACCAATTCAACCGACTGGCGAAGCGTTTCTTGCGCGAGTAACGGCAATGCCGCTCTACCTCGTCCCAACGCCGATTGGTAATCTGGAGGACATCACCTACCGCGCCGTGCGGGTTTTGCGTGAAGCCGACCTCATCGCTTGCGAGGACACACGCCGCACGCGCCAGTTATTGGCGCACTACAGCGTTTCAACGCCGTTGGTGAGCTACCACGAACACAATGAGCGCGCCCGAACGCGCGAGTTGCTGGAGCGCCTGCGCCGGGGCGAAACAGTGGCGCTCGTCAGCGACGCCGGGACGCCGGTGGTTTCTGATCCGGGTGCTTATCTAGTGCAAGCGGCGATTGCCGAGAATATAGCGGTCATCGCCCTCCCTGGCGCTTGTGCGGCCGTCACAGCGCTGAGCGCGGCAGGCCTGCCAACGGACGGCTTTCGTTTCGTCGGCTTTCTTCCTCCCAAAGCCAATGCGCGGCGCACGGCGCTGGCCGAACTGGCGGACGAGCCGGTGACGCTGGTGTTTTACGAGGCCCCGCATCGGCTGCCAGCGTTCCTGCACGACGCCTACGCGCTGTTGGGCGACCGGCCGGCTGTTGTAGCGCGTGAACTGACCAAACTGCACGAAACCTACGTGCGCGGTACGCTAGCGTCTCTAAGGGATCACTTTGAGACGGAAACGCCGCGCGGGGAAATCGTTGTGCTGATCGCTGGGAAAACCACCGCCGCGCCGCTGCCGCCGGACGACGCCACGCTTGTGGCCGAGATCGCCCGTCGGATGGACGAGGAAGGGCTAAGCGCCACGGAAGCGATCAAGCAGACGGCGCAACACTACGGCCTGCCGCGCCGCCGGGTGTACGAGCAATGGCTGCGCCGCGCCGCCATATCGGTTGCCAATGAAGGGCCGTAACTGCTATGCGTTGTTTACGCCGACAATTCGGTTGTGTAAGTCTGACTTCCCCCCTATGGCGTTTGTGCGGGGTTGTTTTGTCCCATGGACTACGCGATTGACGACGTTCGCATTCAAGCTTTTGAGCCGATTCCAACCCCCAACGAACTTCGGAAAGAACTGCCTATCACGCCCAAGGGCGCCGCAACGGTCTATTACACACGGGAGGCTATCAAGCGGATTTTACGCCGCGAGGACGACCGGCTGCTGGTCGTCGTCGGCCCGTGCTCAATTCACGACCCACAGGCGGCGCTGGAGTATGCGGAGCGACTGCGTCCGCTTTGTGAGACGTACGCTGACGACCTTGTGCTGACGATGCGGGTGTACTTTGAAAAACCCCGGACGACCATTGGCTGGAAGGGACTGGTCAACGATCCTGACCTCAATGGAACGTTCAATGTGCAGCGCGGTTTACGTCTGGCGCGGCAACTGTTGGTGACGTTGTCCGAAATGGGCGTGCCGGCCGGTAGTGAGTTTGTGGATTTGATTTCGCCGCAGTACACGGCGGAGTTGGTCAGTTGGGGTGCGATCGGCGCGCGGACGACGGAAAGCCAATCGCACCGTGAGCTGGCTTCGGGCTTGTCCTGCCCAGTAGGTTTCAAAAACGGAACCGGTGGAACGATTCAGATTGCTGTGGACGCTGTTCGCTCGGCGCGTGAGCCGCACGCTTTTCTGTCGCACACGAAAGAGGGCCGTTCGGCGCTATTTCGCACGACCGGCAACCCTGACTGCCACATCATCCTGCGCGGCGGCCGGACGCCGAATTACGACCCGCACCACGTCGCCGAAGCGGTGCGTTTGATGGAAAACGCCGGGCTGCCGGCGCGCATTATGATTGATTGTAGTCACGCCAACTCAGGCAAGGATTACCGGCGGCAGCCTATCGTCTGCCGCAGCGTCATGGCGCAGGTCGCTGAGGGTAATCGCGCCATCATTGGCACGATGCTGGAAAGTCACCTGGTTGAGGGCAGACAGAACTACGTCCCCGGACAGCCGCTGGTGTACGGACAGAGCATTACGGACGCCTGTATTGGTTGGGAGGAAACGACGAAACTACTGGAAGAACTGGCGCAAGCGGTTCGCGCCCGCCGCCGTACCCCGGCGCGCGCCTGACGGTTGACACCGGGGTGATAGCGGGTCGGTTGTTGGCTTTTACTCTTTCGGAAGCAACGAGCCAATTGTGCCAAAAACGGTGTCGGCAACGCCTTGAATAGTTCTCTCCACGGCTTTGTCGAGTCCGAGTCGCGCCACTTGGTCGGAAATCAGCTCTGTGCCTTCAAGGATGCCAAAGGGCCAGAGCATAAACAGCGCGACAAAGGGTGTCGCCAAAATGGTGACGCCGATCCGAACCAAGTCGTTGCTGCCAAACAGCGTCCCTTCAAGGAAGCGATACGTTTCCTTGCCGGAGCGGTAAATGCCCAGCAGCGGCGTCACCGGCAGCATCGTCATCGGATAAACATAGCCGGTGATCATTAGGTTGATGAAGCCACGTTCGGTGACGGGGGGAAGGGCAGTGGTTTCGCTCATAACAGCTGCGTACCTCGCACAGGAAACTGGCCATCGCCTCTGCCAGCGCCGCAATGAGAACCGGCGCAGCCATGGCGGCGAGCCGGATGCGATTTTGGGTTGTGTCGGGGACGCCGTTTGAAACGATAATCGTCAGGGCATGGTGCCCCTAGCGTACTCAATCCACGCCACGGCGCACAATGAAAATCTTGTCGCGGTTGAATTCACCGCGTCTTTTCTCGATGTTTTCCGACCTGTGAGGAGACTGCACCCTTATGACCGAGACCCTTCAGACGACCGATATGGAAGCCATCGGGGCGGCGCTGGGACGTATTTCCAGTGGCATTTTTATTCTGACCACCGGCGCGGGCGCAAAGGCCACCGGTATGCTGGCGTCGTTCATCAAACAGGTGAGCTTCCATCCTCCGATGGTGATGGCGGCCATTCGGCAGGGACGCCCCATTCTGACCCGTCTGCGAGAAAGCGGCGCGTTCGCCGTCAATGTCTGCCATAAGCAGAACGGTAAACTGGTCGCGCACTTCGCTAAGGGGTTCGCTTTAGATGAGCCGGCGTTTGAGGGCATTGCGCATGAGCCGGCTGTGACTGGCGTACCGGTCATCCCGGAGGCGCTGGCGTATCTCGATTGCGTCCTGCGGCAGGAAGTCACCGCCGGCGACCATATTCTGTTTTTAGGGGAGGTCGTCGCCGGCAAGGTGACCAGCGAGGGCGAGCCAATGATTAGGATTCGGAAAAACGGCTTTGACTACTAAGCGCCGGCTGAGGGCGCGAAAAGGAGAGCATCACCGTGCCGCCGCGCCGCTACAGCGACCCGGTTCACGGCATCATCACTTTGGAGCGCGAATCGTCGGGGGACGCTTTGTTGATGGCGCTCATTGACGCGCCGGAGATGCAGCGCCTGCGCCGGATTCGCCAGCTAGGGTTGGCCTGCGTCGCTTTTCAAGGTGCGGAACACAGTCGCTTCGCCCATAGCTTGGGCGTGATGCACACGATGACGCTGGCGCTTGACGCCCTGCAACGGAGCGGCGTCGCGTTGGACGCGGAAACCCGCCTCCAGGCCCGGGCGGCGGCGCTGCTACACGACCTCGGTCACGGCCCATTTTCGCACGTGATGGAGAAAGTGCTCCATCAGCGTCACGAAGACTGGACGACGCGCATTTTGTGTGCGCCGGAGACAGCGGTTCACGCCATTCTGGTCGCTTACGACCCAGCGTTGCCGGAAAAACTCGCCGCGCTGATGGCGGGCAAGTTTCAGCCGCGATTCATTGCGCAGCTAGTTTCATCGCAGCTTGATTGCGACCGATTTGACTACCTGCTGCGCGATAGTTTGATGACCGGCGTCAGTTACGGCCGCTATGACCTGCCGTGGATTCTGAACGCCCTCGCGGTGGACGGCGACGGCCGGCTCATTGTCCGCGCACGCGGCGTCCTTGCCGTCGAGGAATATCTGTTTGCCCGTTATCACATGTTCCGGCGGGTGTATTTCCACCATGCGCTGCGCGCCGCTGAAAACATGTTGGTGGCGATGTTTCGACGGGCTGTGACGTTGGCGGCGGCTGGGGCGCTGGTTTTTCGTCTGCCGGACTCTGCAATGGACAAACTCCTGACGATGCGCCCGTTGACGCCGCTGGAATACCTGAGCCTTGACGACGCCGATGTCCTGTTCCACATCAAGCAGTGGCGACATGACCCCGATCCGACGTTGTCCGATCTGGCGCAGCGATTCCTCAATCGGCGACTCTTCAAATCACTTGACGTTTCAGACTTTGCACCCGACCGGTTGGACGACCTCCGCACGGCGCTTGCCGAGGCGCTACACGCACGTGGACTTGACCCGGAGAGTTACTTGCTAGAAGACGACGCGCAGGATGTACCGTACTTTGGCCCCTACACGCCGGACGCCCCCGACCGCCGGATCATCGTGGAAGACGGACGGACACAGCCGTGCCTGCGTGAGATTTCTGAAGTTTCCAGCGCCGTCGCTGGTCTGCGCCCTTATCGTTTGCGTCGGCTGTGTTTCCCAGAGGAGGCGCGCGCCGTCGCCGACCGAGTGCTGCGCCAGACGGCAGCGGAATGACCGGGCGGTTACAGAGATTCGACATTCCTGCAACGTCACGGTAGAGTTTTGGCATAGGCCTGGTCGCCAACCAAACCGAACATACGCTTTACGACGACTGTCTGAAAGGAGCGCGCGCTGTGTGCCGTGCCGTATATCCGGGGTCGTTCGACCCTATCACCAACGGACATCTCGACATCATTCGTCGGGGCTGTACGCTCTTTGATCACATCACCGTCGGCGTTCTCAACAATGAGCAGAAAAATCCACTGTTCACCGTCGCAGAACGCATTGAAATGATCAAGCAGGTCACCGCGCCGCTGGCCGAGGCCACCGGCACGTGCATCGAAGTGGATAGCTTTGACGGCCTGCTTGTGGATTTTGCCAAACGCAAGCGAGCGAACTGCATCGTGCGTGGATTGCGCGCCGTCTCGGATTATGAGTACGAACTGCAAATGGCGCAGATGAACCGCCATATGCAGCCTGACATTGAGACGGTCTTTCTGATGTCGGCGGACACCTACAGCTTTGTCAGCTCACGGCTGATCAAGGAAATTTTCTTTCTGGGACGGTCAGTCGGACAGTTTGTGCCGCCGATTGTTGAGGCGCGGCTCAGAGCTAAGGTTCAGCACAAAGCAGCTGACTCAGAGCGTACGTGAAGAACCGCCGCCAGCCTTTCAGCTTGCGCGCCGACTTCCGCGCACTCAGGCTAGGGGAAGAATAACCACTAGTAACTCTTGACAATAAGCTCTGGCGATCGGTTCGCTGCGTTCAGGCGTCAGCTTGAGTTCACCGGCTCGAACACGTGACTTGCGCCACAATTGCGGCGCAAGTCACGTAGGTTGCGTGACGTACTTCGTCATGTGCTTCTCATGTGCGTTTACTCCGCACCGGCTACAACGGAGACCGGGGGAAGTCGCCATTGGTTCTTGCTCCTATCAGTCGCTGTTATTACGGCGGTGGTTTACATCCACGGGAACGCCTATCCGCTTGGTGGAGTCATCCAGACAACGGCTTTGACCGAAACGCGCAGCCAACGTCGCGCTGGGAAGCTGCAACCGTCCTGACTTCAGACCGCCCACCCAACCAGCGGGCGTCCCCAGCGTTCAGCCAGTCGTTGTCGCCGCGCCTGTCATTGTGGCGAAATCAAAGGTGATTTCCCTCCTCGCTCCTTGTCGAGCTTGTTGTGATAAGCGTCAGGCGGGGAACACAGGGTTTTGGGGCGCTGTGCATCAATGCAGGGGCTAGACTGTGGGGCGGCAGCCGACTTCGGCGGTGCAGATTGTCACGGCGGGGGCGCAGGCGTATAGTGGACGCCTGCAAACAATAATTTTCTTTGCTAGGGCGGAACTTGCCAGTGCCCGACACGTCAGTGCCCCAAACCGCCAGCCAAGCGTCCTGGTTGGAGCGTCTTAACTGGATCGCCGCCGCCGCCTCACTCATTTGCGCCATCCATTGCTTGGCGACGCCAGTTCTCATCGGCATCCTTCCGCTGCTTGGGTTGGGTTTGCTAACCGAACCGTGGTTGGAGTGGTCGCTGATCGGCTTTACCGGGACGGTTGGATTCCTGACACTGTGGCCAAGCTATCATCACCGGCATCGTCGGTGGCAACCACTGGCTCTGTTTGGGGTTGGTTTGGCTCTTATTCTCACCGCTAAGTTAGTTGCGGATGAAGGCTCATCGCTTGAAGCCTCCGGCATGGTTGCCGGCGCGTTGTTCGTCGCCGGTGCGAACTTGACCAACCACCGGCTGGTTCACACCTGCCCAACCTGCCGCCACTGACCTACGCCTCCCTCACGTTTGTCCGCCGCCCCGATTGTTGGTTGGGGGGCGGTTTCCACTTTAGACTTGAAAAACGGCGCGTGACAGACCACAAAAGAAGCTTTCTGCACCGTCGTCTGGCGGCGCGGCGCGCGCCTGACGCGCTCACTTTTTCCGAAAGGAGATTCGTTTCGTGCAGCCCCAGCCTGTTCTGCACCAGACGTACGCCGGTCTAGAGCCGGCGGACTTGATGGCGATGTACCGCACGATGGTGCTGTCGCGCCGTCTTGACGACAAGGAAATCCAGCTCAAGGGACAAAATAAGGTTTTTTTCCAAATCAGCGGCGCCGGCCACGAAGCTGTTCTCGTTGCGGCTGGGCGCGTCCTACGTCCCGCCTATGACTGGTTTTATGCCTACTACCGCGACCGCGCCCTCTGTCTCGAACTCGGTATGACGCCGCGCGAGATGTTGCTGGCGGCGGTGGGGGCGGCGGACGACCCTAACTCCGGTGGCCGCCAAATGCCCTCCCACTGGGGACACAAAGCGCTCAATATCGTCTCCAAATCAAGTTGCACTGGCACGCAGTTTCTGCAAGCTGTTGGCTTCGCCGAGGCAATGTACCGACAAGCGCGTTTGAATCTCGACCCTGCTGTTCTCGGTCGTCAGTTTCCGCCAGACGCCGTTGTGTACTGCTCGGCCGGCGAAGGCGCGACCAGCGAAGGTGAGTTTTTCGAGTCGCTCAATACGGCCTGCAATCTCAAACTGCCGGTCGTTTACCTGATTGAGGACAACGGCTATGCAATTTCCGTCCCAGTCGAGGTGCAGACGGCTGGCGGAAGTATTTCGCGTCTGGTACGTGGCTACCCTAATCTCCTTGTGCTGGAAGTAGACGGTACGGATTTGCTGGCCAGCTACCAAACAATGCAGATGGCGGTAGCCTATGTCCGCGAACGACGCGGGCCGGCGCTTGTTCATGCTCATGTCATCCGTCTCTACTCGCATTCGCTTTCTGATGATGAACGGCTCTACCGCACTCTGGAGGAACGCGAAAGCGACGCGCGGCGTGACCCGCTGGTGACATTCGCCGACTTTCTCCTGCGTGAGGGCATCGCTACGCAGGAGGAGTTAGCGGCGTTGCGCGCTGACGTAGAACGTGAAGTTAACGCCGCCGCCGATGAAGCCCTGTCCAGTCCGCAGCCGGCGCCGGAAACAGCGACCCTCTACGTCTATTCGCCAGATGTAGACCCGACTTCGCCCGCCTTCGATAGCCCGCGAACGCACCATGAGGGCGCACCGGCTACTATGGTGGATTTGCTCAACGCCTGTCTGCGCGACGAAATGGCCCGCGATCCACGCATTCTGGTGTTTGGCGAAGATGTCGCTGACGCCAGCCGCGAGGAAAATCTCAAGGAAGTCAAGGGCAAAGGCGGCGTTTTCAAAGTTACGCACAACCTCCAACGGCTGTACGGCGGCGACCGCGTTTACAACTCACCGCTTGCCGAAGCCAACATCATCGGCCGCGCCATTGGATTGGCGACGGCTGGCTTCAAGCCGGTGGTGGAGATTCAGTTTTTTGACTACATCTGGCCCGCCTACATGCAGCTGCGCAACGAGCTGGCCTTGCTACGATGGCGTTCCAACGGCGCATTCAAGTGTCCGGTCGTCGTGCGCGTCCCCATCGGCGGCTACCTCAAAGGCGGCGCGATTTATCACAGTCAATCAGGTGAAGCGCTCTTTACGCATATTCCGGGGTTGCGCGTCGTTTTCCCCTCGACAGCCGAAGACGCCAATGGTCTGCTGCGAACCGCTATCCGCGCCGACGACCCGGTGATTTTTCTCGAACACAAACACCTGTACCGACAGGCCTACAACAAAGGCGTCTATCCGGGTCCCGACTACATGATTCCCTTTGGCAAGGCCAAAGTCGTCCGAGAGGGTGACGACTTGACGGTGATTACCTATGGCGCGCTGGTTCAGCAGGCGCTTGTCGCTGCCAAGGAGGTCGAGCGGGACTACGATGTGTCGGTTGAGGTCATTGATTTACGCACGCTGTCGCCCTACGACTGGGGCGCGATTGTAGCGTCGGTCAAGAAAACCAACCGGGTCATCGTCGCGCACGAAGAGCCGTTGTCGTGGGGCTACGGCGCGGAAATCGCTGCCCGCATCGGCGAGGAACTCTTCGATTATCTCGACGCGCCAGTGCGGCGCATTGGCGCACTAGATACGTTTGTCGCTTACGCCCCGCAGGTTGAGGATTATATCCTGCCGCAGATTTCCGACTTGGTTGGCGCGATGGCGGCGCTGGCTGAGTACTGAGTCGCCGCGATGTTTGAGGTCATTCCGGCGATTGATCTCCGGCAGGGTAAGTGCGTCCGGCTGCAGCAGGGCGACAAAGACAGCGCCACGGTCTACGCCGCTGACCCGCTTGCCGTCGCCCAACGGTGGCGCGACGAAGGCGCTCGGCGGCTGCATGTTGTCAACCTCGACGGCGCGTTTGACGACGACGACACGGATAATCTTCAGGCAACAGCGCGCATCGTCCGTGGCGTAGATATTCCCATCCAGTTTGGCGGCGGCATTCGTAGTTTTGCGACGGCTGCACGGCTGTTTGAGCTGGGCGTCCACCGCATCGTCCTGGGTACCGTCGCCGTCGAACAACCAGCGCTGGTCGCCGAACTCATTACGCGCTTCGGCGCGGAAGCCATCGTGGTCGGCGTTGACGCTAAGCAGGGACGAGTGGCTACCCACGGCTGGCAAGTCGCCGGCGAGTGTACGCCGCTAGAGCTCGCGCAACGGGTGCAGGCGCTAGGCGTGACGCGCATCGTCTATACCGACATCACCCGCGACGGCATGCTCGTTGGGGGCAATGTAGCTGCAACAGCGGAACTGGCGCGGGCGACCGGGCTACGTGTCATCGCGTCGGGCGGCGTCGCCACACTTGCCGACCTTCAGGCATTGGCCGCCACAGGCGTCGTTGAAGGGTGTATTGTCGGTAAGGCGCTCTATGAAGGGCGCTTTTCGCTCCGCGCCGCCTTGCAGAGGCTTTTTGGCTAGGTTTTAGAAAAATAAAAACGTTTTTATTGACAAAAATCCCCACGGCGTGCATGCTTTGGCAGGGTATGACGACCTTTGCGGCACTACTCAAGGAACATCGCCACGACATCGTACGCCTCCTCAAGCAACACGGTGAAATGACGAGCGAGGCGCTGGCGGCGGCGCTTGGACTGACCCGCGTCAGCACGCGGCGTCATTTGGAAATCCTTGAGCGACAAGGTTACGTAACCTACCGCACGGTGGCGCGGGGACGCGGTCGTCCGAGTTACCACTACTCGTTGACGGCGCGGGCGGCGGAACTGTTTCCGCGCAGCTATGACACGCTGGCCTGTGAACTCCTGCAAATGACCCGCGAGTGCTTTGGGGAGGAAGGCGTTCTACGAGTGATTAGCGCACGGGCGGCGCAAGTGCTGCGGCACTTGGCGCCGCACCTCACGCCGCTCGATTTTCCAGCGCGTGTGGCAAAACTCGCAGAGTTCCTCATCGAGCGTGGCTATCTTGCTGAGTATGAAGCTCTCCCCGACGGCTCGTTCCGACTCATCGAGCGCAACTGCCCTACGATCAATGTCGCCAAGGCGTTTTCCGAGTTGTGCGCGCAGGAAAGGCAACTTTACGAGAACCTGCTGGGCGGCAAAGTCGTTCGTGAGCAATGGATGGCCAACGGCGACAGCGCATGCGGCTACCGAATCTTTCCACCGTCCGCAGCCGCTTCTTCGGGGGAGGCATCGTGATGCGCATTCTGGAACAGCAAGTACTGGACGCTCTCCGCGCCGTTGAGGACCCGGACCTCCACCGGGATGTCGTCTCACTCGGCATGATTCGAGATGTCGAGATTCGGGACGGCAACGTAGCTTTTCGCTTCGTGCTGACGACGCCGGCGTGTCCGGTCAAGGAGCAACTCGAACATCAGGCGCGGGCGGTCGTCGCAGCGATTCCCGGCGTCAAGCAGGTGACGGTCAAGATGGAAGCGCAAGTACCGCAGGGACGCGGCGTCCCCGAAAAAGCCGGTATTCCCGGCGTCAAAAACATCATCGCCGTCAGCTCTGGTAAAGGCGGCGTTGGTAAGTCCACGGTCGCCGTTAATTTGGCGGTCGCCCTTGCACAAACTGGTGCGCGCGTCGGGCTGCTGGACACGGATGTATATGGCCCGAATGTGCCCATCATGATGGGCGTTGTGGAAGAGCCGCGCGTCCGGGGCAACAAAATCATCCCGCGCGAAGCGCACGGCGTGAAGTTTATGTCTATCGGCCTGATTAACCGGGGCGACAAGCCAGTGATTATGCGTGGGCCGATGTTGCACGGCGTCGTTCAGCAGTTCCTGCGGGATGTTGAGTGGGGTGAACTGGATTACCTCATCGTGGATATGCCGCCGGGTACGGGTGACGTACAACTGTCGCTGGCGCAGCTTGTGCCAGTCTCTGGCGCGGTGCTGGTGACAACGCCGCAGGAAGTGGCGCTCGCCGACGTACGCAAGGCGTTCAACATGTTCAAGCAGGTCGGCGTCCCGATCTTCGGGATTGTTGAAAATATGAGTTACTTCTCACATCCAAACATCCCTGAACCGATTTACATTTTCGGCAAGGGCGGGGGCGCAAACATGGCCGAACAGTTCGGAACAGTTTTTCTCGGAGAGATTCCCTTGAGCATTGAAATCCGGGAAGGCGGCGACAACGGCGTGCCGGTCGTCGTCGGACACCCCCAGAGCACGCAAGCCAAAGCCTTTCAGTCCATCGCCGAACGACTCGCCGCCCAAGTATCCGTGGCGGCGATGGCGGCCCCGGAACTTCCTGAACTGAACATTGGAGGGTAAAACAGTGGAAGTGAAAACCATGGGACAGGTTGTTATTTGCGAAGAAAACCGTTTTTCCACCTTTGTCAAGAGTAAAAAGTCCGAAGGCTACCGAGACTTGGAACGCTGGCAACGGTGGTTCGCCGAACGGGGGATTCCATCCGTCATCGCCAGTACGCCAAGCGGCTACGCTCTCTACCGGAATGGGTTGATTCAGGTGGACATCCACGACGACAGACCGGCGCGAGCCGCCGCTTGAGACACAGCGTCAGGGGAGCAACACACAAGTTCCTCTGAGAGGGGGAAGAAGCCTCCCTCCCAATTGGGAGGGAGGCTTCCGATTCACAGCGCGTTGTGATCGAGGCGGGTTGACGGATTTCGTCTCGTGGAGGGAAACGAAATTACCTAGGTCGCTTAAGCGCCCAAGCCCTGCCGTCACAGGGCATGTGAACTAACCAAGTTATACACCCGTCGGTCCCCGCTGGCAACAGGTTTTCACCTTTTTGCGCCGGTCGCTTCTGTATGCCGCGTCCCCTAATCTTCGGACACCGAGGCGCGGCAGGAACGGCGCCGGAAAACACCCACGCGGCCTTTAGGCACGCTTTCGCTGTCGGAGCCGACGGCGTCGAACTGGATGTGCGGTGTTGCGCGTCGGGCGAGTTGGTGGTCATCCACGACGCTACTATTCATCGCACCTCCAACGGCGCAGGCTACGTTGGTCAGCTTTCGCTCAAGGCTTTGCGTACGTTTGACTTTGGCGGATGGCACAGTTCGCAGTTCAGCGGCGAACCTATCCCGACGCTGGAGGAAGTATTCGCACAGCTTCCGGCGGATAGACTCGTCAACGTCGAAATCAAAAACGACGGCTTCCACAGCCATGGCGAAGAAGCGGCGGTGGTGCAGCTTGTCGCCCGCTTCGGCCTACGCGAGCGCTGTTTGATTTCCTCGTTTAACCCACTTGTGCTGTGGCGGCTTCAGCAAGCCGACTCCCGCATTGCGCTGGCCTACCTTTACCGGCCAGAGTCGCCTTGGTACTTGCGCCGCCTACCCATCACTCGCCTGCTGCAACTCAAAGCCATCCATCCTCATCACACGCTGGTGACAGCAGCGAAGGTCGCCGCCGCCCATCGGCGCGGGTTGCAAGTCAATACTTGGACGGTCAACGAAGCAAGCGACTTTGAGCGAGTTCTCGCGTGTGGCGTAGACGGGATCATGACAGATTACCCAGAACGTCTCCTTGCCTGGTTGGACGCATGGCCGTATCGGGTCACGGCAACGTGAACGAAAAGAAGTTGGTGACGGCGCGACGTTCGCCTTGCGGCGTGCGTCCTAACGGACGGCTTACGGCTAGCACCAAGTCGTCGCCGGGACGCAAATCCGCCAACGCCGTGAGAAAATCCTCCGCTGTACGGACAGGACGGCGGTTGACAGCTGTGATGAGCATGCCCTCTTGCAAACCGCTCTCGGCCGCAAGGCTGACCGGGCTGACTTCTGTAATGAGCGCCCCGGCTTGCCCGCTGTAGAGGTCCTTTACGCCGAACTGCATCAGCTTCAGCGGCGAAGCGTCGGCGACATTCAAACCCAGTCGGCGGAGCATGGTTTCCGGTTCGTCGGGCGGTGCGTCGCTAGACGGGCCGCCGCGCCGCTCAAAGCGCGGGCGTGTTGTCCGCACTGGCGGCGAGAGGCGTTCTTCGGTGCGCAGGGTCACGACAGCTGGTTTCCCGTTGCGGAAGTAGCGCACTTCAACAGTAGTGTCGCCGGGCGTCGCCGCCAGCTCGCGGATCAGGTCGCGATCACTGCCGATCCGCCGACCGGCGTATTCGACCACGACATCGCCGCTGCGCAAGCCAGCGGTATAAGCTGCCCCGCCTTCCTCAACGTGCTGAATGAGCGCGCCTTGGTCATCCGGCAGACCATAAACCCGTGCATACTGTGGCGTCACGCGATCAATGTAGACGCCCAGCAGACTGCGCGAGACCTGGCCGCGTTCGATAAGTTGCCGGGTCACGTCGCGGACGGTGGACGAAGGCAAAGCGAATCCGATGCCGCTGTAGCCACCGTCCCGTGAGGCGATTTGCGTATTGACGCCGATGACCTCACCAGCCAAGTTGAGCAGCGGGCCGCCGGAATTCCCAAAGTTGATGGCGGCGTCGGTTTGCAGAAACTGCTGCAGCGTGTTGCGCCGGTCGGTCACGCGATCCTTGGCGCTAATGATGCCAGTCGTCACGGTTTGATCCAATCCGAACGGACTCCCAATCGCCACTACCCATTCCCCAACCCGTAGGGCGTCGGAGTCGCCGAAGGTAAGCGGCTGAATATCGGCGCGTCCAATGAGCTTGAGCACCGCCAGATCGGTTTCAGGGTCGCCGGCGACAAACCGCGCTGGAAGTTGCCTGCCGTCCGCTAACCGAACCGTTAGTCGGGCGGCGTTCTGGACGACATGCAGATTGGTGACAATATGCCCCTCGCGGTCAATGATAAACCCAGAACCGGTTGCGCCGCCCAGGCCGCGCGCCAAGCTCGGACCCGCCGCACGAATGTTGACGACTGCTGGGCGAGCCATCTGCGCCACCCGACTGAAAGCCAAGCTTAGCGCATCAGCGGTTGGTGCAGGCGCAGCTTGAGAAACCGTCCGCCCGTGCCGTCCCACCAGGACGCCCGCGCCAAGGGCGCACATCAGCGCCAAACCAAGCATGGCCGGTCGGAGATACCGTGGTTTGGCCGTCATCGCCGGACCTCCTTCAAACGCCGCACCCGGAGCCGCCGTTTCTTACCCGCTCAGCATGACGGCCGACGGGTGACTGAAAGCCCACAACTCTAGGAACCCTCCGAGAACGCCCCTAGCTGCACCAACGACAGACGAGCCACCATTTGGCGGTCACATCACTGCCGGGTCAAAGAGATCATCGCCGGTGGTCTCGTGGTAAGCGGCTTCGCCATGCGCGTGTCGGTCAATACCTTCGCGCTCTTGGGTTGGAGAAAGCCGCAGCGGGATCACCAACCCCACAAGCTTTAGCAGAACGAACGTCATCACGAGCGTGTAAGCCAACGTCGCTGCGACGGCCATTGCCTGCGTGAGCAAGAGTTTTGGATTGCCGGCAAGCAAGCCGTTTGCGCCCGCTTCATTGAGCGACTGTTGGGCGAACACGCCGGTCAGCAGTGCGCCGCACATACCGCCGACGCCGTGACAGGCGAAGACATCTAGTGTGTCATCCAAGCTCAAGCGGCTGCGCCACTGAATCGCAGCATAGCACGCGGCTGCGGTTAGTCCGCCAATCGCCATAGCGGCTAGCGGTGAGACAAAACCGGCCGCCGGCGTCACACCAACCAACCCCACCACCACCGCCGTTGCCGCGCCTACGGCAGTGGCCTTGCCAGTGCGAAATGTCTCAATCCCCAACCACACTAAAACCGCCGCCGCCGCGCCAGCGTGGGTGGTGACAAGAGCAAGACCGGCTAGACCACCCGCCGTCAACGCCGAACCGGCATTGAACCCAAACCATCCGAACCACAGCAGCCCGGCACCCAAAAGCACGAACGGTACATTGTGCGGGCGCAGCGGTGCCCGCTTGACATCAGTGCGCGCCCCAACTAGTGCGGCGGCGACCAAGGCCGCCGCGCCAGCTGTGATGTGCACGACCGTACCGCCAGCGAAGTCAAGCGCCCCGGCTGACCGAATCCACCCGCCAAGGCCCCAGACCCAGTGGGCAACTGGGGCATAGACGCCGATACACCATACCGCCACAAACAGCAGGTAGGCCCGAAAGTCCATGCGCCCGACGACGGCACCAGCAATAAGCGCCGGCGTGATGGCGGCGAACATCCCCTGAAACGCCGCAAAAGCCAAATGCGGTACCGTTCCGGCGTAGTCCGTCTGGGGTGCGCCGCCGACGCCCTGAAAGCCGGCCCAGGCCGTGCCGCCGAGGATTGCTCCGCCGGGCGAGAACGCCAGCGAGTAGCCGATTAAAACCCACATCAGCGTCGCCACGCAGAGCGCGCCAAAGGTCATCATTAGGGTGTTGAGCACATGCCGCCGGCTGACCAATCCGCCGTAAAAAAACGCCAGTCCCGGCGTCATCAGGAAAACCAAGGCGGCGGAGACCAGAAGCCAAGCAGTATCGCCGGACGAAACACCAGTGTCGTTCATACGGGCTTGTTACCAACGTCGGTGGGGGTTGTCGCCGATGCTTCTTGCAATGCGCGTGCCTGTACCTCATCGGCCGTCAGCGGCGTCAAAGCAGCTTCATTTTCCTCACCGGTGCGGATGCGAATGACACGCTCCAGCGGCTGGACGAAAATCTTCCCATCCCCGACTGCGCCCGTCCTGGCTGCCGTCAGGATGGCGGTGATAGCCGGTTCCACAAACGGCTCAGAAACCGCCATGCGCACTTCCACCTTCTCGGTAAACTCAACCACAATCCGTTGGCCGCGGACGTACTCAATAATCTCCGGCTCACCGCCGTGTCCGCGCACACCGCTGACGGAAAGACCCGTCACGCCGACGCGAAAAAGCGCATTTTTGACCTCAGCCAGCCGTTCCGGCCGGATGATCGCCGTGATGAGCTTCATACCGTTCTTCGCTTTCTTGCCGTCTCACCCACTCCGCCGGCGTGTCTACTTCGACCGGCGGCGCGGCTGACGCTTCTGGTTGAGCGCCGCCGTTGAGGACGGCGCGGCGTGCAGGATACACCTCTTCGGCCAAATAACGGGCGTACGCCTCAAATTCGTCGAAGTCCCCGCCTTGGGCTACGATATACACGTCGTCGCCGACGACTTCAAACAGATAACTTTCACCACACGAGGCAATGTAGCGATACTCCACCCGATCGTCATCTGTTTGCGTGATATACCGTGAGCCAAGGATCATGTTAAGTTTGCCGAGATACGTAGGCTCCAGTTTAACCATAGCTACTGCGCTTCGGTGAGGTTCGGCCTCAATGCAAGGAGTGACGCCAACAGCGCATTATAACGGCGCATTATTCCGTTAGAATCTCATTCAAAACGCGGATGGTGTCATCATCGAGAAGCGGCATTTCGTCATTCCCAACCAAGGCGGCGATTTTGCGAATGGTTTCCTGCGACACCTGCTGTCGCCGACGTTTGAGCCGCTCCCGAATCTCCTCGCGTTGACTGCGCAGAATCTCACGGTGAATCTCTAGACCACGCCGCACCAACTTGAGCGCTCGTTCCTCCGCCTGCCTCAACCGGCTGGCTTCTTCCGGCGCAAAACCGCAGCGACATTTGGGCTGGGTCAGCAGAATTTCTTCAACCGGTTCGTTGCATACCATCTGGTACAGGTTGGAGATTTCGTTGATGGCGTCCACGAGGAAGTCTTGGCGGCTGATGCTGAGCTGCGTGAGCATTTCTAGGTTCTGCCACTCCGAGCTTGAAACCAGCCGGGTGCAGAGCGGCTCAATGACATTGGCCTGGGTCGCGCCAGCGTGTAGCAGGCAGTAAAACTCCGCGTAAACGGGCTGAAACGCTCCAAAGGTGAGGTCCACCTGCTTGCGGTTGTTTGGATAAAACAGCTGCCAAGGTGGCGCGCCCCGCAGCTTGAAGGTGGCGCGAATGCGCTCGGCCGTAGGGTTGTTGGTGGGGAAGCTCTCATTGAGGTAACGCAGCTTAGCTTCACAACTGGCCTGGGCCTGACTGTAGCTGTAAACGGCTTCAAGGATGGCGCGGTCGCGCCACAGCGCATCGAAATCACTGTCGAACAGGAAGCTGATTTCCTCCATTTCTTCAGTGATGGAGCGCCGCATCAAGGCGTGCCGAATGTGCGCCGCAACGCGGTCGAACCGTCGAACAACCTGAATCGCTTCCCAGATTTCCGTCTCTTCCTGTGGGGCTTTCGACAGCGTTTCCAAGGCTTTGGACAGATCACGCTGCCGCCACGCTTGGTAGTACGCGCCAAGTTCCGAGAGCGCACGGTCAACGTCTTCGGGAATGCACATCTCAACGCGCTGGCGGTCTGGCGCCACCAGATGCCCAATCCAGAGCGCCGCATCCAGCGAGAGCGCCTCAGGCATGCCTTCCGGTGAGACCGGCGAGGTGAGCGGCAACAACCACTCCCACATCTGCCACGGCGCTGGCCGGCTGGGCAGCGGAACATCACTAACCGTGCCGTTTCGAAAGACAAACCGCCCCTCTGAAAGATACTTCCGGCGAAACAGCGCTGCGCCGGCTTGCAGGGCTTCGTCAACAATACGCCTTGCGACTTCATCCGTCGGCAGCCCGCCGCCCAGAATCGTTGGGTCGGACAAACACACCAAACGCTTGAGCGCCCAGACATCATCGGTGTCGAGCGCGCCCGGCAGCCAGTGGACGCCTAAGTCATCAGCTCGCAAAGCCTCCAGATCGAAATCGGCTTGACCGGCGCGGCGTGGAAAGTGGACGCGCATCTGGTAATCGTTGCTCCGATGGGACTGAGCCGGCTCCCAGATAATCCCCAGCGCATCTTGGCGGATAACATGCCAGAGGCTGGCGCACTGAAGACTCCACAACTTATCGCCCTGTTGGGCAAAACCGACTGGAAAGTCTTCAAACAGGAGGCTTCCAGAGGCCAGCAGGGCAAGGTTGATGCGCGGATCATTGTCCGACAGCGCCCTGGCATGAGCCGTCACAAGGCTGTCGAGAGCTTCGCCGGGGTGGAGTGGAAAGCGGTATTCACGATTTTCAGGGTCGTCGCCAGTGACGATGACGTTCTTCGCCAGCGCCTTGATTTGCTGAAGCAAGGCCGCCGACAACTTGTAGGTCGGCTTCTGGCCATACAGGTCATAAAACAAGATACCGTTGGTCAGGTCGGCCACCGTCGCTGGAATGCCGGCCAGCGAGTGCATGAGAATCGCCTTGAGCAGCATGCGCGTATGCAAACGCTGCCCTTGGCTGATGCGTGGAATAACCGCCTCCACCGCTTGATCGTAGTTCTCAAAGGCATGGGCTAGCGACGGCGTACTCCGCAGCATCGGCTCAAGCACGTCAAACATTTCGTCCACAGTGAAGAGGCTTTCCGCCGGCCGGTTCCGAATCCGCTCCGCCGCCTTCAATGCGAAGGCTGGAAAGGAAAAACCACTCAGGTAGCGCCGCAGCCGAACACCAATGTCCCATGCCATCGGATGGAGCGGGTACAGGTTGATGAGCCGCTGTTCATCCAGCTGAAGCTTAGGCAACTTGTGTTGTAGTTGTTCCCGCACTTGGGTGACGGCGTGCCGCTGCCGGGCGTTTTTGGTCAGCAAGTGCGCGCCAATAAGCGCTGGAATGGCGTTTTCACCGAGGTATTCAATGACATACCTGCCAAGCAACGCGCTTACCTGTTCCGCCGACAGCCGCCGTCCGCGGGCGCTGTCGAGTAGAGTGTCCGTCGCCGACACATAGACGCACAACGGCGCTTGCTGTGAGACACGGCTCAGGAGTTCAAGCGTCCCCACCACAACGCCTGCCGTCCGAGGCGTTCGCTCATAGAGCAGGTCGTCAAGACCGTCAATCACGATGACCACCCCATCAGTCGGCGGCAACGACCGACAGGCAGTAAGCAGGTCGTCCACCATCGGCGTCACACCATCCGGCGGCGGCGTGGAAGTCGTCAGCATGTAGCTCAGGAAGCGCGCCAAGTAGTCCAGCGGGGCAAGCGTAGTGTCCGACCGGCTGACTTGCCCACTGTAAAAACTGACGATATGCCAACGCCGTGACCCAAGCTGGGCATGAATCTCCTGCAACCGCTGTGAAACCTGACCAAGCGGTTTGCCTGCAAACTGCGCCAGCGCATGCACCAACCGTAACAGAAACGATTTGCCGCTACCCGGCGGCCCAACCAGCAATGACGCCCGATGACCGGCGGGTGTCGGTATGATCAACCGTTCGCTCAGACGCTGAAGAACATCGCCGAACTCATACGTCAGCAATGCCCGCTGGAGCAGGTCACGCTCCCACCCAGGCGTAGAGAAATCCACTGGCGTGAACTCAGCGACATTGAGGCAGTCTCGAATTTTTGAAGCCATAGGTCAAAGCTGGCAACGCCGTCAGACAGCACACGGCGTCCTCAACGCCAAGATGCGCAACTAGTTTTCCGAGCAAACGTCAGGCATCGGGTTTGAGATGTTATGGGCACCGTGTCTAGTGTTTACGCCCATCATACTCGCCCCACAGGCGGGACGCCATGCTTCACGAGGGGTTTCTCAATCCTAGGTTTAGCTCCGTGAGCGGGCGCGGTTGGTGGGCTGTCGCGCCGGATTCAGTTTCCCAGATGAAGAACGGGCGCGCACCGCCGTCACCAAGCGTAGGTAGGCCGCCGCCGCTCGATACCGCACGGCGTCTTTGGGGTCTTGAAAGAGCGGCACAAGGTCACGTCGCGCCACTGTCTGTTCACTCATCGCCAGCGCATGAACGGCGGCGGCGCGAACCGTCCAATCTTCATCTGTCAACGCCTCGCGCAGCATGGCGACGGTTTCGGCGTCCTTGACAGGCGGTAGAACGGCGATGGCCTGCGCACGGCCTGAGAGGTTAGCGTCCGCCAGCAGCCCTGCCAACGAGGAAAGTCCCATGCCAAGGCCCGGCACGGGCATAAACCCGATCCCATACCGAAAAGCCAGCCGGAAAAAGCCGCCGGGCGTTTTCATCGAACGAAACAACGCGCGGCGCTGACTTGAAAAATACCCTGATTTGGCTCGCCGCTCGCCGGCCACGATGTCGAGGAGGGCCTGTTTTCCGTCCGCATTCCCGTGCGCATAGAGCGCTTTGGCAGCAGCGAAGGCGACTTCCGGCGTCTCACTGTTCAGGGCCTTTCTGAGCAATGGCACGGCGCGCGGGTCGCGCAAGCCAGCGAGCGTAGCGCAGGCGGCAACCTGAACGTGCATGTCCTTATCAGCGATAGCGGTTTCCAGCAGCGGGAAGGGATCGTTCTCAACGCGGGTCAAGCTCAACGCTATGACAACTTCGCGCCGTCGGTCGGCGTTTCGCTCGGTCAACCCCTGCGCCAAGATGATCCGCGCCGCTTCAAGAGCAGCCCCGCGTTCCTCCGGCGTTTCTTCCTTCGCCGGTTGCGGAGAGCCGACCGCTGTACCACTTGCTACTGTACCACCCGCTACGCCAGTGGCGACGCTGAGCGGCGACTGCGCGTTTGCCGTTACGGCTAGCAAGCCACTCAGCAGCAGCACGCTGCTTTGTCGCCGGACGGAACTTTCTGACTTGCTCCGCAGAGACATTTTTTTCACGCCAAGTCGAGTCAAAAACAGCAGCCGGACGGCGGCTGCGTCCACCACCGCCTTGTCGAAAGCCTGTCCCTCAGAGATTGCTCTACAGCGTCATGGAGCCGGAAGCCACTCCATTTCTACGGAACGGCGGCTTAGGCATCGCTACCGGCAGAACGCCATCGTCATCTTTCAAAGATCTTTACAACTCAAGGCGACGACGTTCCCTGTCGGGAAGCGACTACAGCGCTAACACGCGCTCCAACATTCGACCCGCCCGGAACATCCGGCTTTCCTCAAAGGCAGGAGCGATGATCTGGAGGCCGATCGGTAGCCCTTCGACGCTCTTTCCGCAGGGCAAACTCATACCGGGTACGCCGGCCAGGTTGAGCGTTACGGTGTAGATGTCCGACAGATACATCTGCAGGGGGTCGCCCGTCTTCTCACCCAGTTTGAAAGCAGGCGTCGGCGTGGTGGGCGTCACGATGACCTCGCATTGTTCAAATGCGCGGTCGAAATCACGCCGCAAAAGCGTCCGCACCTTCTGCGCTTTCAGGTAATAGGCGTCGTAGTAGCCCGACGACAGGGCATATGTGCCTAGCAAGATGCGCCGCTTGACTTCGGGGCCGAAGCCCTGCTCGCGGCTTAGGGCGTACAGATCGTGAACCGTCGTCACATCCGGCGCGCGGTAGCCGTACCGCACACCGTCAAAGCGCGCCAGGTTAGCGCTGGCCTCGGCCATAGCGATGATGTAGTAGTCAGCGATGGCATAGTCGAGGTGTGGCAGCGACACTTCAACGAGCCTCGCGCCAAGCCGCTCATAGGCTTTGAGCGCCGTCCGAACGGCGGCTTCCACTTCAGCGTCCAGTCCGGCACCGAAGGCTTCCTGCGCTACCCCGATGCGCCAACCACGCAGGTCGGCGTCGCCGTCGTCAGAAAGCTCTGCTAGGTAGTCCGGGACCGGATGCAGCGAACTGGTGGCGTCGTGTTCGTCGTAGCCGGCCATGACGCCGAGCATGCGCGCCGCATCGCGGACGGTGCGCGTCATCGGGCCGATTTGGTCAAGTGACGAACCAAACGCGACCAATCCGTAACGCGATACGCGGCCGTAAGTCGGCTTGACGCCGACAATTCCGCAAAAGGCGGCCGGCTGCCGAATCGAGCCGCCGGTGTCGCTGCCGGTGGCCGCCAGACATAGCCCGGCCGCTACCGCCGCCGCGCTGCCGCCGCTCGAGCCACCAGGTACGCGGGTTGGGTCGAGCGGATGCCGTACGGGGCCGAACGCCGAGTTTTCATTTGACGACCCCATGGCGAACTCATCCAGATTCGCCTTGCCGACAATGACCGCACCGGCGGCTTCCAGTCGCGCCACGGCCGTCGCCGTGTAGGTCGCCGTATAGTTCGCCAGCATTCGGGAGGCGCAGGTCGTCCGCGTTCCGGCCAGACACTGGTTGTCCTTGACGACGATGGGCACACCCTCCAACGGCCGCAGCGGCTCGCCGGCGGCGATTCGCGCATCGGTCATCGCCGCCTGTTCCAGCGCCCGGTCGGGCAGCGTGGACAATAGCGCGTTGAGGTCGGGGTTGCGCTGTTCAATGGCCGCCAGCGCCGCCCGACAGACTTCGGTCGCCGAACAGTCGCGCGCCCGCAACGCCGCATGCAGGCGGTCAATGTCAAAATCAAGTAGATTCACCACGGTTACGCTAAAAAACGGTATGGTGTCGCCGACGACCAAGGTCGTCGGCCACGGCGACGGTAACTGGTCGCCTACGCGGTCGTCAATTTGACGACCGCCGTGATGAACCGGCGGTGCCGGTTTTCAGGCTTTCCAAACGGAGCAGCCCCCCATGCAACTCAGTGGACAGAACTTAACCCTGCAAAACGTCGTGGACGTAGCGCGCCGTACCTCAGTACAGGTGGAGATTGCGCCGGAGGCGCTTGCCCGCATGGCCGAAGCCCGCGCGGTTGTTGCGTCCATTGTGGCGCAGGGGCGCATCGTATACGGCGTCAATACGGGCTTCGGCAAGCTTTCTTCCGTCACCATCCCGCCGACGGCGTTGGCCGAGCTTCAGGTCAACTTGGTGCGTTCACATGCTTGCGGCGTTGGTCGTCCGCTTTCTGAAGCCGAAACGCGTGCGATGATGCTGCTGCGGGCGAATGTTTTGGCGCGTGGATTTTCCGGGGTGCGTCCAGTCGTTGTGGAGCGGCTGGTCGGCTTGCTCAACGCAGGCGTGCACCCAGTCATCCCAGAGAAAGGATCGGTCGGGGCCAGCGGCGATCTGGCCCCGTTGGCCCATCTGGCTCTTGTACTTATCGGGGAAGGCGAAGCCTTCTTTCGCGGCGAGCGGCTTCCCGGACACGTGGCACTGGCGCGGGCCGGTTTGGAGCCGCTGACGCTTGAAGCCAAGGAAGGGCTAGCGCTGCTCAATGGAACGCAGGCGATGTGCGCTGTCGGCGGGCTGGCGCTGGCGCGGTTGCTCGAACTAGCCGAACTAGCCGATGTCGCTGGGGCGCTGTCGCTTGACGCGCTACATGGTACGGCCGCGGCCTTCGACGCACGCATCCACGCCGCGCGGCCTCACAGCGGACAGATCGCCGTCGCTGCTCATTTGCGCGACTTGCTCGCCGGCAGCGAGATTCTAGCCTCGCACCGGGATTGCCCGCGCGTACAGGACGCCTACAGTCTGCGGTGTATGCCGCAGGTTCACGGCGCGGTGCGCGATGTCCTTGAATTTGCACGGCGGACGCTTGAAACCGAGTTCAACAGCGCCACCGACAACCCCCTCGTCTTTACGGACACCGGCGACGTGCTTTCCGGCGGCAACTTTCACGGTGCGCCCGTTGCGTTGGCGCTGGACGCCTGCGCCATAGCTGCCGCAACGTTAGGTGGCATCGCCGAGCGCCGCATTGAGCGCCTGCTCAACCCTGATTTGTCGGGGTTGCCGGCGTTTCTGGCGCGTCAGCCGGGTACGCAGTCGGGGCTGATGATGGCGCAAGTGACGGCGGCGGCGCTGTGTAATGAAAATATGGGACTGGCGCACCCCGCCTCGGTCGGATCCTTGCCGACGGGTGCGGCCAAGGAAGATTTTGTCTCCATGGGGATGACGGCGGCGCTCAAGCTCCGCACCGTCGCCGAAAACGTCGCTGACATTTTGGCGATTGAGTTACTGGCGGCGACGCAGGCGCTCCCGTTTTTGCGCCCGCGCCGAACCAGCCCACGGCTGCAACGAGTCGAGGAGGTTCTACTCGCCATCGTCCCGCCGCTGGAAGGCGACACGCCGCTGACGCCGTACATCGCCGCCATTCGAGAGCGGCTCAGCGAAGTTTTAGCCGCAGCAAACGCCACCCCGACACCGTAACTGTGAAGTGGACTTTCCGCACACGGCGGTGTTTACGGGGCGATGTCGCGCGCAATGGATAAAACGTCGCGTAACATGGCAGCGGCCGTCCCCACTGGGCCGTCCTCCATGCTGAACGCGGTTGTCCGCCCGAAGATGTCGCTCTGATAGACAATGCCGGCTTCCTGCATGCCAAGTCGCGCCAGCGGATGGTCGGCTGGAACGGCCGTCGGACGGACGCTTAGGGCGTAGCGGCCATCCGGGCCGCGTTCCGCCTTGGCCAGCAGAATCAAGCCGCCGCCGTTGCGCCGCGCCTGCCGGATGTCGTCGGGGGTGACGCGAGTGATGCCCTCTACGGCGATGTCGGTCAGGCGGGTCGGTTGGCGCAGGACAGCGTTAGCCAGAATGAGCAGCTTGTTAGCGGCGTCCCAGCCTTCAACGTCCAGCGTTGGGTCCGGCTCGGCGATTCCAATACGCTGCGCTTCCGCCAGCGCCTCGGCGTAGGTTTTCCCTTCGCCCATCAGTGTCAGCATGACCTGTGTGGTGCCATTGAGAACGGCTTCGATGGAGCGAATCTCCCCGCCGGCTAGGTCACGCCACCCGATGTTAACGCTTGGAAGCGCGCCGGCGACTGCACCGCTGAAACGCAGCCGCGGCCGCTGCGGATCGCCGGACCAGTCGCTCAGTCGGGCCAGTTCATCGAAGGCGACTACCAGGGCTCCCTTGCTGGCCATCACAACGTGCAGCCCCCGTTGCAGCGCCGTACGGACCAGATCGAGGCCCGGCTGTCCGGTGTGAATGTCCGTCGGCGTGGCTTCAAGGAGGAGATCGGCTACAAGTTCCCGAACCGCTGCCGCCATCTCCATGGACTGAATGTTGCCGCCGGCCAGCGCCGTCACGCCGCGCCGTGCGCGCTTGCAGGCGACGATGGCGGCTGTGTCCAGCCCGTGTTCGGAGGCGATACAGCCGGAGGAATCGGCGACAGCGACAAACTCAAGCGCCACACCGTAGCGTTTACGCAGCAGCGCCGTGCGCGCTGGAAGAATCTCTAGGAATGTGCGACCGATGTTGCCCAAACCGGTCAAGATGCAACGTAGCGTGCGTGTTTCCATCGAAATGCACCCTGTAGGTCACAGCGACGGCTGTGATTGACGTTTAGCGCGCCGGTTTGCTAGCTTCTCTGCTCACCGTTGCTCCTTTGGCGAGGCAAATGGGCGGTTAGTCTCAGTTGGTAGAGCACTCGCTTCACACGCGAGGGGTCACAGGTTCGAGTCCTGTACCGCCCACCACTTTCCCACTGTCTACGCTTCCCCGGCTTCCTTGCGCCAAGCAGCCGCCGCGCCGTAGGTCACCGCCGAACGAGTTGGCCGTTCCTGCCACTGTTCGTAGTAAAGTACCCGTCCCTCGGTCGGCCCGAACGCCGCCAGCGCATCGAGGTACGCCATCAGCGGCGGAAAACCGCAAACGCGCCGCGCGTCGCCGTCGCGCGCAATGTGGTCAAGAACGGCCTGACTGTCCCCGGCGGCGACGTGCTCAAGTAACTCGGCGTCGGCGCGTTCCAACGTTTGGGCTTGGGTTCGTGCGTCAAAGTCGTCGCCGAACTTTGGGCCGACGTGCGCCAAGTCGCCGCCGACCAGCAGCACCGTCCGATAGGGCGTCTCTGTTAGCGTTGTGCACAGGGCTTGAATAAACATTTCATAGTCGGCGCGCGCCTGCTCACGTTCGGCTTGATCCGTGGCGTAGAGTCCATGGAACGACGTACACAGAATTGGCGTCATCCGCACCGGCCGCGCGCTGCCAGAGGGCGCGTCAAAAAGATGCCGCAGGAACACGGCCTGAAACTCAATCGAGTGTTCCCGCCGGTGCGCCGTGTCGTCGGCGCTGATGGAAAAGCCGAGCCGCGCTTCCAGCCGGTCGAGGAAGTCACGGTCGCAGGGGAGCAGCCCTAGTGGCGTGTCGTAGTCCTTCCGCGACGCGATGAACAGCCCCTCGCCCCCATAATGGGACGTGCCAAGGACGACAAAATTGATCGGTTCGTCGGAAGGAACGGTTTCCGCCAATTGCTGAATGAGGCGATACGCCGGAGCGTAGGCGCGTTCCCCCACTCGCAAGTCAATGTGCGGCGCTACCACACCAACCAACCGCTCAATCGGCGGATGTCCCGCCGGCGCAGCGGGCGCATGCGCCAGAATGGTTTCCAACCGTTCACGGAGGGCGCTCGGCTCAGATGGGTAGCTCGCACCGGCATGAACCGCCGGACGCACGGTCGCTGCCCGAAACGCCGCCAGATGTTCGGCGGCGAAGGCGGCAAAGCGTGGGCTGTCCAACAGCAACCATTCATCAAGTTTTTCGATAATGGTGCGAATGTCACGGGCGGACCACCGCCCGCCGAAGCGCTGCGCCAAGATGTCCGGCAGTTCTGCGAGCGTCGCTCGCCCATCACAGGCAAGCAGCAGCGGTGCCAGATGGAGATCCAACGCGCAGCCTTCAATGAACCCCTGCGGGTCGTGGAGCAGCATCAGCCCTGCCTCCCTGTCAACGAAAAGTTGAAGGGGGCGTAGGCGCGGCCGGTCGAGCAAGCCAAACATGGTGTCTCCTCATCTCAAGTGGTTTGCATGGTCGCCAGGGAGTAGCGCACGCACTGTAGCACTTGTGTTTGCCCCGTGAACACGGTATGCCATAGACAAACTGCCGGTCATGGGCGGCGAAAATGGCTGGATTTTTGGAACTTTCAACATAGTTGCACGTGAACCTTTGTCAAACTGCGCCATCGCACGTTGCCTTACTAGGCGGGCGACTTTGTGCGTTGAGATTGTGAGTTGAGGAATAAACGCCGAATGTCCCATCCGATAAGCAGCGCCCTAACCTATCCTCTTCACACCGAGGTGCGGCGGGTCGTGACGGTTGACGCCGCCGGCGACCACGAACTGATCGCAGCGGTTCAGGCCGGAGACGAGCAGGCGTTTCAGGAACTCGTACGGCGCTACCGCAACCCAATTACGAACTTTCTCTTTCGGATGCTCGACGACTACGACCGCGCCGTAGAGTTGGCGCAGGAGACGTTCTTGCGCGTTTATGCCAATGCAGCGCGCTACCGAGCGACGTTTCATTTTTCCACCTACATTTACCGGATTGCGACCAATCTGGCGATCAGCGAACTACGGCAGCGCCGCCGGCGCAAACTTGTATCGCTGTTTACGCCGTGGTCGTGTCAACAAGACGACGAGGAAGAGTCACCGCTAGATATACCCGACGAGCGCCCGCTCCAAGACGCCGATCTGATTGAACGTGAGCGGCGGGCCGCCGTGGCGCGCGCGATTCAAACGCTGCCGGAAAAGTACCGTGCGGCGTTGGTGCTGCGTGACGTGGAAGGCCTGAGCTACGAGGAAATCGCCGGTGTCCTGAAGATTTCCGAGGGAACGGTGAAATCGCGCATCAATCGCGCTCGTGGGTTGTTACGCGACAAGCTGCGCGCCTACCTGTAGCGTTGCGCTGTCCGTAGGAGAGACCATTATGGCGAACTGCCACATCATCCGTCGTCAACTGGAAGCTGTTGAATATGACACGGACGCCTTGCCGCCGAACGCCGCTGACCATTTGACACAGTGCATAGACTGCCGAACCTTTGCCTCTCAGATGCAAGGTCTGCGGGCGTTGCTTGCGGATCAACCACGGGTGGCGCCGCCGGCGACCTTTGACGCTGAGATTCGGCTTCGTCTAAGCCGCGAGGCGCACCGCTTCCAAGACCCATGGCTGGCTTGGATACCAACGCCGGTGTTGGCGTCCATTGCGGCGGCTGTCGTTGTCGCGAGCGCCTTGGCCGTACGCTCCTCTATGCCATTGGCGCTCCAGACGCCGGCACCAACGATCACTGAAGCGCTGACCAAGCCCACCCTCCCTGACCAAACCTTGGCGACAACCCTTCGCGCCCAACTTGGTGCGACTACGCCGACAGCGCGCCCGGTGCTCCCCCCACGCGCCTTGCCAGCGGCAACGCGCTTGGGTCGCGCTGCTTCGGCGTCATTTCATCCATCGCCGCCGGCCGAGACCGCCGGCATGGTGGTTTTGTGGCGCGGACGGTCAGGTGAGCGCATTGTCCGCTTGCCCAAGGTTATCTACGGCGTGCAGCCCGTCGTTGAGCGCCGCGCCGCCTCTTCCAACGGTGAAGCGTCCGACGATTCCGTGTTTTAGGTGACCTGTCCGCTATGTCATATCGCGCGTGCGCGTTAGCTGCCGGTTGTCTGGTCGGCAGCGTGCTGTTCTTCGCTGTCGGACAGTCCCAAGTTGTGGAACGGCTGCGGAGTAACCCGCCAGCGCGCAAAGCCGATCCGACTGGCGTGGGACAGTGGTTGGTGACGGTAACCCACCACGTCACTATGGGTGAACTCACGGCAGTGATGGAAGATGCTGCGACGGCGGCGGTGCTTGATGGCGCGTGCGCTCCGACCGACATTGTGCTCACCAACGTCACGACCGGCGTCGTAGTGGACGCTGAAGGACACGTTCTCACGCAGCTGGCCAATCTCCCGCCGGGTCATAAAAACCCGACCATCGTAGTGCAAACCCATGATCGGCAGACATTCCGCGCTCGGTTTATTGGTCGGGACGGCGCAACAGGAATGTGTGTGCTTCACGTACCGGGGCTGCCGGTCGCACCGCCGCCGGTGGCGTCTATTGCACCGCCGAAACCCAAGTTCTCAGTTCGGGAGACGCGCACGCCGGGCAAGCCGCCGACAGTTCGCATCATGCTGCCGATGTTCCGGCCGACGACCGCCTCTACCCTGCATAGTCGTCCTGAGGAATTGCCGCCCTTGGTCTGGGACGAGATTGTGACCGACTGGGAGACGGAGCTGTTGCTTGCGCCGCCAGCAGAGGCCAACTGTGGCGTGGCGGTTGACGAGCGTAATCGTCTCGTGGCGATTGTCCAACCGAAAGACCGGCGACTGCGCGTTCTGCCAATGGAGGATGTCCGGCGGGTCACGCAACGGATTATCGCGGCTGGGCAAAGCGTTCCGCATGGTTGGCTGGGGATTGAAGGTAAAACCCTCACCACTTTCCCAGCCGACGAGCGCGCCCGATTGAGTGTGCAGTCTGCCTATGGCGTCGTGGTCACAGCGGTCGTGCCGGGTAGCCCGGCCGAGGAAGCTGGGTTGACGCCGGGGGATGTTATCCTCAAGGCCGATGGCCGTCCCTTGGAGTCCCGCCGGGAGTTGAACGAGGTCGTGGTCGGTCATGCGGCCGGTGACGTTCTGGAATTAGTCGTGGAACGCGCCGGAAAGCCTCGGACATGCCGCGTCACGCTTGGTTCGCCGGAAGAAGCGCCGACGCTGAAGCCGCCGCCGGCGGAACACCTGGCGATTGGGTTGATCACATCCGATATGACGCCGCAACTTGCCGCCTTCTTTGGAGCGGCGGGCGGTTTGCTTGTCACTCACGTTGTCCCCGATAGTCCGGCCGCCGTCGCCGGTTTTCGCTCCGGCGACGTGATTACAGCCGTTGATGGACAGCCTGTCCATTCCAGTGAAGACTTGTCGGCGGCCCTGTTGCGGAGCATGAGCCGGGACGGTGAAACGTCGGTGACATTGGATATCATCCGTGAGCGGCAAGCGCAGCGGCTCGTGGTGTCGCTTCCGGCTCCGACGCCGAGGTGGTGACAACCTCGCCGTTGACCGTCCAAGCGGCGGCTTCTCGCACCAGCCGCCTGATAAGCGCCGCGTGCAAGCCGTGACCGGAACGCTCGGCGATAATCCGCCCCTGAAACGCCATTCCCAAAAGGGCGAGGTCGCCGATGATGTCAAGCGCTTTATGGCGCGCGAACTCATTGGGGAACCGCAGCGGCTCCGGGCTGAGGATGGTTGTGTCGTCCAGCACAATGGCGTTCTCTAGCGTCGCGCCGCGGACAAGGCCACTATTGCGGAGCGCTTCGGCTTCAGCCAGAAAACCAAAGGTACGGGCCGGGGCGATGTCGCGGCGATAGTTTTCGGGCGTGATGGCGACGGCGAAAGTTTGCCGTCCAATGCAGGGATGGGCGAACTCAATCGTGCTCTCAATGAAAAAACCGTCGCTCGGCTCAACGGCGATGCGACGGTTGCCTTCAACGACTTCGATACGCCGCTCGATGCGCAACGTCCGCCGGGGACGATCCAAAGTCAGCGTCCCGGCTTCCATAACGGCGGTGACGAATGGACGCGCGCTCCCATCCAGAATCGGCACCTCACAATTGGTCAGGTCGAGGATAGCGTTGTCTATGCCGCAGCCGTACAGCGCCGAAAGAACATGCTCCACGGTTGAGACCATGACGCCTGCCCGCATAAGCGTCGTCGCGTAGCTAACATGCGCAACGTGGCAGGGCGCGGCAGGGACTTCAAAGCCGTTTAAGTCCACCCGCCGAAATACATAACCGGTATCCGGCGGGGCCGGGCAAAGCGTCAGTTCCACTTCCTGTCCGGTGTGCAGGCCGACGCCGCGAACCGAAACGGCGCGGCGCAAGGTTGTTTGGTAAGTTGTCATGCCGATAGTTCGCTACCCTAAGGGGTGTCGCCACCGCCGGTCATCGGCGGCCCAAGTTAGGGCAGGCAGCTTGCGTGCCATTTCGAGCTTGGCGCTGGAGAAACACCAAAATCCCTACCAATCAAAAGCTTGCCCCACACCGACGCGCCCTGCCTAACACCGCCGAATGGCCCATCTGTGGTTGGTTGTTCACAGGTTCGCCGCGTGATGTGGACGATTGTCCACATGCGGCGCGGAGGCTGGGGTCTCCACGAGGCAATGGCGCACGACGTTTTCAGCGTGGGTATTCCCTTGTGCGCTGTCTCTAGGGAATCCAGCTTTGGTTTTCCGGGAGACTACCTGTGGCGTGCGCTTGGCGGTCGGCCTCCGCCACCTTAGCACGCACCGCGCGTTACGCCCCTGGGTGGGGATGACTTTGCACCACCCACGTTGCGAACCGTTTGGTCTGAAGCTAAAGCGGGCGTCAATGCGACGCCCAAGCGAAAAAAGTTGTACTAACCGCGATGGCCGTTCGGCAGGGCGTGCCAATTGCCGTGCCAGTCAAACCACTCCAAGGCGGCGAAACGTTTTTTGTAGTCGTAGTGGGAGGCTTCGTGGTAGGCGTAGCCCGGATAGTAAAACTCGTCGCCGCGTTCACGTGAGTACTCAATCTCAATCAGCATCGTCAAAATGCCAAGGCTGCGCTTGGCGTATTCGGGATCAAACACGCCGTAGACGCTGGAGGTCGCTCGCTTGCCAATGTCCAGAAAACTTTTGGCAACAAGCCGTTCTCCGTCGTACACCGCAATCTCCTCGTTCCGGCACGGAACGGACGCCGGTTGCTCGGAAAGAAAAGTATAGAGCGAATCCGGCACGTTGTCGGTAAAGCGTTGCTTGTGAAGCTCAAAAAGCCGGTGGGTGTCCTCATCAAGGATGGTTGGTCGGATGACCACACGCAAATCACGGTTGCGGCGGCGGACGCGACGTTGGCTTTCAGAGAGATAGAAATCGGCCAGTCTGATCCGAAGCGGTAGGACATGGCGTACGCCCTCGCGCGTCACGTTGATCCAGTAGCGATAGAAATATGTCCCAAAGTGGCGCCAACCATTCGCCCACAGCACATCCAACTGCGCCGGGGATACGCGGTCAGCTTCAAAGTACTGTCCGTGCGACATCGTTCCCAAAGACTAGGCGGAACACAGCCTCAGCGTCGCCGCACGGCGGCGTCCAGCTACTTGCGTTTGAAGACGCGCTTGATGTCGGGCGTAAACTCGTTGATGAGGTTGGTGACAAAGTTGAAGCTAAGAGCAAGGTTGCCAAGCCGGACGCCGTCGCCGCGAACGGTGTAACGACTGGGATACCACGCAATCTGAGCAAAAGCACCGCCGTAATCCGCGACAATATTCGCAATCGCCGGGCGAATTTTGCCTTCGTCGTTGTACGTGACAAACACAAACGCCAACGCATGAGCTGTCCGCTTGAGAACGCCTTTTTTAGCGCTACGGACATAACGCGGTTCATGCTTGAGAAGCGCCGCCAGTCCCGATTGGATGCTGTTAGTGACAACGTTGTTGGCGAACTCCGAAGCAAAACGCCGTCCATAGCCTTTGACGCCGCCGCCCCATTCCGGGGGCGAGTCGCCGAGGTGCGCTCCGACGGCTGGGCCGAACGCGCCGAAGACAGCCGCCGGGCTCCAGTACGTCGCCCGCAGATAGTATATCCACCGTTCGCGTCCAGTCAGCGGCTGGTAGTCATCCTCAGAAACCGTGCCTTTCCCGGAGGCAAAGTTGACGCCGGTACGAACCCTTTCATCCGGTTGGTCGGCGGCGTTGCTCAACGTTTGGTCGGCGACTGGCGGCGCTCCACCATCTTGTATAGTCTCGGTCAGGCGCGGCGCCACATCCATATTGCGAATCGGAATGCACTGTCCGGCGGCGTTACCGCCAAGGTAGAAAAACAGCCCTAACCCAAGCAACCAACCAGTGACGCGCCGGTTGCAGTATGCAAAGCAAGTCATAGATGAAGGCCCATGGCGCAAAATCCCTAGGGGGGCGAGGTCGGCATTGTGCCGGAGCGAATGTGAGGATACAAACCGGCATGAAGCCTAGCTGTACCTTAACCAACGTCCCGTTGAACCGCGCGCATCCGAGCATTGGCGCGGTCAAAGCCGAATCATGCCGTTGTTTCAAATCTCACAAACTGGACTCAAACGGTTGTGGCTTATGACGGAGTACTCAACGACAAAGTGGAGCCGGCGGCGGCTAGTCGTTGCTGGTTGTCTGCTGGCGGCGTGGCCGGGGGGATTGTGGTGGACGAGCGAATCAGGCGCGGCGCAACAACGCCCGCGTATTGTCGTCTCGCCGGTGGAGACGGCGACCAACGGCAGCGGCGTCAAGGCTGCCCCGGCACGCCATCGGTTTATCGTCGGCGAGCGGCTGACCTACAGTGTACGGGTCAGCGCGCCAAGCGTTGGCCTGCGGGATGCGCCGGTGGCGCGGTTTTCAACGGAGGTCGCCGAACAAGGCGTGTTTTACGGGCGGGAAGGCTTACGATTGGTCGTCCGGGCAGAGACCACTGGCTTTGTCAAAGCGACATTGTTTGACCTTGACGACCGCTTTGTGACCTACCTTGACCCAACAACGCGCCTGCCCTATCGGGCGGAGGCGGATATCCGAGAAGGCGCGCGCATTGAACGCACTGTCACGGTTTTCGATCAGGCGAAGCGTCTGGCGCGCATTAATGATGAGCGTATCGTCAAACTCAAAGGCGACGCCTACGATTTGGCCGGATTGCTGTGGGCGACGCGCAATCTGGATTTTACGGGACCGGCGACGGTCACGATGCTCGCCGTCAACGACCGGAACGGCCAAGTGATCACTGTTGAGATTGAGCGAGTTGGACGCGAGACGCTGGATATCGCCGGCCGCACCGTACCAACCGTCAAGCTGGCGCTGCGCCCGCTGGACGCCGCCGGCAAGCCGTCGGATGAGCGCAAAATCCGGCTCTGGATCACTGACGACACCGACCGGTACGCTGTGCGGATCAGCGGCGGCAATGAACTTGGGGAGTTCTGCGCCGAGTTGACCCGTTTCCCGTCCCGTGCCGCAGAGCCGGAATGAGCGGCCTCGATGGAGATCCGCCGATGAATCTCCTATATCCCACATTCCATGCCGGCGCATTCTGACGCACGGAAATCTTAGGTCACGTCCAATGTTCTTCCCTATGGTTGGTACTCGTCTGAGTCGTGTAAGCCGCTCAGCTTGAAGCGCTTTTCACAGAAGCGCTGCTCCACGACTGCTTGAGACGAAACTTGGGAGATCACCCGCTTTCGGGTGATCAGGGGCGTCACGGTAGGTAAGTCATCGGCGTATACGTTAGACGCGCCGCCTGCCAATCTGTTGTGACGGCGCTACGCCCACCGAAGCAGGCGCTGAAAGTGCGCATAAATTTGCGTCGTTTTATCCTGCCTGACGCTGTCCCCGCAGCGCGGCCAAGAATACGCCTTTCAGCCGTCTCCGGCCCTGCCTTACGCCGTAGCGTAACAACGCCACGCACGATGGTGACCACTTCTGTTCGGCTGTCTTCGCGCGCTATACCGCCCCGTAGTGGATTCGCCGCCGCTTGTGTTGTTCACCGTGCTGTTTCAGACTGCGCCAACGTCACCAACCCAGCACTGAAGCGGTTTCTGTTGGATAGGCCATGGCACACATCCTCTTGGTTGAAGACGAAACCGACCTAAGTGATGTCATTGTTGACGCATTGAAAGCAGAAGGCCATACGACCGTGGCGGTGTCCGACGGCATTGAAGCTATGGTGCAGCTCAAAGCTGGCGTTAGAGAGGGGCAGCCTTTTGCCCTCATCATTTGTGACATCAAGTTGCCTGGTCTGTCCGGATTGTCAGTGTGCGACCTTGTTCGGCTCGATCCACATCTGGCTCACATACCGTTTCTCTTCCTCAGCGGCTTGGGCGACACCGAACAGCGGTTGGACGGCCTTGCGCGCGGAGCCGACGACTACCTTGCTAAGCCTTTTCTGCTCAATGAACTCATCGAGCGGGTCACTTGGCTTCTCAACCGCCCGGCGACTCGCCAAGCCGACACCGTAAGCGCCCCGAACCCCCTAGAACAACGAACCTTTGACGACCTGCTCCGAGACATCGTTCACAACACTCGTAACGGTACACTGCATTTCCTGCTCGACGACGGATCGCGGGGACAGATCGCCTTTCGGGAAGGCAAGGCGGTCATCGTGGTCGGCGACGGCGCGGCGTCACCCGAAGACCAGTTGCACCGTCTGTTTGCCGGACAGGTCAAACTGTTTCACTTCGCGTAGGGCAGGTTGGCTAAGCGAGCCAGCGCGCGATAGACCTGCTCAGCCGCCAATACGCGCGCCATTTCATGGGTGAACGTCAACCGCGACAGCGACCAGCGCCACGCCGCCCGCCCCTGCACTTCCGCCGTCACGCCCCAGTGTCCGCCAATCACGAAGTACAGGTCGCGGACGCCCGTCTCGCGCCACCGCTGGAGTTTTTTGGCAAACGCCTCCGATGAGACGACTTCGCCTGCAACATCCAGCAACACAACCAGGGCCCCGGCCGGCAGCGCCGCCAGAATGTTCTTCGCTTCGCGGGCGCGCGCTTGCTCTGGATCGGCGGCGATGGAAGCTTCGGCTTCGCGCACCACTTTGGTCGTACAGGGCAGAAAGCGGCGGATACGTTCGCCGTAATCCCGCGCCAACGCCTCCCAGTGCGGTGACTTCGTTTTGCCAACGACGAGAAACGTGATGTGCATGCAGACCCAACTTTCCGGTCGGCTAGACGCCGCCGGTCGGAGATAGGATGCCAGCGATGCCTCGGCCGCCGTTTTCCGTCAGCGTCGTCATTCCAACCTACGAAGGTAAAGAACTGCTGGCGCGTTTTCTGCCGTCGGTTGTCACGGCGCTCCGCGCCTACACAGCCGCCGCCAGCGCACCCGTGGAAATCATCGTTGTGGACGACGGCAGCCGGGACGGCACAGTGGACTGGCTCGCAGCGCAGGCATTTGACTTTACGCGCGTCCTAGGGCAGCCAGTTAACAGAGGTTTTGCGCCGACCTGCAACATCGGTTTCGCCGAGGCACGCTACGATTTGATTTGGTTGCTCAACAACGATGTTGAAGCAACCCCGGACGCGCTGCTTCCACTGACCAGGCACTTTACGACACCGACAGTATTTGCCGTCACGTCCCGCGCGCAGCGTCTCAATGACGACGCCCTTGACGGCGCTGGCCGGTTGGGACGCTGCGTTCGGGGCTACTGGAAGGTTTTTGAAGGGTATGATGTGCTGCCCAGTCAGACGCCGCCCGACGCCGTTTTGCCGACGCTGACCGCCGCCGGGGGCTACAGCCTTTTCGATGCGGCCAAACTTCGTGAACTTGGCGGTTTTGATGAGCTGCTGGCGCCGTTTTACTGGGAAGACGTGGAACTGTGCTACCGCGCTTGGAAGCGCGGCTGGGAAGTACGCTACGAGCCGCGCAGCGTGGTGTTTCATCAGTCAAGCGCCACCATTAAGTCGCGCTTTGCGACGCGCACGGTAGAGGTCGCAGCGATGCGCAATCGTTTGCTGATGCACTGGATTCATCTCCACGACGGACGCTGGTGGACGGCGCACATGCTGATGACGGCGTTGCTGTGGCTAGCCGACGGTGTTACTCAGCGCGGCTTCCGCGAAGCCTTCGCGCAGGCGTGGGCTGTTCGGGGTGAAGCGTGGCGGCGACGAGCACGGGAAAAAGCTAACTGTCGGCGGACCGACCGTGACATTGCAGCGATCTTTGAAGCCGTGCGTCGGCGGCCCTACGTGCGAACATTCCGCGACCCTCACGAAGAGGCTCTGTTTCGCGCCATGCGGGAGCGCGACTTGCGCGGAAGTGATCAAACTTAGGCGGAAGCGGCTGGCCGTTGCCGAATAATGAATCGGCAGCAGGACGCTCCTTCCGAGAGGGCGCACTGGCGCGTCACCTCCGCATCGAGCGATTCAGACGCAATAACGCAGTCGCCGTTGCAGATTTCTGGGAAGTCGCGTGCAATCAGGAGCACCGGACAATGGTGCATCACGACTACATACTCATCCGGAGCCCCGTTTTCGACCCGGACAAGGTAGCCCATTTCCTCGAACGCCCGCGCGAACTCTTCAACCCGCTTTTTGAGCGACTTGCCGCGCAAACGCGGTTTGATCTTGGCTGTAATGGTGTCGGCACGGCCCTGCAAAATCGAGTTGACGACTTCGCGGCCGAACCGATGCTCAATTTGCTGGAGAATCTCAACGCTCAGTACGTCGTAAGCCTGCGGGAACAGTTCGTCGGCGCGTTCAGTCAGGCGGTAGAGATGGACAGGGCGGCCCCGCTCACGCCGCTGGACGGTGGACTCAATCAGCCCGTCGCGTTCAAGCGCGTCAAGGTAGCGTCGGACATTGACGCCCGACGTAGCCAGCTCCGTCGCCAACTCTTCAACGCTGAGGGGCGCGCGCGTTTTTAGTAGAAAAACAATTTTTTCGCGCGTATCTTTCCCGCTGATGGGGTTAACCTTCAGGGCGGCCATGGCAGCATTGTGCCACAACTATGCCGCCGGAAGAAACCCGACCAGCCCAACGCGCAGCGAGGTTACCGCATCCGTCGGACGAAGATACCGGGAGCAATGCTAATGTATCAAACCAAAGGTCTTATTACTAAGCAAGCGCATGTTGACATCCCAGCCGGCACGTATGAGGAGCAGCATGGGCGCGAAGGCTTTTTCGGCCCTGTTTCCCATCTTTACCATCGCCGCCCCCCGACTGGTTGGACGCGCATCGAAGGCGAATGTCGTCCGCAGGCGTTTTACGCCGACCGAGCCGAAACTGCCGACAGTCGGCCGACTGTGCTGCTGGAGAATACAGATGTCAAGCTTGGCGTCGCCCGGCGTCGCGGCGCAACACCCTACTTTGAACGCAATGCAGATGGCGACGAGCTGTGGTTTACGCACCGCGGTAGCGGTGTGCTTGAAACCGACTACGGGCAGTTACACTTTGGCGTCGGCGACTATCTTGTGATTCCGCGCGGGACAACCTACCGCTTCGCCTGCGCTGATGAGTGTTTTTTTCTCGTCATTCAGAGTGTAGGGACGCGCTTGCGTCAGCCGGAGCGGGGCCTGCTGGGGCAATACTCGCTCTACGACGCCACGGCGATTCGGACGCCTGAACTGCTGCCGGTCTCCGCGACTGCCTCAGAGTATACTGCCTCAGAGTATGAGGTTCAGGTTTGGCGGGAAGGGCGGCTTACACGCCTTTTCTACCCGTTCCATCCCTTAGATGTCGCCGGCTGGAAAGGCGAGCTTTATCCGTGGGCGCTCAACATTGGCGATTTCTGTCCGGTGATGAGTCATCGGGCACATTTGCCGCCGAGTGTCCATGTCACATTGGTCGGCGAGGGATTTGTAGTGTGTTCCTTTGTCCCACGTCCGTTGGAGGAGACGCCCGGCGCGCAGCGCGTACCGTTTTACCACCGTAACATTGACTACGACGAAGTGCTTTTCTACCACGCGGGCGACTTTTTCAGCCGGGATAACATCACCCCCGGTATGCTGACGCTGCATCCGCATGGCGTCCACCACGGGCCGCATCCAAAGGCCATCGAAAAAAGCTGGGCTCCTGGTAAGACGCATACGGATGAGTACGCCGTCATGTTGGACGCGCGCCGTCCGCTCCACGTCACGGACGCGGCGCGCGCCGTCGAGTGGAAGGAATACCATCTGTCATGGCGGTAGCCTCGGTGGCGGTTGGGGTCACGAAAATGTTACACCCCCGGCGTAAGGTGGATGCACTGCTACGCCTACATTATCCAGCTTGCATTGAAAGGAACGTCGCATTGTGAGTTCGCCCTCTTCTTCAGCGGATTACGGCATTGACGCCATCCGCGAAACACTTGAACGCTTGTATCCGGGCGCTGAGCCGATTCATTTCGGCACGATTATGCGCTACAGCGTAGGCGGTCCTGACCCGCTTGACGGCATTTCGTTCTACGAGCGCGAGACGCCGATTCCGCATTGGCACTGCATTTCCTTCGGGATGAGCGAGCTGTACGCTAAGACACCCGGCAGTGCCCCGGACATTAGCGGTTGGGGGTTTGAGTTTACATTTCGGCTAGCGCGCGCCGCCGAAGACAAAAACGTACCAACGTGGGTCATCCCCTTCCTGAACAACCTCGCCCGGTACGTTTTCAACTCCGGCAATCCGTTTCGCCCCGGCCATCACATGGATTTGCGCGGGCCGCTCACCCCGGAAGCGCCGCAGACGTTGCTTTCAGCTGTCGCTTTCATAGATGATCCAGAGTTAGCTCCCATCGAGACGCCGAACGGTCGTTTGCATTTCCTCCAGATTGTTGGGTTGACAAAAGACGAGCTACAGGCGGCCAAGCGGTGGAACACGCGCGGCATCCTGAAGTTGTTAGAAGAAAGTTGCCCGCTGTGGATTACCGACGTGGAGCGGGCCTCGATCACGGACCGGGCGGATGTTGCGGCGCGCATCCGCGACGGCATTGCGGCGGAGGGGTCGTCATTGCAGGGTGAATATGTGGAAGTGGCGCGATGGCGACCAGTGGATCCGCCGCGCTCCGGCGTGGAGATTGAACTTGATGCTGATGGGTTGGCGGACTTCGCCGAGCTGTTTCCGGCGCGGCTCAAGTTTGACCGGGAGTTTCTCATCTGGGGTGCAAAACAGACGATTGTGTTCCGTCCGTCCGCCACAGCTGGCTTTCAGGACGCTGGCAGCGGCGTCTTGGTGCTAGACATCACGCCGGAACTGGTTGACCAACTGGCGCAGGCGCTTAAGCCGCTGCCAGGGACGCACCGTTTTAACATCGGCGGTGAGGTCGTCGTGACGGTTGTACCCACGCAGGATGTCGGGTGACGCGCGCCCGATTGGGATTTTTGACTCCGGCGTGGGCGGGTTAACGGTGTACCGCGCTCTGCGCGCCCGCCTGCCGCAGGAGTCGTTTGTCTATCTGGGCGATACGGCGCGGATTCCCTATGGGACGCGCTCACCGGAGACGGTCCGCCGGTACGCCCATGAAGACGCCGCCTTTTTGCTCCGCTGCGGCGTCAAGCTCATCGTCATTGCCTGCAATACGGCGTCGTCGCTGGCGCTGGATTCATTACAAAACGAATGTCCCGTGCCGGTCGTCGGTGTCATTGAACCGGGGGCGCGCGAGGCGGCGGCTGCGACGCGCAATGGCCGGGTAGGCGTTATCGGGACGGAGGCGACCATCGCTAGCGCCGCCTATCCACGCGCCATTCGAGCCATTGCACCCACCGTCCAAGTGGTGGCTCAGAGTTGCCCGTTGTTTGTTCCGCTCGTTGAGGAAGGTTGGGCGACGCATCCAGTGACGGCGACGGTGGCGGATGAATACCTTGCGCCACTGCGGCGAGCGGCGGTGGATACGCTGGTGCTTGGTTGTACGCACTACCCGCTTTTAACGAAAGCCATCCGACAGGCTGTAGGCGAAAGCGTGACGTTAGTGGATTCAGGGGCCTGCGCCGCGCGGGAAGTCGCCGCCGTCCTTGAAAGGCGATCGGCTTGCGCGCCGCCTGACGCCCGGCCGTTCACGCGATTTTGCGTCACCGACGCAAGCGAGCGTTTTCGCCGCGTTGCCGCACTGTGCTTGGGCGAACCGGTGACGCGGCTTGAAACGGTGCGGGTTGAGTTCGCGTGACGAACAGCTGCGCCGCAGCGTGGCGGCCGACGCAACTTCGATTGAGGATGTTCCTGACGAAAAAATGTCCCCTCACAACGGGCGGCGTCCCCACTCGCCTGAGTGCAAAGCGCCGGAGGAGCTAGAAGTCGCATCCCCAGGAACGCTCCCCTTCACGTCAGCGCAGCACATAGCCTCTAGGCAAGGCGCACTATTTGAGTGACTTCCGAACGATGTAGTCCACCAGCGTGTAGGGATCAAGTTCGCGGTTTTGGATGCGTTGTAGAGCGTCCTCTAGTTGACCGTCGCGGAGTTCGCGCTGCCAGATGTAATGCAGGATGCGGTCGCGGATGAGTTCAAGGATGCGCCGTTCGAGAACGCGCCGGCGGCGCTGGTCTCGGACGTCGGGGTGTTCAGCCACAAAGGCAAGATAACGCTCAACAGCTGTCGCTAAGTCTTCCAGACCAACCGGTGGCGTCGCTGTAGCGACTGTGCGGACGATCGGCGGTTGCCAACCGTCAGGGCGGACGGCGAGTTCGAGCAGGGCTTCGAGTTCCATCTGGGTGCGCTCAACGCCGTCCCGGTCGGCTTTGTTGATGACGAAGACATCGCCGATTTCCATAATGCCAGCTTTGATGGACTGAATGTCGTCGCCCATCCCCGGCACGACAACAACCACCGTCACGTCGGCGGCTTTGACGATGTCCACTTCATCCTGCCCAACGCCGACGGTTTCAACAATCACCACGTCATAGCCAGCGGCGTCGAGCAGCAGAACCGCCTCGGTCGTGGCGCGCGCCAGTCCGCCCAAGTTGCCGCGCGTCGCCATGCTACGGATGAAAACATTGGGGTGGGTCGCCAGCTTAGGCATACGGATGCGGTCGCCCAGAATGGCGCCGCCTGAAAACGGACTCGACGGGTCAACGGCGATGACGCCGACGCGCTGACGGCGGGCGACATAAACCTGCGCCAGCTTATCGGTCAGCGAGCTTTTGCCGGCGCCGGGGGCGCCGGTCAGGCCGATGACTTTTGCGCGGCCAGTATGCGGAAACAGGCTTTTGAGAAGCTCGGTCGCTTCCGGTGCGTCGTTTTCAAGCAACGAAATGCCCCGTGCGATGGCACGCGGTTGTCCAGCCCGAATGCCTTGGATGAGGTTTGCAGCAAAAGAGTCGTTGGTGGTGGCCATGCAGGTGCAGTGAGAAGCCGTCCTAAGGGCGAGTGGAAGTTGGGCGATGCGCGTCCAGTTGCGTCAGTTTGCGTTCCGCTTCGCGGCGCGTCATCGCATCCGAACTGAGATCGAGGACTTTACGGTAACAAAGCCGCGCTTGCCCAACATTTCCCGCCTCCGCCTGCAGGTCGCCCAGCGCCGCCCACCAGACGGCTTCATCCGGTTTGCTTTGCAAGGCTAGGGTGTAGTGCTGGATTGCATCAGCCGTGCGTCCCTGCCGCCGCCGGATGACGGCCATTTGGGCGTGCAACTTGGCGTCGCCGGGCGAAAGTGTCAGCGCGGCTTCAAACTGGGCGGCGGCTTCGTCGAGTCGTCCGCTTTCAAACAGCAGCACGCCGTACAGTTCCCGGTACGGCATCCAGGTCGCATCACGCCGAACGGCTTCGTGCGCCAGCGCCAGCGCCGATTCACGCTGACCAAGCGCAAAATAGGCCTTCGCCCGAACAGCGCACACTTCGGCAAGCGGTAAAATTGCGTACGCGCGTTCAAACGCCGCCGCCGCTTCAGCAGGGCGGCCGGCGTTGAGCAACTCCGTCCCGTAGGCATGCCACAGCCAGACGCTCTGCTGATTGCCGGTCGCCAGCGAGCGCGCCAGCGCCGTCCGGGTGTCACGGTAAAAAGGAACTTCCTGCCGGGTTCGCCAAGCTGCGCCGCCAATCAGCAATCCCATAACTCCCGCCAGCAACCAGCGTAACGCAGCGCGCGGCGCAGCCTCCCAAGCAGCGCGAAACCCAGCCGCAACCGCCAGACAGTAGCCGATGCTGGGCAAGTACATCACACGCTCGGCGAAGACAAAGCCAAGCGGTCGGATGAAATGTGAAAACGCGGCTGCGCCGGTTAGAAGAAACGCCAGCCCAACCCAGGCTGGAGACTGGAAGCGGTAAGCCGTCCAGAGCAGCGCCCCAGTGCCTGTCAGTCCTGCGAGCGCGCCCCACAAGCGACTGTCGCGCCAATCAGTCACGACGGGGATGCTATTGAAGGAATAGTCCACTTGCAGCGGGAATGGCCACAGGTGCATGGCGACGTACTTCATCAGCAGCACGACGCCGGTCGCCCAGCGTTCCGCCGGACTCGCGTAGGACAGTGGATTCATTGGGAAGTCAATCGGGGCGAGAGGTACGCCGAGCCGAACCGACCGGTGCAGTCCCCAAAACAAGAGCGTAGCAACGCCACAGGCGACGCCGACGCGCCAGACAGTTGCAACCCAAGCGCGCAGCTTGAGCCGACCGATACCGTGAGCGTTCGCCCACGTCGTCAGCATCCAGAGCGGAAAAAAGAGAACGGCGGACTCCTTGGCCAGCCAACCACTCAAGAGACACAGTCCGGCAGTACCGGCGGCAAGCCATGCCCCCCATCCTAGGTACGGCGGCCGAGAACCAAGCGGGGTCAAGGCAAGAACCAAGGCGCTTAGCACGCCCAGCGCCGCAAGCATCTCCGCACGGCCGACAATCATGGCGACAGCCTCAATGTGCAGTGGATGCACGACGAAGCACAGCCCGGTCAGTCCGGCGACGAGAACGTCCCGAAGCCAAACGTACACTGCGAGCAGAACCAGCCAAGCGACGAGGATGTGTAAAGCGATGTTGACCAAATGTTGCCACCGGACGTCACCGCTCGACAGACGTGCCACGAGCGCATAAGAAGCAATCGCCAGCGGGCGGTAGTGGAAGTTTCTGTTCTCCCGTTCCGCTGCTTGAACGTCCTGCCAGTAGTGCTTTTTGAAAATGAGTCGTAGATTGGCGGTCGCCGCTGCATTGGGGTTGTTTTGCACAATCCCTACATCGTCAATCACATAACCGTGGCTGAGCGTTTGTCCGAAGCTCATCCACCCAAGCAGACCAATGAGCAAACCCCACGCGAGCAGTGTCCGGGAAGGCGCGTGCGCGGCGGAGACGGGCGCTTCACATCGCGTCATATCAAGCCCGTTCAGCAGGCAAACGCCCGGCAGGAGAGCAACCAAGTCGCATGGACGGCATCGGCTCCAGCGACCAGTCGTGGCGCTCACCCCGCATCAGGCGCGCATAACCGACGGCGGCGATCATCGCAGCGTTGTCGGTGGTGTATTTCGGATGCGGGACGCGAATCTCAACACCTTGCCTCTGCGAGAGTTCCTGCAAAGCGCGTCGGAGCGCCGAGTTGCACACCACGCCGCCGCCGGTGACGACCAGACGCGGGCGGTAGGCTTCGATAGCCCGCTCCAAGACGCTGATAAGCGTATCAACTACGGCCTGCTGAAAACTCGCCGCCAAGTTGCGGATTGCCTCCGACGCTTGAGACAACACCTCGTCCCGGCTGAGGCCTTCCGGCAGCGGCGTAACCTGTCGCTCGCGGATGTAGCGTAGGACGGCGGTCTTCAGACCACTGAACGAAAAATCATACGGCGCTTCTGGGATGAACGGCGGGCGGTACACTAAGGGCGCACGTTCAGGCCGTCCAGTCTGCGCCAGTTGGTCAAGGATGGGTCCGCCGGGATAGCCCAAACCAAGGCGGCGAGCGGTTTTGTCGTAGGCCTCGCCGGCGGCGTCGTCGCGGGTGTGCCCAAGCCGTTCGTAAGTCAGGGGGGCAGGGATGTGAAAAAGGTCGGTGTGCCCGCCTGAAACAATTAGCGCCAGCGCCGGATACTCCCAGTCGCCATACTCGAACACCGTTGAAAACACGTGACCTTCAATGTGATGCACCCCGATGAAAGGTGCATTCAACGTCAGCGCCAGCGCCTTGGCGTACGACAGCCCGACCAGCAATGCTCCAACCAGGCCGGGGCCATAGGTGACAGCGACACCCTCGATGTCGCGGAAGCCGTTGGGGAGAACGGCGACGGCGCGCGCAGCGACATCGGCAATGGCTTCCAGGTGTTGCCGCGAGGCGATTTCCGGCACGACGCCACCGTATGCTTGATGCGCCGCGACTTGCGAAGCAATCACATTCGACAACACCTGCCGCCCATCCACTACGACCGCCGCCGCCGTTTCATCGCAGGAAGTTTCAATCCCCAACACCACACGCATACCAGCGGACGATACTAGGAATCGCAACGGCGGTACAAGGCGACGAACTTCCCATCGTCATGCTAGGGTGACGCTACCTTGACTTGCCGCCGGGTGCGTCCGCTGGCTTTGCGTCGGCGCACCGGCCTACCTATGATTCTTTTCTCTCTGGAGGACGACCCCCAATGATGTTGTACGGATACGACATGGAACGCGCGCTCCAGGCGATGCGGGCGGAGTTGACTGACCACGGCGTCAAAGAACTGCGGACGCCGGAAGAAGTGGACGCTGTGTTGGGCAAGAAAGCGGGAACAGTGTTGGTCGTCGTCAACTCGGTGTGCGGCTGTGCGGCCGGCGCGGCGCGGCCGGGCGTCGTTGAGGCGCTGAAGACGAGCCCGGTGCTGCCGGATCACGTCACGACCGTTTTCGCTGGGCAGGACAAAGAAGCTACGGCGCGCGCCCGTGAATACTTCAAAGGCTTCGCCCCATCGTCGCCTTCTGTTTGGCTGCTCAAGGACGGCGAGGTGGTCTTCAAGCTGGAACGCTATCAGATTGAGCATCGCACGGCAGCGGATATTGCTGCTGACATCCGCGCCGCGCTGCAAAAACACTGTGCGCAGGCCGGCGCGGCGACAGCCTAATGCCGCCGCTGGTTCTCAAGTGACGTTGACCCATTGATAAACCTATGAGTCACTTCCCGGCGCCCGACTTGGTTGCGCCTGCAACTGAAGAAGACGCTGACGCTTCGGCGTCGGCGTCGCGCTACGCTTGGTACATTTTGCTCATTCTGACCTTGGTGCAGGTGGTCAACTACATTGACCGCCAGATCATCCCCCCGCTGCTCAAGCCCATTCAGGACGAACTCAACCTGAGCAATACCGCCGTCGGCTTTCTGGGGACGGCGTTTATGCTGGTGCACTCGTTGGCGGCGGTACCGTTGGGCGTCCTCGCTGACCGCTTCGCCCGCCGCAAAATCATCGCCGCCGGCGTTGGCTTCTGGAGTCTGGCGACGGCGGCGGCTGGTTTTGCGACTTCCTACAGTCATCTGTTGCTGGCACGTGGCGCGGTTGGCGTCGGCGAAGCCGCTTACGCTCCGGCGGCAACCTCGCTGCTGAGCGACATGTTCCCAGCGCGGATGTGGGCAAAAGTCATCAGCATTTTCAACCTTGGATTGGTTGTCGGTGCCGCGCTGGGGTTGGTGCTGGGCGGCGTGCTCAGTGAGAAAATCGGCTGGCGCGCTTGTTTTCTGGTCGTCGGTTTGCCGGGTCTGGCGCTCACCGTGATCGTTTGGTTGTTTCGTGAACCATCCCGCAGCCATACATTGACGCCGCTCCACTGGGCCGATATGGCGCAGTTGCTGCACATCAGGTCGTTGTGGCTGGTCATCGCCGGAGCCGCTAGCGTCACATTCGCCGCTGGGGCGCTCGTTCACTTTCTGCCGAAGTTAGTCACGGAAATTTACGGCGTTGATTCGTCCAAAGCGGCGATTCGATTGACACCTATCGTCGTCGCTGCGTTTTTCGGCGTCATCACGGGGGGCGTCGTCGCTGACTGGCTTCAGCAACGATTCGCCGCCGGACGCGCCCTCACGATGGCCGGCGCGTTTCTGCTCGGCGCGCCGTTCCTTTACTGGGGACTGTATGCGCCGACCTTGAATCAGTTTATTCTCGCCGGTTTCATTGCCACTTTTTTTATGAGCTTCTACCACGGGCCGGTTGCAGCCATCGTGACTGATCTTGTGCCTTCGTCTCTGCGGTCGGCGGCGATTGGCTTCTACATGTTCGCCATTCATATCTTGGGAGATATGCCATCGCCGGTCATTGTGGGCTTTTTGTCAGATGTTATGGCCGGCGAGAGCGCGCCGCCGTCCGTCATGACCGAAGCGCTGCGGCAGGCGATGCTGCTCTGTGTGGTGACGACGGCGCTCGGCGGTTTGATTTTCGCCGTTGTGTCGCCAATTTTGCGCCGACGCACATCGGCGGCGACAACGCCGGTGGGCGCGGCATGACGCCGCCGCACATTGTTTCCACCCCTACTTGGTCGGCGGCGGCTTGCAGCAACAACAGCGAGTTGCTAACTTCCCTACCTAAGCTCAACTTGAGCAGCAAGACGTAGAAGGGAAATCGAGAGCGCCGTTCGCATAACGGCGCGATTTCACTGCGTCTTGAAAACGAATGAGCAGTGAGCAAGATAGCCGCTCTTCGCCGATTGCTTAAAGCTTATGGAGACCACTGTAAACCAGTTCGTCGTGGTAACGGAAAAGCAAATCCGCTTTGCTCGAACATTGAGGTGACACGCGCCCGGTAAAGTATTTTCCGTGAAAACGCATTTCGTTCGCTCGGCTGAACGCGAACGTCCCGCCGGGACGGCACATCGCCGGTTTTCTTGCGAGCTAGGATATGGTCGAGGAGGTTTAGCGGCTTATGTTCATCGCAAAGATGTGCTGCCTTTGCCGCGTGGGTTTGGCGGTCGGCCTTGGATTGGCGACGGCGCTGACGCCGTTGGCGACGTACGCGCAGGATGACGCTCCCGCCAAGAAAAAAAAGCAGCGCAAGATTGAACTCGACAAAATCTATGAGCGGTGGGTCAATGAAGACGTGGATTACATCATCACGCCTGAAGAACGCGCCGCCTTCAAGAAGCTCCAGACCGATGAGGAGCGCGAGGAGTTCATCGAACAGTTCTGGCTGCGCCGCGATCCCGATCCAGATACGCCGGAAAACGAGTACCGCGAGGAATACTACCGGCGCATCGCCTATGCGAACGAGAAGTTCACATCTGGCATTCCCGGTTGGAAAACCGACCGTGGACGCATTTACATCACTTGGGGGCCGCCAGACAGCATTGAATCCCGTCCGGCGGGCGGTCCCTACGAACGTCCCATCTATGAAGGCGGCGGGACGACTTCGACCTACCCGTTTGAGATTTGGTTTTACCGCTACTTGGAGGGTGTCGGGTCGGGCATTGAAATCGAGTTCGTAGACCCGACCGGCAGCGGCGAGTATCGCATCGCCCGCAACGCTGACGAAAAAGACGCCCTGCTGTTTGTACCGAACGCCGGCCTGACGCTTGCTGAGCAGCTTGGTCTGGCCTCCAAAGTGGATCGCCCCTTCTTCAGCCCCGGCAACCGGAACGGCAACAACCCCCTATATCCGATGCGGACGCAAGACCTGCCGTTTGAACGGTTGGCGATTCTCACCAATCTGCAGCGCGCCCCAAGCGTGCGCTATCGGCAGCTCGCCGAAAAAGTGGACCAGCAGGTTGAGTTTGATGTGCTGCCGTTCGAGGTGCGAACCGACTTCCTGCGCGCCGGCGAGTCGGCCATCGTGACGACCTTCACCCTAATGTTCAACAACAGCGATCTGGGCTTCAAGGACGAAGGCGGCATTCAGAAGGCGCAGCTCAACATTTACGCGCGCGTTTCGGCGCTGACCGGCAAGCGGGTCGGGATCTTCGAGGAAGCGCCCATCATCACCTACCAGCAGTCGCAGTTTGAGGTGGGGCGCAAGCTCAACTCGGTTTACCAAAAGAGCCTGATTTTGCCGCCGGGCAACTACAAGATTGATTTCGTCGTCCGCGATGTGACGAGTGGCCACACGGGCATCGTTCGGCAGGGTTTTGAAGTGCCGCGCTATTCGCCGGAAGCCCTCTCGACCAGTTCACTCATTTTGGCCGATCTCATTGAGCCGGTGACGCGCGTTTCCGGCAGTCAGTTCATCATCGGCGCCAACAAAGTTCGGCCGAGCGTGACGCAGCGGTTTAAGCAAAACCAGAACCTAGGCGTCTATATACAGGTTTACAACGTCCAGATTGACCAAGCTTCACTGCGTCCGGCGATTGAAGCCGAATATGTCATCACCAACACCAAGACCGGCCAAGTCGTACGGCGCATCCGCGAGGACGGTAAAAACGGCATTTCCGACCTGAGCGGCTATGGGCAACAGATCGTTTTAGGGCGACTCATTCCGTTGACGGACATCGAACCCGGAAGTTACGAGGTGACAGTGGTCATTACGGATAAGGTGGCGCGGAAAACGCTGACGCCCAAGACGTACTTCACTGTTGAGGCAGTGAAGTCATAACGAACGCCTCCTTGGAAAGTGTTGCGCCGATTTTTTGGGGACGGCCGCAGAGTCGTCCCTCCCAAACCGAGGCGCTCCACACTGTTCGCCGTCTTTTGGTGAGTCGGCGAAAAGCACGGGCGAAAACCGCGCCGGTCATCACGAATGGCTCGACGTGAACAGACGCTCCGTTTGGTGGGTTTAGGACTGGCGCTGGCGGTCGTCGGCGGGCTGACAGCGCTGACGGTTTGGGTGACGCGCGGCGGTCTTGACGACTGGGCGCGGCGCACCCTTATCACCGAACTTGAACGCCAAACCGACATTCGTGCCGACATCGGCGAGTTGCATGTTCACCTGTTCTCAATGTCAGTTGAAGCGGTCCGCATCGCCTGCTTCCTACCCGGCGACGCCGAGCCGTTTCTGACGGCTGACCGCCTGACGGCGGAAATCGCTGTTGAAAGTCTGTGGCGACAACGATTTACGCTGCGTCATACCGCCCTTGAGCGCCCCAAGCTCACCTTGGTGTTTGATGAGCGCGGTTTCAATCTATCCCGGATTCGGATGCCGCGCCGAAAGCGAACGCTCCCACAGGAACCGGACGAACCGCTGATGGATGAAACGTTCCACGGCGGGCGAGTCGTCATCCGGGACGGCAAAGTGCGCATCGGTGCGGCGACGTATGGCGTACGGGGGCAGGTCGCCGACGTTGGGGTGTTCGGCTACACCGGCGACGGACGCACCCTACAGGTGACGGCCGGCTTTGACCAAGGCGGCGTGGAAGTCACCAACGCCAAAGGTGAAACCCGCTCTCTGCGCGATGCACGGGTGCGTCTGACCGCCAAGGTCAAAAAAGACGCCGCCGACATCACGTCGCTGGTTGTGACGACGCCGTTGGGCGAACTGACGGCCGCTGGGGAAGTTCGCTGGCCTGACAAACAGGTACGCTACGCTGGGAACGCTTATCTTACGCTCGACTTGACGCAAACCAGCCAAAGCTTGCTTGGAGGGTTGCCGCTTGCCGGGCGCGTCCAGATGCCGGCCCGCTTCAGCGGCGATACGGAGCACTTTACCCTTGAGGGCAATCTCGAACCGCTCGCCGGACGGTTCTTCGGCGTCGCCGCGACAGGGCTAAGCGCCGACTACCGACTTGAGGCGCCGTTTGACGGCTTTCCCTCCCGCGCCGAGGCGGATGTCAAAGCCGGGCGGATCGTCTTTGGAGGCTATGCGCTCGATGGCTTCAGTGCGCACGTCGCCGTCTCACCGGAGTTTGTGGATGTCACCGACCTCACGGCGCGGACACTCGGCGGCCGGCTGCGCGGACGGACGCGCCTTGCCTATCCGACCGGTACGCGCGACCGCTCGACCGCCAAGCTCACGGCGGAAGGGCTGGATGTTGCCCAGCTTGTCCATTTGGCGCGCCTCCCGTCCCGTGGGCTGACTGGACGCGGCAGTGTGCAGGCTGACCTGAGTTGGCCGGGCCTCGACGCAGCACAGGTCGGCGGACAGGTGCAGGTGCGATTCACTGGACAAGCACCGTCGGCCGAAGATACGCCGCAGGATGACTTGCCGCTCTCGACCGAGGCGCGGGGAACCCTAACGCCGGGCGTCATAACGATTGAAGCGCTGGTCGCCCGCATCGGTACTGGCACGCTGACAGCCTCCGGGCGCTACCGGTGGCGGACGCGCGAGGTGGACGCCCGGCTCGATTACCACACGCCTGAATTGTACGAGGTGCAAACCCTGGCCCGGCGTCTGGGGTTCAAGATTCCGGCCCTAACGACCCAAACAGCCGACGCCAAACTGGAACTGCGAGGGGCTGGAGACATCACAGCCACAGTGACGGGCAGGCCGTCAGCGCTTGCCGCCGCCGGAACGGCAAGCGTCAGTGAGATTCGTGTCAACAACCAGTGCATCGGACGCGCCGCTGTCCAGTTTGAAGCTTCACCGACGAGGTTGGCCGTGATGGAAGCGTCGCTGATTCAGCCCGATGGCGGATGCTTGGTTGCGGCTTTTGACGGCGGCTGGACGGACGACCGGCCAACACAGGTCAAATGCAACGCCTACGAACTCAAGTTGGCCTCGCTTGGAGCCATTGCCTGCTCCATTCCAGCGACAAAGGCGCTTGGCGAACAACTGATGGCATGGGGCGGACGCGCCGACGGTGATTTTCATCTAACCGGCTTGCCCACACTGCGGACGCTACAGGCCGGCCTGGCAATCCGTGACTGGACAAAAGCCATTGAACGGGTTCGAGGCAACGGGACGCTGGCGCTCACCATGGTCAAAACACCGCTCGGCGATCTCAAACGCGGTGAAGCGCGAGTGTCGTTTCAAGATGACGGGTTGGCGCTGGAGGGTTTTGAAGCGCGCTTTCCATCCGGCGTCGTCACTGGACAGGGGAGCTATCATCCGGCGGACGGCGCGTACAGCGTCGCACTGCGTTCGGACGGCCTTGACGCCCTAACGCTGGCTCGCGCGTTCGGACAGCCGGACTTACCGTTGGCGGGCGTCGTCAGGCTGGAGGCGACTTCCGCCTCGACCATCAACCGCGTCCTGTCCAACCACCTTGATTTCAAACTCAGGTTGGACAGCGACAAGCTGACCATTGGCGGCGATGAGTTCAAGGACGTATGCCTTGCCGCCGCCAGTGACGCCGCCGGTGAAAAAGCGACGCTGACGCTGACGGCGCGGTACCGCGACTATCCCTACCGCGCTGATGCAACCGTCACATACCTCAGCCCGGACGGCGAACCGGCGTTTCTTGTTGAAAGCCAATTCGACTTTGACCGGACGCCGCTCACGCCGGTGTTGGCGATTTTCGACATCGGGCCGCAGAACCTGGGCGGCGAAATCACTGGACGATTGCGGTTGTCCGGGCCGCTCTACGTGGTGGATCCGGTCACGGACACAGGGGGCTTCACGACCAGTCAACTGACGCTGACCGGCGACTTTTCGGCGCTGCGTCTGGTGATCCCCTTGGGCGAGCTGGGGGCGACGGTTGACAACTACGTTGTGGTCAACGACGGGCCGCTTCAGTTCTTGCTCAGCGATCGGGCACTGGATTTTACACAGTTTCGTCTCAAGGACGAAAAGGGCGACACGACGGCGTTTACGCTAGGGGGACGCCTGGGACTGTCCGGTGGACGCGACGTGGTGACGGCGGAGGGCCGGATTGACCTGAAACTCCTGCGGGCGTTTTCTAAACGTGTCACCTCGCGCGGGTTGCTGACCATCAAAGCTAAGATCGCCGGCAGCCTGTTGAATCCGCGTCTGGCCGGCTACGCCGACATTGACGACTTCGGCCTGCGCATCACGGAATTGCCGGTGGCGCTTGAAAACGGCGGCGGCCGCATCTTGTTCAACGCCAACCGCGCCCAAATTGAGGCGCTGACGGCCGACGCGGGCGGTGGAAAGATCGAAGTCACAGGCGGTGCGATCTTTGAACGGCTGACCGATGTTCGGTGGCGCTTTGGCCTTCGCGCCGAAAACATTCGTGTGAAATACCCCCGTGATATTCGGTCGCTGGCGGATGGTGATCTGGTGTTGCAGGGGAATCGGTCGTTGCAGGTGTTGAGCGGTGTGGTGCGCATCAAGCGCGCCGAGTACACGACCAACACCGATCTGGCGACGTTGGTGCAAACGCAGTTCATTGGGTTGGGCGGCATCGGCGCTTCGCTGCAGACGCGCGGCAAGCGCCGGACCTTTACGACGCTTGACGTGCGTGTTGAAGCGCCGGATACGCTGTTCATTCGGAACAACATTGCGGATGTTGTCGGGTCGGCGTCGTTGCGTCTGAGCGGCTCGCTGGACGACCCCGACGTTTCCGGGCGCATTCTCATCACGCGCGGGCAATTGGAGTTTCGCAACGACCGCTTTGAAGTAACACGCGGGGTGGTGTCCATTCCCGAAGGGCCGACCGGCGGGACGTTTTACGACATTCAGGCTGAAGCGACCATCCAGGGTTACCGCATCATCGTCGGGCTGACTGGCACGGCCGACAACTTCAACCCGGTTTTGCGCTCCGAACCCAACCTGCCGCAGTCGAGCATCCTGTCCTTGTTGGCGACCGGGCGGTTGCCGCCGCCGAACATTGCCAATACGCCGACCGCCGCCCAGCAGGCGAATGTGAGCGCCGCGACGACGCTACTTTCCGAGCTTTTGACGGAGCGTATTGAAGAGCAGACCGGACGACTGTTCGGCATCAATCGGTTTCAGATTGATCCCTTACTTGTTGGGCGCGGCGGCGACCCGACGGCGCGGTTGACTGTCGGGCGGCGCATTACCAAAGACCTGAGTGTGACCTTTTCAACTAATCTGGCGACGGCCGAGGAGCAAATCATTCTGATTGAGTATCGCCTGCGCAACAACCTCTCGATTATCGGTTTGCGCGACCAACGCGGAAACTTCGGCTTCGACGTGCGGATCACAAAGCGGTTTTAGGGCGTTCGACGGCAAACATGGTGACGCAGATGCTCCAGCGACAGCGCCTTTCAAGCCTGTGCGTGGCGAAAGAGCACTTTCCTCGTCCAAGCAGGAGGGTGCTGTGCCGTCGCTCAGCCACTGGTTGTCGCTGACCTAGCGCCAACGTGTGCTAACACCACCGCACTTTCCGCGTTCAGACTTGTTCTGGGAAGGCGTGCTTTGGGTAGCGACGAGCAAGCTGCGGACGTAGCTCACGGTACGTCCGCTTCCAAAAACTTTCCAAGTCGGTCGTCACCTGCACCGGCCGCTGGTTCGGCGCAAGCAGATGCAGCGTCAGGGGTACGCGCCCGTCAGCAATGCGCGGCGTGGTCTTCAAGCCGAAAAAGTCCTGAATCGGCGCAGCGATATAGGGCGGGCTGCCGTCAGGCGGATACATAATGCGGACGCGCCGTCGTCCCAGTTGCAATGTCTCTGGCGCAAGCCGCTCCAGCGCCGCACGCTGCGGCGGCGTCAGTGTCGCCAACAACGCCGCTGTCACATCACTGGTGCGCGCCGCTCGGCGCACCTCGTCAAGCGTCGCGCACCCAACGCAGAGTCGTTCAACAGCGGCCCACACGGCAGCGTCGTCGCAAGTCGGCAACTCGACCTCCGGCGCGTATTTGGCGGCGAACGCCAGCCGCGCACGGAGCTGTTCAACGGCTTCCACATCGGCGTACGCGCGCCAACCGTCGGCGCGTAGCCGGGCGACCAGCACTCGCGCAGCGGCTTCCGAGTCCACCGTCGGCAGGGCGCGCTCCTCCATCACTACCCCGTCGTAGAGCAACCGCCGCAGCCGGACGACGCGACCATCCGCGCGGAGTTCATGCGTATCCGTTTCCTCAATGTCGTCCAGAAACAGCTCCAGCAACCAATCCGGCTCGATGCGTACGGCAAGGCGGACGAGCGTCGTCCCATCGGGCTGTGTTTCGGCGTCTAGTGCGACAACTAGCCCTTCCGTCGCCACCACGCTCGTCGGCGCGAGTTCCGCGCGGCCGCCGCTTCCCAGCACAACCTCCCACGTCCCCTGCGTGCGCCTTCGCAGACGACCAACACGGTCGGGAAACGCCGCCAGCAGCGCCTTCCCCAAAGCGGCGTCGCGGTCGTCCTCGTCGGCCGCCCGAATGTCGCCGGTCAATCGCCGCGCAATCCCAAACAGTTGCTGCTCAACGCGCTGAATCCGCCCAACTGTTGTCGCGTCGGCGGCGGACTCAAATGTCTCCAGCAGCGCTAGCACGTCGGAATGGCCGTAGTCGCTCTGTTGCAACGGCGCGGCGCGGACTTCACGTTCATCAAGCAGGGCGGCGACCCGGCAGGCTTCGCGCAACACGCCTCGCCGCCGACCCTCCACGATGAGCCGCGCCATGCGCGGCGATGTCGGTAAATCGAGCATTGCGCGTCCCAGCGGTGTGACGCCTCTGGCGTCCACCGCGCCCAACCGCCGCAGCAGCGTCTCGGCAGCGGCCAGCGCCTCCGGTGCAGGCGGCTCAAACCACGGAAAGGCGCGGACGTCGGCGTAACCTGCCGCCCGCAGTTCGAGGACAGTCTCGGCTAGATCGGCGCGGTGAATTTCCGGCGTCTCAAACGCCGGTCGCAGGTTGAAATCCGCCTCGGTGTACAGCCGCAGGCACTCGCCCGGACAAGTCCGCCCGGCGCGGCCGGCGCGCTGAATCGCCGCCGACTGCGCAATGCGTCCGACGGCTGTTTGCGGCAAACCGGTCCACGGTGAGTACTCAACGCGCCGGACAAGGCCGGAATCAATCACCACGGTGATATTGTCAATCGTAATGGATGACTCTGCGACGTTCGTCGCAAAGACGACTTTGCGGCGGTCACCCGGACGAACAGCGGCGTCCTGTTCGTCTGCTGGCAGACTCGCATGCAGGGCGTGCAGCGCCAGATTGTAGCGGGCGGCCGCTGGCGCGCAGGCGCGCAGACAGGCGCGAATGTCGGCCGCGCCAGGTAAGAAGACGAGTATATCACCGTTGGGGCCGGCCGCAGCGTACTGCTCGACGGCGGCGGCGACGCGCGAAGCCAACGGCGCAGTGGTGTCCGAGGCGGCGTAGCGTACCCTCACCGGAAACGTCCTCCCCGGAACGGTCACAACCGGCGCGGCGTCCAGAAAGGCGGACAGCCGTTCGGCGTCGAGTGTCGCCGACATCACCACCAGTTTCAGGTCGGGCCGCGCCCGGCGTTGGAGGTCGCGGACGCGCGCCAAAGCGATGTCCGTCGTCAGACGACGTTCATGAAACTCGTCAATAACGACGACGCCCACGCCCTGCAACGTCGGATCGCCCAGCAGACGGCGCGTGAGAACGCCGTCAGTCACGAAACGCAGGCGCGTTGCGGCGCTTGTCCGGTCATCGAAGCGGACGGTGTAGCCGACCACTCCGCCAAGCCTCTCACCCATTTCCCGCGCCACGTAGCGCGCCGCCATACGAGCCGCCAGCCGACGTGGGACGACCACAACAACCTCGCCTCCGGCTACGCCCGAAGCCAACAACGTCAGAGGGACACGGGTGGTTTTCCCTGCGCCGGGAGCCGCCTGAATGATCAAACGTCCCGCTGTCCGCAGTGTCTCCGTAATGGTCGTTAGGTGTTCGTCAATCGGCAGCGGCGTCCGCCGCCCAACATTTATTTCCACAACGTCCCTGCTTTTAGTCGGCGTCGTTTCCGGCTATCGTCTGCAGGATGCGATGACACCCAATCCCATGCAACGGAGAACATTTATCGTCCATGTATAGGAAACTACTCGCCGGAAGTCTCGCCTTAGCGCTGTCCTCCGGCTGGCTTTTGACGCCTACGCGGGCGGAGGAAGGCATGTGGCTGCCGGACGCCATCAGCGCTCTGCCGCTCGCCAAGATGCGCGCCAAAGGGTTTGCACTTAAGCCCGAAGACATTTACAACCCGAACGGGCCAAGCCTTAAGGACGCAATTGTGATCATTGACGGCGGGACAGGGGAATTCGTCTCGCCGGAAGGTTTGTTGCTCACCAACCACCACGTCGCCTTCGACGGCATCGCCAGCCTGAGTACGCCGGAAAAGGACTACGTCGCCAACGGCTTCGTCGCCAAAAGCCGCGCCGAGGAACTGCCGACGCCCGGCTACACGGTGCAGGTGCTTGATGTGATGAAGGATGTCACCAAGGAGATGCTCGACGGCGTGACGCCGGACATGTCGGCGACCGACCGCGAAAAACGCCTGAGCGAAAACCGCAAAAAGCTGGTGGACGCCAACACCGCGCCGAATCGTCAGGCGCAGGTCGTCGAGATGAACAGCGGCTTGCAGTACTACCTGTACGTCTATGACGTGTTTCCCGACGTGCGGATGGTTTATGCACCGCCGAAAAACATCGGCTACTACGGCGGCGACCCGGACAACTTCGAGTGGCCTCGTCACTGTGGCGATTTCACCTTCTTTCGCGTTTACGCCGACAAGAACAACCGCCCGGCGGCGTACGCCAAAGACAACGTGCCGTATCGTCCGAAGAAATACCTGACGATTTCGCTGGCCGGCTACAAGGAAGGCGATTTCACGATGGTGATGGGCTATCCGGGCCGGACCAACCGCTACCGCGAAGCCGCGTCGGTTGAAACCAGTGAACGCATCCAGATTCCGCTGCTGATTGATTTCTTCACCGGCCAGATTGCGGCGCTCGAAGAAGCCGCCAAAGCCGACCGGAAGACAGCGCTGGCGCTCGCGTCGCAGATTTTCAGCCTTAGCAACTCGCTCAAAGCCTATCAGGGCGCGCAGCGGACGCTGCGTCGTGTCCAGTTTCTTGAACGACGGCGCAAGGAAGAAGCCGCGCTGGCGCAGTTCATCGCTGGTTCGCCGGCAAACCAGGCCAAGTACGGTGATGTCATTCCAAAACTCACCAAGCTCAATGAGGAGTACCGCCCGTTTGTCCCCACGGATTTTCTGTTGCCCCGCTTGCCGGGCTTCGCGAGTCAAGTCGCCGGCGCTGCGAATCTGGCTGTGACGCGCGCCCTCGAAGCCGAAAAACCGGCGGCGGAACGCAATCCACAAGTTGAGGCGCAGGTCAAGCGCGTCAAAGACACCCTGTCGAACCTTTTCCGCGACCGGAATCCGACGCTTGAACGGCGACGACTTGTCGCCATGTTTGAGCTGGCCGACAAGCAGCCCGCCGGCGCGCGCGTGGCGTTTCTAGACAGGCTGTTTGAAGGCAAAACAGGCGAGGCGCGCGCGGCGGCGCAGGAGGAACTCGCCCGCCGGATTGTGGAATCGCCCTACTATGACACGCCGGGCCGCTTACAGCTGTTATTTGAGCTGTCGGCGTCCCAACTAAGGGCGCTTGATGATCCTGGCGTCAACTTCCTGCTAGCGCTGGCCCCGGAAGCGGAGGCGGCGCGCAAGCGGGTGGAGCGTTTCAACGCCGAGGTGAGCGCGCTTCGGGCGCGCTACATCGAGGCGCGGGCGGCTAGTCGCGGTACTCAACTCATCTATCCGGACGCCAACCGGACGCTACGCTTCACCTACGGCGAGGTCAAAGGCTATACGCCCAAGGACGGCGCAATCTACCGCTACTACACGACGCTCTTTGGGGTTGTTGAAAAGGATCGCGGGGTGGAACCATTTGACGCGCCGCAGGCGGTGATTGACTTGCACCGGCGCAAGGATCACGGCCGCTATTTCGAGCCGCGTTTCGGCGACGTACCTGTGAATTTCCTCTCAACCAATGACATCATTGGTGGGAACTCCGGCAGTCCGATTCTCAATGGACGCGGGGAAATGATCGGCGTCGTCTTCGACGGGAACTTCGAGGGTCTTGGCAATGACTTCCTGTATGACGGCGACGCGCAGCGCACCATCAGCGTGGACATTCGCTACGTGCTGTTTCTGACCGAGAAGATGGCCGGCGCGGATTATCTGTTCAAGGAAATGACCTTCGCCCCGGCGAGCGGTGCCGCGCCGCGTAGGTAAATACAGCACGGAAGTACAGGAGGCTGGCATGAGGAAGCGCATCGTACAGCGTGGCTTATGTTCGTTGGCTCTGCTCATCCTGACCGGCGGACTAGGGCTGGGGCGCGAGCCGGAGCCCCGGGCGGCAACGCGCGAGGCGGCGCGGTCGGCGTTGCGCATCACGGCTGACGACCCACGATTTTTCCCCTTGTCGGCGATTAAGCCGGGACTGGTCGGCGTCGGGCGGACGGTTTTTCAAGGCGACCGGGTTGAAGAGTTCGGCGTCGAAGTGCTTGGCGTTTTGCCTGGTGTGCCGAATCCCAAGCAGTCCTTTGTCGTCGCGCGTCTGACCGGGGCCAACGTCGAGCGGACGCTGGTGTTCGCTGGCATGAGCGGCAGCCCGGTTTTCATTGACGGTAAGCTGGTTGGCGCGGTGTCGGCAGCCTTTGCCTTCGCCAAAGAACCCATTGCGCTCATCATGCCAATTGCCCACATGATTGAAGTCTTCGCCGAAAGCGACCAGCCGCTCGCGGCGCGGCGCAGCGGTCGGTTTGCGCCGGTACTTGTTGACCCGGCGGCTGTGGCGACGATTCCAGCGCTGCGCGATGCGGCGCGCGCCGGCGCGGTCTTTACGCCGATTGCGACGCCGCTGGCTGCAGCCGGCTTTCCGGTGGACGTGTTGACGCCGTTCGCGCCGACCTTTGAGGAGTTGGGCTTTCGCATTGTCAGCGGCGGCGGCGCACCGGCGCAGCCTGCCGCGCTGGGCGTCATTACGCCTGACACCTTGTCGCCCGGACGAACAGTGTCGGTGGATTTGATGCGCGGTGACTTCGGTCTCAGCGCGTCAGGGACGGTGACGTGGCGCGACGGCGACGACATTTTGGCCTTCGGGCATTCGTTTTTCAGTCCTGGAGGCATTGGCGGCGTCATGTTTCCAATGTCGGAAGGTGAGGTCGTCACGGTCATCCCAAATATTGGCAACTCATTCAAGTTGACTGTTCCTAAAGCGCCGGTCGGCGCAATGACGCAGGATCGTTCGGCGGCGATTCGCGGACGGCTGGGGGTGACGGCGCCGATGATTCCGGTGACGGTTGAGGTCAAGAGCGCGTTGGGCGCGGCACGGCGCTATCACTTTGAAATGGTTGAGGACGCTTTTCTGTCGCCGATTCTGGTCAACATCGGCGTGGCGGCAAGCCTGACGGCGACCGAACGCAGCATTGGCGAGACAACGCTGCGCACGGAAGGCCGGATCGAACTTGAGGGAGCGCCGCCGGTACGATTTGCGCGCGCAATTGTCTCCAATTTTAGTCCGGCGACATGGGTTGGTTTCAGTGTCGCACAGCCACTGGCGACGCTGCTCAACAGCGGTTTGGCCAACGGCAAAGTACGCGCCATCCATGTCACAGTGACGGCGCGCGACGCGCGGCTCAACGGCGTTCTAGAGGGTCTGTGGGCCGACCGGCTGCGTGTCCGGCGGGGTGAAAACCTCAACTTGACGTTGCTGGCGCGTGACGCTTCAGGGCGCGATCTTGTCGAGCGGGTGACGGTGACGATTCCCACCGACGCGCAGCCAGGGCCGGCGACGCTGCTGGTTGGCGACGGGCGGGTGATGGACACGATCGATCCCGTCGTGGTCGGTGCAGCGCATACCCTTGGGCAGTTGAGCGCCGCGCTAAACCGGATGCACCGCCCAGATCGGCTTTACGTTCGGCTCTACCGCAGTGAGGCTGGGGCGGTCATTGGCGACGAGGCTATGCCGGCGTTGCCCCCGTCGTACTTGGCGACGGTCGGCAGCGCGCGGGTGAAAACCGACGGGCGGCCGCTGTCAACGCTAACGCTGTTCAAGCAGGAACTTCCGCCCGGTGAGTTTGACGTAACCGGTCGCCAACAACTCGACATTGAAATTCTCCCGTGACCAAGCTTACTTGGCGACTGATCGGCAAGGAGGCAGCGAGTCGGTGTCCACGGCGACAACCCCGATGATGCGCCAGTACTTAGCCATCAAGGCGCAGCATCCCGGTACGCTGTTGTTTTTTCGGCTGGGCGACTTCTACGAAATGTTCTTCGACGACGCCAAAGTGGCGGCGCGCGAACTGGATTTGACGCTCACCGCCCGCCACAAGGATACGGCGCAGCCCGTGCCGATGTGCGGCGTCCCGCACCATGCGGCCGCCGGTTACATTGCGAAACTTGTTGAACGTGGCTACCGCGTCGCCATTTGCGAGCAAACAGAAGAGCCGACCGGCAAGACGAAGTTGGTTGAACGCGCCGTCGTCCGCATTGTGACGCCCGGCACATCTATCGAAGAGCAGCTTCTTCAAGGCGCAGACAATCGCTTTCTGGCGGCGCTGGCGGGGAGCGCGCAGGCGACCGCCGTCGCCCTCCTGGACGCGACGACGGGGGAATTTCTGGTTACGGAAATCCGTTCTGACGGCCACCTCGAAGCAGCGCTCAACCTGTTGGAGCGTTTCGACCCGCGCGAAGTGCTCGCCCCGCAGTCGCTGGGGCCGTTGCTGGCATCGGCGTTTCCACCCGCGCCGTCGCCCGACACTTCCACCGATGACACGCGCGCCCAACCACCCCGCTTTTCCGCCGCACTGACCTTGGCCGAAGACTGGCGGTTTGCGCCGGACACCGGTGCAACGCTGCTCTGCGAGCATTTCGGCGTCCTGTCGTTGGACGGCTTTGGGCTTGAGGGCAAACCTCATGCCATCGGGACGGCGGCGGCCGTTTTGCGTTATCTACGCGAAACGCAGATGACTGATGCGCGTCATGTAGCCGGCGTCAGTTGGTTTGAGACCTCAACGACGCTGGAGTTGGACACGCTGACGCTCAAGAATCTGGAAGTCATCGCGGGCGCGGCCGGCGGCCGGCGCAACGCCCTGCTCGGCGTGCTGGACGACACCGTAACTGGCATGGGCGCGCGTCTGCTCAAGCAATGGTTGCTGCGCCCGTCGCTGGAACTTCCCGTCGTCAACGCCCGCCTTGACGCCGTCGCGGAGCTGCACCAAAACCCAATGCAGCGCGATGGCTTGCGCCAACTGTTACGGCGCATTCAGGATATAGAACGTCTGGTCGGGCGGCTTTCACTCAACATGGCGACGCCGCGCGACGCGGCTGCGCTACGGGAAAGTTGCGCCCATCTGCCAGCGCTCAAGGAGCGGCTGCTCACCTGTACGTCGTCCCTCCTCGTGACGCTTGGCGAGACGTTGGACACCTGCGCCGACCTCCACCAGCGCATCGCCGAAACGCTGGTGGATGCGCCGCCCACCAAACTTGACGACGGTCAGGTGGTGCGTCCGGGTTTCAGTCAAGAACTTGACGAGCTACGCGCAGTGCGTCATGACGCAAGCGGCGCTATCGCCGCCATCGAACAACGCGAACGCGAACGAACCGGCATCGCCTCGCTCAAGGTACGGTTCAACAACGTCTTTGGCTACTACATCGAAGTCACCAAGGCGAATCTCAAATACGTCCCAAGCGACTACGAGCGCAAGCAGACCATCGCCAACGGCGAACGCTACACGACGCCGGAGTTGAAGCGGCTGGAAGCGCAGTTGCGCGACGCCGAAGCGCGGCTTGTCGCGCTTGAAACGCAAATCTTTCAGGAGTTGCGCGCGTTTTTGGTCGAACACGCGGCGCGCTTGCAGGCGGCGGCGCGCATTGTGGCGACGCTTGACGGCGTGGCCGCGCTGGCGGAAGTCGCGGCGCGGCGGCGCTATGTCCGGCCGGAGCTGCACGCCGGTGACGAACTCCTTATTGAGGACGGCCGCCATCCGGTCGTCGAGGCGTACACAACACGCTTCGTCCCCAATGACGTGCGCATGAACAACTCAACCGACCGGCTGCTGATCATCACCGGGCCGAACATGGGCGGGAAGAGCGTCTTCCTGCGGCAGGTTGGTCTGATCGTCCTGATGGCGCATGCCGGGTCGTTCGTCCCTGCACGGCGGGCGCGCATTCCGTTGACGGATCGTATCTTCACGCGCATCGGCGCGTCGGACAACGTCGCGCACGGGCGCTCGACCTTCATGGTGGAGATGACCGAAACGGCGCGCATCCTGAACGCGACGACGCCGCGCAGCCTCGTCCTGCTGGATGAAATCGGACGCGGGACGGCGACCTTCGACGGGCTTTCAATCGCATGGGCGGTGTGCGAGTACCTCCACGATGATGCGCGTCATGCGGCGAAAACGCTCTTTGCCACGCACTATCACGAACTTGTTGACCTGGCGCGAGTCCTGCCCGGCGTCCGCAACGTTCAGTTGGCGGTTTCCGAACAAAATGGCGACATCATTTTCCTGCACCGCGTCATAGAAGGCAGCGCCAACAAGTCGTACGGCATTGAGGTTGGGCGACTCGCCGGGCTGCCGCCGGCGGTCGTGACGCGCGCGCGGGAGATTCTGGCCAACCTTGAAGCCAATGAGCTTGACGTACTGGGCAAGCCGAAGCTGGCCCGACATCTGCCGGCGCGACGCGGCAAGGCGCAGCGCGATCAGCCAACGTTGTTTGAGGCCGCCAATGAAGCCGTTCTTGAGGAACTGCGCGCGCTGGACATTGGCGCGTTGACGCCGGAGACGGCGCTGCTCGTGCTGCGCCGCTTGCAGGAACGGCTGGTGTAGGCCAGCGCAGCGTCTTACAGCCTGCCCAGCCGCCGCGCCATCAACCGGCTTTGGCGCGGAGCGCCGCCAGTAGTTTGTCAGGTAAGCCGCCGAAGCCCCCGTTGGACAACACCGCCACCACCTCGTTCGGCGCTAGGCGTGGCAACAGATACGCCACGATTGCATCCACGCTAGGAACGGCCGCCGCTTCGATGCCGCGCGCCGTCAAGTCGGCGACCAGTTGTTCCGGTGAAAACCGGTCATCGTCGGCCACCTCTTCACGACCAAAAACCGGCGCGACGACCACGCGCCGGGCCGCGTCAAACGCCTCGGCATAGACTGCCTGAAACACTCGCTTGCGCGACGACCACGAACGCGGCTCAAACACCGCCGTTAGCGGTCGCCCCCGAAAACGCCGCGCCAGCGCCGTAAGCGTTTCCCGTACCGCCGTGGGATGATGAGCGAAGTCGTCAATGACGGCGACGCCGCCAACCTCGCCCCGCAGTTGCATCCGGCGCTTAACGGCCCGAAACGTCGCCAGCCCTTTGACGATTCGCTCCGGCGCGACGCCCCAGAACGTCGCCGCCGCGATGACCGCCAGCGCGTTGCGGACGTTGAAATCGCCAAAAGTCGGCAGTTCAAACGTTCCAAATGGTTCGCCGCGCCGCGTCACGCTGAACCGCATGCCGGTCGCTGTGTAAGCCACATCATGCGCCCGCCAAACGGCGTCGGGCGCATCAAGCGCAAAGCTCTCCAGCGGCGCAAATGAGCGGGAAACTACCTCGCGGGCATGCGGCGAATCAATTCCTACGACGCACGCGCCGGTACGTGGCAGCAGGTTGACAAAGCGCCGAAACGCCAGCTTGACCGCTTCCAGATTTGGATAAATGTCTGCGTGGTCGTACTCGACGTTGTTGACGACGCCAATTTCCGGCAGGTAGTGCATGAACTTCGGCCCCTTGTCGAAGTAGGCCGTGTCGTATTCATCGCCTTCCAGCACCACGTAGTCGCTGTCCGTCACGCGAAAGCTTGCTCCGAAGTTTTCGGCGACGCCGCCCACCAGAAATGTCGGCTCAAGACCGCCGATGGTCAGCACATGCGCCGCCAGCGCCGTCGTCGTCGTCTTGCCGTGCGTTCCGGTCACAACCAATACCCGCTTGCCCCACAAAAATTCCTGCTTGAGCACCTCCGGCAGCGAGGCATAACGCCAGCGCCGTTCCAGAACGTACTCAACTTCCGGATTGCCGCGTCGAATGGCGTTCCCGACGACGACCACATCCGGCTTGCGCACCAGATTCGCCGGGTCGTAGCCCAACGCCACTGGTATGCCCAACCGCGCCAGTTCGTCCGACATCGGTGGGTACACGTTGGCGTCCGAACCGGTCACTTCGTGGCCGCGCGCCAACAACATCCCAGCAAGCGAGGCCATCGCTGTTCCACAGATACCAATGAGATGATAGTGGGCCATAGTCAGGGTTGGTCGCCGCCGGGCGCGTCAGTTAGCGCGCGCGTCAGAGCGTCAAGTCTGCGCCAATCACGGTCAGCCAGCCGTACCTCCGTCGCCTGCCAGCCTTGCGCTGTGCGGGTGAACTTGAACGTCGCCTCAATCTGGGCTTCAACAATGGCGTCGCTTGGCGAAAAGCCGGGCAAGATGCGCCGGATACGAATGTAACTGCGGTCATAACGGCCGCCGAGCGCCCGTTGCAGCGCCTGCTGCGCCGTCCGTGCCGAAAGCGACTGCCCGGCCGCCAAACCCAGCGCAAAAGCAGTCGCGCCACAACCCAGACCAACAACGATCAGTAGCGCCGTTATCCTCGGCATAGCGATCATTATTCCTTTTCTATGCTTTGCATCGACCGTGACGCTCTGGGCTTGTCATTGGTCGGCAGCGCTGGTGTATTCAGCCATCGCCCTGCCGAGGTCGTCGCCAGCGGTGACGCCAGCCATCTGCGCCGTGTTGAGGTGATTTGACATAAAACTAAACACCAGTACCCGGCCGTCAGCAGCAACGACGTAGCCGGCCAGCGCGCTCACGTCATCCAGCGTACCGGTCTTAGCGCGCAGGTTGTCGGCGGCGCGCGTGCCCTTCATCCGGTTGCGCAATGTGCCATCCTTGCCGGCAATCGGCAGCGAGTCGTAGAAAACATCCCACGTCGGATGCTTGCGCATGTAACGCAGGAGCGTCGTTAGCGCCGTCGGAGTGAGATTGTCGAGGCGCGACAGGCCTGAACCGTCGCGGATTTTCAGTTCGGCGACCGGCGCACCGATCCGCCGCATAAAGTCAGCGATGACTTCACAACCGGCCGCATCGGCATCTTGATTGGCCGAGCCGCGCGCCTTACCTAGATGCCGTAAGAGCAGCTCGGCGAAGAGATTCGAGCTGATTTTGTTGGTCGTCCGCACCCACACCGCCAGCGGCGGTGATTCAATGCAGGCGATTTCCTTGAGCTTTTCCAGCTCAAGGGGCTGCCGCTGGCGCAGGTTGGCGTCGGCGCGCCGCACCCCACCCCGTACCACAATTCCGCGCCGCCTCAGCATGTCCCGAAACAAATGTGCCGCAAACCGCGCCGGATCATGCACGGCGACGCCCAACTCGCGCCCGCCGTTGGCGGGAAGCCGCCCATAAAGCTCGATTTCGTTGTCCGCTAAGCCGCGATGCAGTCCGAAGGTGTCGGCATCCTTGCTGGCCGCCGTCGTCGCGCCGTTGCGCAGCGTCACATAGTCCGTCACTGGGGTGAACGTCGCCTGAACGAGTTCGCCGGGGCGCGTCGGCTTGACGGTCAACGTTACATGGTTATCAGCGACGGAAAGGGCGCTCACTTCCGCGCCGTAGTACCACTGGAGGTCGTCCCACCCCCAGCCGTCGCCCAGCGGCGCAGCGCGAAAGTAGCTTTCATCGCCGACAATATCGCCGGTAATTTCCTTGACGCCCGCCGCCGCCACCTGGTCAGCCAAGTTCTCTAACGGCGTCAGGCGTAGGTCATTCTTGTCGGGATTGAAGCGGGCGGAAATCGTCGGGTCGCCGCGCCCGAAGAGGATCAAATCGCCGGCGACGACGCCATTGGCGTCCGGTGCGGGGACATACACCGAGGTGCGGACGCGAAAATCCGGCCCCAGCACGTCTAGCGCCGCCGCCGTCGTCAGCAGTTTCATATTTGACGCTGGCAGAAATCGCTTGTCGCCGCCGACATCAGCCAACACTGCGCCGGTTTCGGCGTCTTCAATCCGAATCCCAATGCGCGCGCCCTGCAGGGCTGGACGCGCCGCCAACTGTTCCGCAAAAGCTTGCAGCGCCGACTTCGGCGCCGGCGGCGCGTCTGGTCTTGACGCGGACGGCGACGAGGCGGGAACAGCCGCCGGACGCTGTGCGCCGACTGAAGGAACAACGACGAAAAGGCTAGCGCCGAGCGTCGCCGCCGCCAGAAGCGCACAGGCCGTCCTGAGCCAAGCCGCCGCTGTCACCGTACGCTGTTGCATGAGCTGCTGAAGGTCGTCACCGGGCTTTTCCCATCTTGTTATGCCCCGTGTTGTTATGCCCCGTGCGGCAGCCAACGTTACCATGCCGGATGAAAGCCTTTCGACAGTAAAAGTTTCCATTGCGCCGAACCCTGCCATGAGCGAAGTTGGAAGGGAAACGTCCCGTTGACCCAACGATTCCCCGTGGAACCGGCCTTGTCTCACTCAACGAACCGGCCGCCGACGCCAATGGCTAATCAGTACGCATCGCAGATTTGCCCCGCTCCATTGACCCTTTCACGGGCCGATTTCTGGCGCGCGGTTCTTGAACTTATGAAGCCGCTTACGTGGTTTGCGCCGATGTGGGCATTTCTGTGCGGAGCGGTGAGCAGCGGCGCAGCCCCAACTGGGGAGTTTCTTTGGAAGCTCTTTCTGGGCGCAATCTTGGCCGGGCCGCTGATGTGTTCGATGTCGCAGGTGATGAACGATTACTGCGACCGCGAAGTGGATCGTTTGAACGAACCGCAGCGTCCGATTCCATCGGGACGCATCACGGAAACGCAGGGTTTGTGGCTGTGTACGCTGCTAACGGTCGCCTCCTTTGGCATGGCGTGGGTGGTCGGCGCATGGCCGGTGCTGGCGATTACTATCGCCGCCTTTGTGATGTCGCTGCTGTACAGCGCCCCGCCTGTCCGCGGTAAACGCAATGGGTGGTTCGGCAATGCGCTGGTGAGTTTCGCCTATGAGGGCGTGGCGTGGGCGACGGGTTGCCTAGCGGTCTCCGGGGCGTTCCCGCCCGCCAGCGTCGTCGGCGCAGTGCTCTACAGCATTGGCGCGCACGGAATTATGACGCTCAATGACTTCAAGAGCGTGCCCGGCGATACGGCGCTAGGCATCCGTTCGGTGCCGGTGCAGCTTGGCATTCCACGGGCGGCGCGGGTGGCTTGCCACATCATGAACCTGCCGCAACTGGCCTGCGTCGGCGTCTTGGTGTGGTACGGCGCATGGCTTTGGGCAGGCGTGCTGTTTGGGCTACTTGTCGCCCAACTGCCCTTGCAAGTGAAGCTCGTGCGCGACCCTGAAGCGCGCGCGCCGTGGTACAACGCAACCGGTACGACGCTCTACGTCTTGGGCATGATGGCTTACGCCATCGCCATTCGCTGACCCCCTTCTGAGGGTTGAGGCTTGACGAGTTTGTACGCGACGAGAAGACGGAACGTATGAGAATCATCATCTACACCGGCAAAGGCGGGGTTGGAAAAACCAGTGTTGCGGCGGCGACGGCGTTGCTGGCCGCCGAGCGTGGTTTGCGGACGCTGGTGATGAGCACCGACCCAGCCCACAGTCTGTCAGACTCGCTGGACGTGCCGCTGGGGCCAGAGCCGGTGCGAGTCGCCGACCGGCTAGACGCCTTGGAAACAAATGTTTACCGAGACCTTGAAGAAAACTGGGGTCTCGTACGGGCGCACTTTGCTGAAATTCTCGCCAGTCAGGGCGTGGATGGCGTTCTAGCAGATGAATCTGCGATCCTGCCCGGCATGGAAGAACTGTTTAGTCTGACGCGGATTCGCAAGTACCGGGAAAGCGGCGAGTATGACCTCCTTGTGGTGGATGCCGCACCGACCGGCGAGACACTGCGGCTGCTTTCCATGCCTCAGACCATGAACTGGCTGATGCGCTTAGTGCGCGGGCTGGAGGCGTCGCTGGTGCGTCCAATCGTCCGCCCCTTAGCCAACGCCACGCCGGGGTTACGCAAGTACATGGCGTCGGAAGCGGTGTTTTTAGAAGTTGACCGAATGTTTCGCAATCTGGAGGTCATGCACGACATCCTGTGCGACGGATCGACGACCACCGTTCGCTTGGTGATGAACGCCGAGAAAATGGCGATCAAAGAGTCCAAGCGGGCGCTGACGTACCTGAATCTTTACGGCTTGCTTTCGGACGCGATTGTAGTGAACCGCCTGTTGCCGGTGCATGAAAACAGTGGGTTTTTGGAAGGGTGGAAGGCGGTGCAACAGCGGTATCTGGCGGAAATTGAGGACTCGTTCCAGCCGTTGCCAATTTTGCGCGCGCCGATGTACGCTTCGGAAGTTGTCGGAATGGACCGGCTGCGGGTGCTGGCGCGCGACCTGTTCGGTGACAGCGATCCGGCGGCGCGGCTCTACGGCGAGCGTCCCTTTGAAATGTGTAAATCGGAGCATGACTGCCGGATTCGTATTCGGCTGCCGTTTCTGGAGCCGGACCGGCTTGAAACGTGGATCGCCGGTGATGAACTAGTCATCCAGATCGGCAACCAGCGGCGTATGGTTGGGCTGCCAACCTCAATGATTGGTTTGGAGCCAACGCATGCCGAGTACCAGAACGAATGGTTGAGTATTTGTTTTGAAGCTCCGGTCGGCGTTGGCTGAAGCGCCGCCCAAGAGGTTGTCGCGCCGGACATCGTTACGCAATAGGCGGGCAGGGTAAGCAAACGCGCCTGCCGTTGCGTTTTGTGCGCTGCTTGAGCGCCCTGCATGAAACGGTCGCCGGCGAACACCTAAGTTGGCGTCCCCAAAGTTCAGCTCACTTCCTCTCCATCACTGCGGAGGACTTGTCACTATGGGTCAGTTCAAAAAAGTCGTGGACTCTATCGTCGAAATCGGCGAGATCAATCTTGAGGGCCACATCAACCTCGTCGGCGACATTTACCGCGCCATTGCCTACAACTTTGACCGCATTCAGGGACGCATGTTCGACAACCTGTATGACGGCGGCGGCGCACGGCGCAGCATGGGCGCTGTGCCGGCGGGGAAAACCACCGCTTCGCGCTTCACGGCGGAAGGCTAGCGGCGGATTGGGAAGTTCGGCGTCTGAAGCGCAGCGTTGGCTGTGTGCGCATCGGTCGGACTTCCCACCCTGTGCTTGGGCAAGAGCAAGGTTCATCCACGCCTCGTTTTGGGGCGGTGTGAGGAGGGACGACAATGGTCAACGTCGCATGGGAGTTGCCTGTCCCTTACATCGGCAAAAACGTCGAACGCAAGCACGTCGAAGAGTTCTTCCGGTACCACCGTGAACCCGACGAGGTCGTGATTGCGGTCTTTGATGGGATTATTTTCGACGGCGACGGCAAGCGGGTCGGCGGGCTTACCCTACACGATTACGTGATCTTGACCGACCGGCATTTCATCCTCTGGGCGCGCGGCCTGCAGTCTGATGTCCTTGACCGGCTGGATTACCGTGGCGTCCGCTTGGATGCCAAGCAGGCTGACACCTTACATGGCGAACTGGCGCTTGAATTCACGCCACCGGCGGTCTCAAAACCGTTGACGGCGCGGGTGGATTTGCTGCCGATTATGGATCTGCCAGCGCTGGACGAGCTGTTTTCACTGACCAAGGCGGTGGTTGTCTGGGACGCCGAACGTTCGGCCGGACAAGCCGCCGCTTCCGACGCCGCCCTGACAGACGGTGTGGTGCCAAGCGACGTATCCGCCAAAGTGGAGCGGATTCGGACCATCGTGCAGGAATCGCTCGCCAAGCGCGGCGTCGCCTTCAAAGCGCCGGCTACTGTAGGGCGTCCACCGGCACCGCGTGAGCCAGCGTCTCGGGAGCCATCGCTGGAATCCCCCTTTGGTACGGGTCGGCCGGTTTCCAACGCCAGTTACGCTGTCTATCGGGTCGCGCAGGCGGCGAAGGACGCTGTGAGCAGCCTGCCGACCGACATCGGCAAAACTCTCGGCCTGGATGAAACCCTTTCAAAGCTGGTGGACCGGATTCCCAAAGTTGAGGACATCAGCCAGATTACCGCGCTGATTGAGGCGCTCAACAAGTTGTTGATTACGGTGAGCGAGAATCCGGCGGCGCGGGCGTTTCTGCTCCAGGCGATTGATCGCATGGTGGAGCAGGGAAGTCCACTCAAGCAGTTGTTAGCTTTCATTCAAAACACCGGAAAATCGGCGGCCCAGCCGACTCCGACTGCTCAAGCGTCGCCGCCGGCGGCTGCGCCGTCTGAAGCGCCAAGCGCCGCAACTGCGTCAAACGGTGCAGCAAAAACAGTCGCTGGCCCACGGCGCACCGCCGTCAAGGTGAGCTTCGCCAAAGAAGGCGTTGCTGCGCCGGTTGCAGAGCGACGTGCAGAGCCTGCGCCGCAACCGCCGTTGTCCATTGAGTATGGGCGGAAAACGCCGACAGAAGCTACGCCGGAGGAGTCGGTGAACGCCATAGCAAACGCCGCCCTGTAAGGCTTGCAAAGCCCATCTCGCCGCTCAGCGCAAAGGCGGCTGACGGCCGCTTAGAGTGCGGACGCCGTCCGTCATTTCCGCTTGGCGGTTGGTGAGACAGACCGTTAGATTGCGTATGACGTCGTGACCGCTGGGTGCGATCGCGTCGGTCCTGCCCCCAAGCCATCTTGCAGGGCGAGGATGTTCGGCAATGGCAAGTCAAGTCGCGGTCACGCCGTCCGAAATCGTCCCGGCGCGGGCGCGCCTGCCCGTTCAAGCCGCGACGCGCGCTGCTGTAGCGCGGGACTTCGGCAGTCCCATCATCGAAGCCATTCGCCGGCAGGGCTACTGGTATCGGGTTGGACGGCTCACCTTCCGCTTAGCGCGTGAGTTTGGTTTCTGCTACGGCGTGGACGATGCGCTTGATCTGGCCTACGAAGCGCGTCGCCGGTTCAACCACCAGACGATTTACCTGACTGGGGAAATCATTCACAACCCAGTGGTCAACAACCGGCTCACCGCCCTCGGTGTCCGCCCACTGGATGACTTGGCGCAGGTCACGCCGCGAGATGTGGTCATCATTCCGGCTTTTGGACTACCGGTCTCTGATTTGGCGCGCCTGCGTGAAACCGGCTGTACGGTAATTGACACAACCTGTGGTTCGGTTGTTCACGTCTGGAAGCGCGTTGAGCGCTATGCCCGCGATGGCTTCACGACCATCATTCACGGCAAGCACGATCACGAGGAAACAACGGCCACCCGTTCTCACATATTAGCTGTACCGGGCGGACGGTATGTTGTGGTGCGCAATCTTGAGGAGGCGGAACTCGTGGCGGAAGTCATCGCCGGCACGCAGCCAGCAGCGACTTTGCAGAACTTCTTCGTACGAGCGGCCTCGCCGGGTTTTGATCCGGCGCGCGACCTTGAAAGAATTGGCCTTGCCAATCAGACCACCATGCTGGCGAGCGAGTCGCTAGCAATCGCTGAACGCCTGCGCGCCGCCATTGTCGCGCGGTATGGCGAAGACGAAGCCCCTTTCCGTTTTCGGTCGTTTGACACTATTTGCAGCGCTACGCAAGTCCGACAAGACGCGGTGGCCGAGTTGCTCGCTTTCCCGCCTGACCTGATGTTTGTCGTGGGCGGCTACAACAGCAGCAACACCGGCCACCTCTGCGAGATGGCTTCCGCCGTCTGTCCGACTTACCACATCGCTGCGCCCGACTGCATTATGTCAGCCGAGGTTATTCGCCACAAACCGGCCTTCTGCGGTAGGGAAATCCAATCCCGCAACTGGCTGCCGCCGGGCGAGCTGACGATTGGGCTGACATCCGGGGCATCTACGCCGGATCGGTCGTTGGGCGAGGTCGTTTTGCGACTGGTTGAAGTCGCCGGTGAGACCCCGCCCAGCGATTGGGCGGCGCGTGGAGCGTTCGAGACGGGTGGTTGACGCTCAGACCCGCTTGTCGCCGCCCGTCGCCTGATCAAGCAGTTCGGCGATGTCAAACACCTTCACCCGCTCTTCGTTGTGCGCCTTGAGGCCGTCGGTCAGCATCGTCATGCAGAACGGGCATGCCGCCGCGACGACATCCGGCTTGGTTTCCAGCGCCTGACGCGCGCGTTCGACATTGACCCGCTCACCGGCTTCCTCCATCCACATCCGCGCCCCGCCTGCGCCGCAGCACATGCCCCTGTCGCGGGAGCGCTCCATTTCGGTCAACTTCGCCCCGATTTGCACCAGAACCTGCCGCGGTTCTTCATAGACGTTGTTTGAACGCCCCAGATAACACGAATCGTGATAGACCGCCGTCGCCTCAATCTTCTGTGTCGGCGTAATGCGGCCTTCGGCGACCAGCTTCGACAAATACTGGCTGTGGTGCATGACCTCGAACGTCCCGCCGAACTGCGACCACTCGTTTTTGATGGCGTTGAAGCAGTGCGGGCAGGAGGTCAGAACCGTCTTGAAACGCGACTTGTAGCTGTTGAGCGTTTCAACATTTTCCTGAATGAGCATTTGCGCCAAGTATTCATTGCCGGCGCGCCGCGCTGGATCACCAGTGCATTTTTCCTGCTTGCCGAGAATCGCAAATGAAACGCCGGCTTTTTTGAGCAACCGCGCGACGGACTGCACCACCTTGCGGTAGCGGTCGTCATATGAGCCAGCGCAGCCGACCCAGAACAACACTTCGACGTTTTTCTGGTCGGCCTCGATCATAGACATGAGCGGAATATCCAGCCCGTCGGCCCAGTCGGCGCGGCCGTCGTGACTGAACGCCCACGGCGAGTATTTGTTCTCAAGATTCGTAAACAGCGTGTTCAGTTCACTGGGGAAATCCGCTTCCTGCAAAACGAGGTAGCGCCGCATGTCCACAATCGTCGGAACGTGCTCAATGCTGACCGGACACTCCTGCATACAGGCCTGACAGGTTGTGCAGGCCCAGAGTTCTTCCGGGGTGATGAAGCCCTCGCCGACGATTTTGCGCGTCAGAACCTCTTTGACATTTTCCGGCAGTTCGCTCTGACCGTTGCCGTTCGCCGCCACGCCTTTCGTAAAAGCACCAAGTTTGCCGACGGTGAGTTCGCCTTTTTCCTCAATACGGCGGCGCAAGTCCATCATGATCTTGCGCGGCGACAGCGGTTTGCCGGTGTTGTTGGCCGGGCAGACCGCCGTACAGCGTCCGCACTCAGTGCAGGTGTAACTGTCAAACAACTGTTTCCAAGTGAAATGCTCCACATCAGAAGCGCCAAAGGTTTCTACGTCCTCCGCTTCAAGGTCCATTTTGGGCAGGACGCCGGACGACTGATGCGAGGCAAAGAACACATTCGGCAACGAGGCGATGACGTGCAGGTGTTTCGAGAACGGCAGGTAGTTCAGGAAGACAAGCAATACAACGGCGTGCGTCCACCACGCCGCCTCGAAAAGCAACTCGTTTTGGTTGCCGCCCAAATAGAAACCGACAACATCTGAGATGGGACGATTCCCGAAAATGACACTGTTTGTCGCCGGGTGTGTACCGTTGGCGACAAACATCGTGACCATTAGCGCGATGATCATCAACAGGATGATGGTGGCGTCCAGGCGGCTGGCGGGTTTCATTTCCGCGCCGGAGAAGCGTTTGGGTTTGGTGACGTAGCGGCGGAAAAGAAACGTCAGAGAAGCCGCCAGCACGAGCACGCCGAAGATGTCCTGTAGGAACGTCAACACCCCATAGCCCGGCAGAAAGTACAGTGATGCGCGTGGGTGAAAGCCTTCAAGAACGACTTCCAGTGAAGCAAGCGTCAGGATGCAGAACCCCCAAAACACGGTGACATGGAGCGCGCCGGCCCACCACTGACGCATGATCTTCGTCTGAGCGAATCCAACCACGAGTAGGTTCCAGAACCGGCGCGGCAGGTTGTCGAAGCGGTTTTCCGGCTTCCCAACGCGGATGTACTCAATCAGCCGCCAGGCGTTGAATAGGAAATAGGCGACGGAGGCGAAAAAGAACACAATGAAGATGATGTTTTTGGCGGTCATAGGGCGAACACGCGACTCCCCGCAATGAATGACGGCTCATTCAGTCCGACCGTCGTACCCAAGACGACAAAGCGCATGGTGCGTACAAAACGGCGTGGGCGGGGGTGGAAAGTGGAGTACGGCTGTGTCGTTTGTCGCTTCAGCCGATGGAGCGTACTCAGCCTAACACTTCACGATAACGTTTGTCTTGTCGAACTTCTGGAAACCTTCCGAAAACCCTCGTCGCGCCGCCGGGCGTATCAGGTTTTCGCCGACAGTAGAAGGTAAAGTCCGCCGCTTCCAAAGAGGAGATTCGGCCCCCACGCCGCCCAAAACGCCGGCAACAGACGATAATGGCCGAGTTGCTCAAACAAGCCCACCGTTCCCCAAAACAGCACCGCCAAGCCGACGCCGACGGCGACACCTACCATCGCCCCGCGTTTGCCGACTGTCAGCGCGAACGGGATGCCTACCAACACCATCACAAAGCACGCCAGCGGTGCGGCGATTTTGGTTTGAACGGCGCGCTCAAGGTTTTCGACATCCAACCCCTGCGCTGTCAGTTCAGCGATCTGCTGTCGGAGTTGGACAACGCTCATTTTGGTAATGTCGGTCGTACTTTGTTTGAAGTAATCCGGCGTTTCGCTCAGTTTGAGGCGCATTTCCTGAATCGGCCGGCGGCTGGTCGCCAAGCCATCGGCGGAGAAGGTACGCCGCCAGCCGTTGGTTAGCACCCATTCCTCCGTCATAGGGTCCCAGCGGGCCTTGGCAGCATAGGTGCGCGACAGCAGCATCGCCGTTGTCGGATGCAGTTCATAAATGCTGAAGCTTGCGAACTCGTTCCGGTCGGTGTCGAAGATGGCAAAGTTGAAGATACGATGGTCGCGGCCGCGAAACCACTTCCGGTTTTTTTGGTGAAACGTCTGCGGCGGCAGCGTCCCGCCGCGAATCTGGTAGCGCAGGTAGTCCTGCCGCTGAATGGAGGCCGGTAAGACAAGTTCCTGCGTGGTCGCCATGGTCGCAGCCGCCAAAGCCGCCCCAAGCGCCAGCGGAACGGACAGGCGATAGAGGCTCTGTCCGCTGGCGTACAGCACCACAAGCTGCGAAGTGCGCGCCAGCAACCCAAATGTCACCAGCGTCGCCACCAACACTGCAAAGGGCGTCATGTAGTTCACAACCTGCGGCGTTAGAAACAGCAGGTAGCCAACGACAACCCCAAGGCCAATGCGGTTTTGTACAATCGAGTTGATCAACTCAAACAGTGTGAAGACATGAAAAACGCCGACCAACCCAAACAACACGAGTAAGAAGTAATGAACGGCGTCGCGGAAAATCAGGCCGTCAAGGATGCGTGGAAACCCAAGGCGTCGGCGAGGCGACGCCACCGAGACGGTAGCCGGCCGAGTCAGCGAGGTCGGCTCGCTGCCCGCCGCCAAACGGCGTAGATGTTGGGCCAGACGCCGTAGCCGGTTCCAGCCGCACCAAAACCAACCCCGGTTGAGGCGCTGTGCCGCCCACGCGCCAAACCCACTGAGCAGCCCGACCGCCAGCCCCAGAAACAGAAGGTTCGGAAGCCAGACGGCAAGCATAACCGGCGCGGCCCCGCTCCGGGCGGAGCGTTCCCCGCCCAGCAGCAGCAGATAAAAGACCATCGCCAAGATCATCCCGACAAACAGGCCGCCTGACCGCCCACTACGTAGTTTCCTAACGCCCAAGACGACGCCGAACAGGGCGAAAATCAAGCAGGCCGCAGGCAGGGCAATGCGCTTGTGAATTTCCGTAGCGGCGGCGCGCGCTTGCGCCGCATCCGCCGGCTTGAAGGCCCACAGCGCCGGAAAGGTCAACAGTTCCGGTCCTGGCGGCCGCGCTTGCAGGTCCGAACCCGCCTCGTCGCCCCTGCCAAGCGAAAAGCTCGCCGTCAGTTGACCGGAAGCGTTCATAAAGTAGCTTGCATCATCATCCGGTTGCCGCGCTTCTTGGCTGTACACACGGGCCTTCTCCAAGCGCAGCTCACTGTCCTGCAACGTCTTCCCGACGACCAACCGGCCGGATTCCGCCGAGTAGATTTTAGGCTCTTGGTTCGGCCGATCCGCCGCCTCAGCAATAAAAATCCGTCGCCAACCGCCTTCGCCGTCGCTGCGGTCAACGTAGAGAATCTTGCCGGGCAAATCTTCCGTAAAAGCGCCGGGCTTGATGTAGGTTTCAATACTGCGCAGCAGCAGCTCTGAGCGGGTCTTCTTGAGTTGGTTGAGTGAATTGACGGCGACCGGTAGTAGATAAAACGTGTTGTAGCCAGTGACGACCGTCACGACGGCGCCGACCAACAGCGCGGGGCGCAGCAGAGCCCAAGGGCCAGCCCCACCGGCTTGCAGCGCCACAATTTCGCTGTCTCCCGAAAGTCGCCCCATCGCCATCATGACGCCAATCAAAAAGGCGATGGGCAAGGTAAAGATCACGATGCCGGGCAGAAGCGAGAAAACCAAGACAATTAGCGGCGCACTCGATAGACCACGCCGGCCAAACACCACAAAGAGTTCTGAAAAACGCCCGGCCTCGTGGACGAAAATCACCGCCGTCAGGAGAAAGAAGACGGTGGCGGTGTACGGGATGATTTCGCGGATAAGGTAACGATCAAACAGTCGCATCAGGCTAGCCCGTCAAACACTAGCGGTACTAGGGCGCGTCTCGGCGCGCCTCTCAAGGCTACGGGCGTGCGGCGGAAGCTCACTCACGGCTCTCGCTCGTTTGAGGGAGCGCGCGGCGCTTCCGAACGTAAGACTCAGTTTTGTGGGGCTGGCAGACCCGACGAGGACAGCGCGTGGCTTGCGCCGTCCAGCAACATCCGGGCTGTTTGCAGAGCAGCACGGTACACCGCCAGTTCGTCGTCTGTAACGGCAAGCCGTTCAAGACGGACAATATGCGATTCCATTTCGTGGCGCAGCCGTGCCAACGCCTTGCGAAGCTTGGGATCTTTTTCCCCCTTGGTTTCCGCAGCAGCGTCGAGTTTGTCGGCTAGTTCGTCAAGAATCCGGGTGTAGGCGTCCAGCAGTTGACGCGGTGTGCCGCTTGGCGGCTCGCCCCACTCCTCGCGTTTGTGAAGCTGATCAGGCCGTCCCTCAAGGGCGTTGAGACGGCGCGTCGCCAGTTTGAGAAAAACCTCCGTGCGGCGGTCAATTTCCTGCGCCTCGCGAATGCGTTCGATTTCCTGTTCGTTGAATGCATCGTTGCGTCGTTGGCCGGCGACAACATCGCCGACCGCCGCCGCTAGCAAAGACAGGACAGCCGCCAAGTAAAGCCCGGAACGATGCAAAAGGTCCGCCATTGTTCAAGATCAGTTGGTCACTCTGTGGTCATTTCAATACTGGCTTTGAGAAATTCGTCGCCGAAGAACGCATTGAGGGATTCGCGGCGAATGGTTTTGGCGCGGTTCAACGCTTGGCGGGCGCAGCCCTCCTGATAGTCAGGCAGGCTATTCACCAGCCATTCGAGCAACGGCAACTGCTGCCGCAGCGTCGTCTCAAGCTTGCGAAGCATCTGCCGCCGCGTTTTTTCCTTAGCGGTTTGCTGCGTGTAGCTATGTGTGTAGTTAATGAGGCCGGTGTAAACCCGCAGCGATTGGGCGGCAGCGTCAAAGTTGGCGCGCTTGACCGCCTCGGCGGCAGTCGTCAGCCGCGCGGCACTGATTTTCAAACAGGCCTCAAGGTGGCTTTTGGGATCGGTTGCTTTCTGAAGCGCTTGCTGCTCGGCTTCGGAGAGCCCGGCAGGAAGCGCCGCCAGGGTTTGCCCGGCCTCATCTGCCCAGACGCTCAGCCCAAGCGCCACAATCCAGAGCCAGAAACTTAGGATTCGGCGTACCAAACGACCATCGAACCACAATCTCGCACGCTGCATCGTCGTGACCTCCATGCTGAGAAAAGCCACGGCGACGCCGTCCGCCTATGGCTCCCGTGGTTTCGATTGTTCAGCTTGCCGCTTCAAACTGGGCAACCGAAGTTGGATTTTTTCAATTTCGAGTCGGTGGTGAACACCGTTGGCGCGCGCTAAGAACGCCTCGTAGGCGGCCAGCGCCGTTCGGTAGTCGCCCATTTTGTCATAACAGACGCCCAGAAAAAAGTAGGTCGCCGCCACTTCAGGTTGTTTCCGGCGCAGGATGTCAAAGTGCCGAACCGCTTCGTCAAAGCGACCGAGTTTGAACAGAGCCGTCGCTAGTCCAGCGCGGGGCGCAACGGCTTCTGGGGCGCGCTCGACAAGCAGGACATAGGCGGCGACGGCTTCGGAAAACCGGCCGGCGCGCAGGAGATGGGTTGCTTCGGTCAACGCCGCGTCCCCAGCGATTTCGGCTTCAAGGGCGACGAGACGGGCGTCTGTGGGAAAGGTGGCGCGCGCCGTCTTCAGGAAGTCGCGTGCGGCGTCGGTACGGTTCAGTTGCAGCAGTGCGCTGACAATGTCACCGGCTAGTTCACTTTCTGGAGCGGCGGCGTACGCCGTCCGCCAATCCGCCAACGCCCTCTCTAAGTCGCCCTGCGCTGCGTAGGCGTCGCCGCGTCGTCGCCGCGCTTCTATGTGGCTTGGCTCGCGGGTGAGCGTCCGTGAGAACGCTGCCACAGCGTCGGCGAACCGCCCCATCTGAAACAGCGCCGTCCCACGGAGCAGGTTGGCCTCCGGGTCGGCAGCGTCCAGCGGCCCTAGCCGGTCAAGGGCAGCGGCGGGGGCGTCGCGTAGAAGCGCCAGCCGCGCCAGTTGCCGGCGGGTCTGCGCATCCTCTGGATTCTGTTCGAGGGCCTTGGTCAGCGCCTGTTCCGCTTTTGCAGCGTCACCAGCAGCGACGGCTGCTGCGCCCAACCGCGCCCAGCCATGGGGAAAATCCGGCTGGAGTGTCACGCACCGCTCAAAGGCGGCGACGGCTTCGGTTGGACGTTGCAGTGCCAGCAGCGCCATGCCGCGCTGGAAGTGGACAGGCGCAAGAGCATCGTCCAGCGCGAGCGCCTGCTCATAAAGCGCCAGCGCTTCGGTGAGTTTGCCAGCTTGATGGGCGTCTTGTCCGGCTTCAAACAGGGTGATGACACGCACCGCTGGATCAGCCGGGGACTGAACTGCCGCTTCAGCTAAACAACCGTCAGCCCAGAGCCACCCAACCACCAGCACCAGCCACCACCATTCTGAGCGCCAGAGCGTCGGGTTTTTCTCCGGGAGCTTCTGAAAACTAAAAGTCCATCTCATCTTCTGCCGCCTCTAGGGTGTCGTCATCCTCCTCATCGTCTTCCGCGCCAGCACTGTCTTCTTCGTCAGCGCTCAACGGTTCTGCTTGTCCTATCAGCAGCGCCGCCTTGACACTGATCTCAAATGGATAAGTTCCGTAATCACGGTCAATGATGTTGCACACCGCCGTCTTGACTGCCTCAAGGCGTTCCGGTGGTACAATGGCTAACCACCGATCAAGCCAGTAACCGGCAATCAGCGGCGATTCAAGAAAGTCTTGACCGCTGTCAAACTTGAGGGTTTCTTTCTCAACAACGACATTGACGCCATGCAGCCCAGCGGCAGTAGCCTGGGTACGCAAGTCGGCCTTAGTTGGGTAAGCGCGCAGGAGCGCCTCAAGCGGCGCGGCAAGCGTCTCCGCCAGGTCGCATTCGTAGAGCGCCTCCCAGAGGATTGAGAAAAACTCATCAAAGCTACCGCGCGACACGGCGTATGCGACAACCTGCCCACCTTCCCCAACGCGGTCGCGCAGCAGCGTCAGCATCGGCTCTAACGCCTCGACAGGCAGCAGCGAGGCGTCGCCTACAACCAGATCGTAGCCGTCCTTTACTGGATCATCCGCCAGTTCCTGAGGATTGAGCAGGCGTAGGTTGTCGAGTTTGGCGACCTGACATTTGTCGCGGGCGAGCTGAAGGCGCGCCGGATTGCTGTCAGTCGCTGTGACCGTGCCAGTTTCACGCAACCGATGCGCTAACTCAATCGCTAAACCGCCCGTACCGCATTCGACGAGCAGCACACGCCCACTGTCCGGCAAAGTAATGGTTTCCATTAGCAGCCGGTTAAAACACTCGCCCCACAGCGGGGCCACTGTCAGATCGTGAAGGAAGGCGCGGGTTCGGTCGTCCGAATCGGGCATACGCAGAGTCCTCTACCGAGCTGAACTTATTCGGAGGCTTGTCGGAAGGTTCAGCGACGGCAGGGCGAGACAGGCGCGAAGCCGCCGCTGTTTTGATCGTATCGCAATTCATTTGACCATTCACCCTCTCCGGCGTAAAATGTTAGCCGGTCTTGTTTTATGTTTTTCGGGACAGCGCTTTTGCCATAAGGATGCCATCGTGGCTTCCCAAGCCGTGTGGTTGAGGCCCGCGGCCTTTCTTTCATCACTTAGGAGGTCATTACTGTGGGATTCAAAGTAGGCGACAAAGTGATTTATCCCAACCACGGCATCGGCGTCATCGAAGTCATCAAACGCATGGAGTTCGACGGCGTCGAAATGGAGTTTTACCAATTGCGCCTCAGTGCAAATAACACGACGGTCAATGTTCCCGTTGACAAAGTACAGTCCATTGGCATTCGGACGCCGATCAAAACGGTGGATGGCGAGAAGTTACTCAAGTTGCTGGCGACTAACTTTGTTGCGCCGCCGTCCGACTGGAAGGATCGCTTCAAAGAGTTTTCGGAAAAGATGCGCACTGGCGATATCTTCAGCGTCGCCGAGATCCTCAAGCACCTAACATACTTGAGCAGCCTCAAGCCGCTGTCGTTTCGTGAGAAGCGATTGCTGGAACGCGCTCGCTACCTAGTCATCAGTGAACTGACGATGGCTTCCGGGAAACCACAGGCTAAGGTGGAGGAGGCCGTCGAGCAGGCGCTTCAAAAAGCCTTCGCCAAATTTGAGAAGAAAAACAACAAAGCGGCCGCCGCTTCGGCCGCCGTTTAGATTTTGTAGGCGATGGCGGCGACGCTGACCAGCGTCGCCGCTGGCCCAGGTGGGTTCTCTAAGGTAGGCCTCTTCAAGGATGGACGAATCGGCTCTCATCGTCGTCCTCAAAGTTGTTGGTGTCGGGCTGCTGGTGGCCGCCAACGCTTTCTTCGTCGCAGCGGAATTTGCCTTAGTCGCCGTACGGCGGACGCGACTTCTGCCCTTGGCGGCTAACGGCAGCCGCCGCGCGGCGACGGCGCTGCGGTTGATGGATGACCTTGACGAGACGATTTCCGCGACCCAGTTCGGTATCACGTTGGCTAGTCTGGCGTTGGGCTGGATCGGTGAGTTGACCTTCGCCCGGCTTTTTGAGCATTGGCTGATGGCGTCTCTCCCCGGCGGCTTGTGGGTGTGGCTCTCAGCACATGCAGCGGCGGCGGCGGTCGCCTTTGCCCTCATCACTGCCCTGCACATTGTTTTCGGAGAACTGGCCCCGAAGTCGCTGGCGCTGGCGCGTGCCGAGCGGGTAGCGTTGGCTGTGGCGTTGCCGCTGGACGTTTTCTGTCGTGTTTTCCGCCCCTTCATTTGGCTGCTTGATCGCGCTGGCGCGCGCGCCGTACGTTTGCTCGGCGTCACTCCTGCCTCTAGCGGGCATCATACAGCCGCTTACACGCAGGAGGAAATCCAGCAGCTTGTGGCGTTGTCGCACCAGAGTGGGCATCTCAAGGCCGACGAACGCGACCTTATCCACAACGTCTTCCACTTCAGCGATACGGTAGTCCGCGAAGTGATGGTGCCGCGCCCAGAAGTGATCAGCCTGCCGTTGACGGCGACTTCAGATGTCATCCTGCATACGTTGTGCGAGTCGGGGTATTCCCGGCTTCCGGTTCACGAGGCGCATCCTGACAACATTGTTGGGTTCATCCACGTCAAGGACGTGCTGCTGCGCCTTGCTCGCCGAGAGTCGCTGTCGGTACCGGCGCTGCTGCGGCGTCCGGTGTTTATTCCCGATACGGCTCACCTTGAGGAAGCGCTGCGACAGCTGCGCGCCGCTCAGTCACCGCTTGGCGTCGTCGTGGACGAACACGGCACGGTGGAGGGCATTGTTACGCTGGAAGACATCCTCGAACAGCTCGTCGGTGACATCCGCGACGAGCACGATGTCACTGACGAAGAAACTAAGGTTTGGCAAGAGCCGGACGGCGCGCTCATCTTCGACGGCGGTATCACTATCCGTGAGATCAACCGCAAGTATAATCTGCGGCTACCGGAATCGGACGACTACGCCACCCTGGCCGGCTTTTTGATGACCCAAGCTGGACGGCTACTCACTTTGGGTGACGTGGTGCGGTACGAGGATTATGAGTTTCGCGTCGAGCAAGTCGAGCGCCGGCGGGTAGCGCGGGTTCGCGTCAGCAGGCGGTCACCGGCGCCGCAGGTTGCGCCGGTGTTGATTCGCCAACCTCTGTAGGTCGAGTGCCGCACCTTGTTTGACAGCCCGCCGGAGTTCAGCTACGAACAGTCGTCAAACCAACAATGATTGTGTTGTGCCTGAAGCTGTTGGGGTGTGTTCGTCGGGGAGAAGTTTGTTGATGGGGTGCGCCTATGAGCCTGCAAGTCAATGTTTCGGCGGCGGCCGTCTCCGTTCGTCAGAGCGCTGAGCGGCTGCGCATCCTCTCAGTTCTGAATGATTTACACCTGAAGTACCGGTCGCTGAACGAGGGGCGGGTCGCCGACTACATTCCTCAACTCGCCAAAATGTCGCCCGACCTCTTTGGGATTTGCATTGCGACGGTAGACGGACAAATCTTTGAGGTCGGCGATTACGACCACCTGTTTACAATACAGTCCATTTCCAAGCCGTTTGTTTATGGGTTGGCGTTGGAAGACCACGGACGCGAGTATGTTCTAACACGGGTTGGCGTTGAGCCGACAGGCGACACTTTCAACTCAATCATCAAACTCGATGAACGGTCGAAGCGTCCCCATAACCCGCTCGTCAATGCAGGCGCTATCGCTATGACGAGCATCATCAAGGGAACGGATCCGACCGATAAGTTCAACCGCATTCTTGAGTTGTTTCAAAGGTACACCGGCCACAGTATCTTCGCTGACATGTCGGTGTTTATGTCCGAGCGGACGACGGGCCACCGCAATCGCGCTATTGCCTACCTAATGCTCAACTTTGGCATGATTGATGGCAATGTGGATGAGGCTTTGGATCTGTACTTCCAGCAGTGCTCGTTAATGGTGTCCTGTCGCGACTTGGCAGTCATGGGCGCGACGCTGGCCAATCGGGGCGTCAATCCCCTGACGGGTGAACGAGCAATTGCGCCCGAATACGTGCGCGACATTCTCAGCGTGATGTTTACCTGCGGGTTGTATGACTACGCCGGCGAGTGGGCGTACCGCATCGGGCTACCGGCAAAGAGCGGCGTCGGCGGCGGCTTGCTGGCGGTCGTACCGGGCCGCTTTGGCATCGGGGTGTTCTCGCCCCCGCTCGATGAGCGCGGCAACAGCGTTCGCGGGATCAAAGTCTGCGAAGGGATTACGGAAGCCTTCGGCGCACACATCTTTGATGTGGCCTTTTCCCTGTCCTCATTTGGGACAGAACCAGCTGGTGGGTTGCAACCGGAGCGCTCTGCCTTGGCGGCGGACATGACCGCCGATGCCTGTAACGGAAACCGTATGCCTACCCAACCGCTGTCTTCTTAGACCATTTGATTGTGCGCGTGGTTTTTTGGAGGCCGGCGTGCAAAAGCTTGCTCAAATACGCCACTGCGCTGCCCTGCTCCCCCAAGGCGGCGCGCGCCGTACATCGTCCCAAGTCTCTTACGTCGAAAGGTATCGACATGGATCCCAAATCCGTCCTGAACTTCGCCAATGAAGAAGGGGTGAAGTTTGTTGACCTGCGTTTCACCGACCTGCCCGGCTCCTGGCAGCACATCTCTTTTCCTATTTCGCAGCTCACTGAAGAAAGCTTCACCGAAGGCTTTGGCTTTGACGCTTCTAGTATTCGCGGTTGGGCCAGCATCAGCGAAAGCGACATGCTGGTGATCCCTGACCCGTCACGGTTCTGGATTGATCCCTTCTTTGAGGAGCCGACGTTGTGTCTGTTCGCCGATGTGGTGGATCCTATCACCCGCACCGGCTATATCTACGACCCACGCTCGGTCGCCGAGCGCGCTGAGGCGTATTTGCGCTCCACCGGCATTGCGGATGTGGCGTATTTCGGCCCGGAAGCGGAGTTTTTTGTCTTCGACCACGTCAGCTTTTGTAACGAGCCGCACCACGCCTTCTTCCGCTTTGAAAGTGAAGAAGGCAACTGGACAAGCGGCAACCCGAACGAAAATCTGGGCTTCCGCATTCGCACCAAAGAAGGCTACGCGCCGGTTCCGCCCTTTGACTCGCTGCAGGACCTTCGGTCGGAAATTGCGCTCAATCTTGAAGCTGTGGGGATTTCGCCCGAATGCCACCACCACGAAGTCGCGTCCGGCGGGCAGTGCGAAATCAACTTCCGCTTCGCCTCAATGCTGACTACGGCCGACAACTTGATGTTGTTCAAGTACATTGTGCGCAACACGGCGCTTCAGTACGGCAAGTCGGCGACGTTTATGCCTAAGCCGCTGTACGGCGACAATGGCTCTGGCATGCACTGCCACCAATCCCTGTGGAAAGACGGGCAGCCGCTGTTTGGCGGCGACGATTACGCCGATCTGTCCGAGGTGGCGCTTTACTACATCGGTGGCTTACTCAAGCACGCGCCAGCGGTTGTGGCGTTCGCTGCGCCGACGACCAACAGCTACAAGCGTCTTGTGCCGGGGTATGAAGCGCCCGTCAACTTGGCGTATTCGGCGCGCAACCGCTCAGCGGCAATTCGGATTCCAATGTTCTCAAAGGATCCAAAGACGAAGCGCATCGAGTTTCGCCCGCCTGATCCGAGCTGCAATCCATACCTAGCCCTGTCAGCGATGGTTATGGCCGGGATTGACGGCATTTTGAACAAAATTCATCCCGGCGAACCGCTTGAAAAAGACATCTACGAAATGAACGAGGAGGAGAAACGACACATTCCGCACTTACCGGCGTCACTTGAGCAGGCGCTGGACGCTTTGGAAGCCGACCATGAGTTTTTGCTTCAGGGCGGCGTCTTCACTAAGGAACTCATCATGCGCCACATTGAGTACAAGCGTAAACGCGAAGTTAACGCGCTCCGCCTGCGCCCCCATCCGATTGAGTTTCAACTGTACTTTGACGTGTAGCGTTAGCTGTCTCAGATAAGCGCCGGCGCGTAGAACGCCCCCAGCGCGCCGGGCTTTTCCTGGGCGCTATGGCGGCCAGCGACCCGCCGGCAATCACTGCGGATTGGCCGGCGCGGGCCTTTCTCGGTCCGCCTCAATGATGGTGCAGTTCAACGTCGGCGACAGGTCACCAGTGATTCGGTAACCATGTTCCTGAAGCTGGGCAATCAGGGAGAGACCGCGCTGGTTGAAGTGGTGAATTTTCATCGTCAGCCGACGCGGGTAGTCGCCCCGCGCCAGCAACGCTGGGACAACCTCATACTCACCACCCTCAACATCAAGTTTCAACCAGCAGTCGGGACCGATTTCCGGCAGGACGCAGGGGATGGGGACACCGGGTGGGGAAAGGTTTAGCGGTGGCATAGCTTTGCTCTTCACAAGCCTAGCCAGCCTCGGAGCGCGGCGACATCCAGTGTTTGTCGGCAGGTATCCGCCAAACGGTCAAGGCGGCGGCGGCGCTCCGCCCGATAGGGCCGAAAACTCGTCGCCGGAGACAGCCGACACACCGCGCGCGCCGCTGTGATGAACGATCGGCGAAAATCATCGTCGTCGAACAGGCCGTGCAGGTACGTACCGATGACCAACCCGTTCACCGACGCCGCACCGTCAAGCAGCGACCCGCCGGCGGCGCGTTCAAGCCTAAACAGCGCCGTCGCGCCGGGCGCATAGATTGTTTCTCCCAAGTGAATTTCATAGCCTTCGGCGCGCGTTGCCTCAACCGGAACGCCAAACAGGGTCGGCGTTTGCAAATGCCCAACGGCTGGCGTCGTCGTCTTCTCACGCCGGAGCGTCGTGACGATGGGTAACAGTCCAAGGCCGTCTTCCGCACCGCCGCCCTCCACCCCGTAGGGGTCTTCTACTCGCTGGCCAAGGATTTGCATCCCACCGCAAACGCCGACAAGCGGCTTGCACTGTGCATGACGCAAAAGCGCATCAACAAAGCCGCGTTCGCGCAAGAAGCGCAGGTCGTGGATTGTTTGCTTCGTCCCCGGTAGGATCACCACGTCGGCGGCGGCGATGTCTTCCGGTCGGTCAAGAAAGGCCAACGCTACCGACGGCTCGGCGGCCGGCGCATCAAAGTCGGTGAAGTTCGACATAAACGGCAGCGCCACAACACCGATTCGCAGCGGGCGGTTACCGCCATCGCCGGTTATTCGCCAGAGACGCGCTGCTGTCCGGCGGTCTTCAAGCGCCACACCGTCTTCTTCGTCGAGGCCAAGGTTTGGCAGGTATGGCACAACGCCGACGCATGGCCGCCCAGTATGCACTTCTAGCCTTGTTAGACCCGGTTCAAGCAAGGCGCGGTCACCGCGAAACTTGTTGATGACCGTCCCGCGAATGCGCATCCGGTCGGCGTCGTCCAGCAAGACGAGCGTGCCAACCAGCGCCGCAAAGACGCCGCCCCGGTCAATGTCGCCGACCAGCAGGCAGGCGGCATCGGCCGCATGCGCCATCCGCATATTCACAATGTCGCGGTCGCGCAGGTTGATTTCGGCCGGAGAGCCAGCTCCTTCCAGAATCACCACCTCGTACTGGGCGGCCAAACGTTGGTAGCTTTCCAAAACGCGGGGAAACAGTTCGCGGACGCGAAAATCAAAGTAATCGCGCGCCGTCAGGTTGCGCCACACTTTGCCCTGCACAACGTACTGCGCCGTTTGATCAGACGACGGCTTGATGAGAACCGGGTTCATGTCGGTTGTCGGCGCAAGACCGCAGGCTTCCGCCTGCAGAGCCTGCGCGCGCCCAATTTCACCGCCGTCGGGCGTGGCCGCCGAGTTGAGCGCCATATTCTGCGCCTTGAAGGGCGCAACGCGATAGCCATCCTGGGCAAAGATGCGGCACAATCCGGTTGTCAGCAGCGACTTGCCGACATGGGACGCTGTGCCAAGCACCATTAACGCGCGCGCCGACATCGCCGATACCTTGCTCTGAGCTGAGACGTTCTTATGGAAAAGCGAACGCAGTGGAATCTGTCATACTGGATTCTCGCCATCCTGCTCTTCCTACTGCTGCAAACTTGGTGGCAAACACGCAGTGTCGAGTCCGTCCCCTACAGTGAGTTCGAGCAGGCGCTCCGGGACGGGCGCATCGCCGAAGTCATCATTGGGGATAAAACCATTACTGGACGGCTCAAACAACCCGAAGGCGCTAAGCGGTCGCTGGTGGCGACGCGGGTCGAGCCGGATGTAGCCCAGCGGCTGTCCCAGTTCAACGTGCCTTACAGCCGCGTCATTGAAAACACATTTTTGAGCGACGCCCTTTCGTGGATTATTCCACCGCTTGTTTTCTTTGGGGTCTGGTTCTTTTTGTTTCGGCGATTCGCCGAACGGCAGGGTATGAGCGGCTTTATGACAGTCGGCAAAAGCCGCGCCAAGGTCTATGTTGAGCGCAACACAGGCGTGACGTTTGAGGATGTCGCAGGGGTAGATGAGGCCAAAGATGAACTCCGCGAGATCGTAGATTTTCTCAAGAACCCGAAGGAATATGGCCGGCTTGGTGCGCGCATTCCCAAGGGCGTCCTACTGGTCGGGCCGCCCGGTACAGGTAAAACCCTGTTGGCGAAGGCCGTGGCCGGCGAGGCCGGCGTTCCGTTTTTCTCCATTTCCGGCTCGGACTTTATTGAAATGTTCGTCGGCGTCGGCGCAGCGCGTGTCCGCGACCTGTTCGAGCAGGCGCGTGAACGCGCGCCAGCGATTATTTTCATTGACGAATTGGACGCGCTGGGACGCGCGCGCGGAGCGCCGGGGCCGGTCGGCGGCCATGACGAACGCGAACAAACACTCAATCAGTTGCTCGTCGAAATGGACGGTTTTGACAGCTCGGCGGGGATTATCATTCTCGCCGCCACCAACCGCCCAGAGATTCTTGATCCGGCGCTCCTGCGCGCCGGCCGCTTTGACCGGCAAGTGCTGGTGGATCGTCCCGACAAGGCGGGGCGGGTCGCCATCCTGCGCGTGCATGCCAAGAAAATCAAACTCGCCCCAGAGGTTGATTTGGAAAAGGTTGCGGCGCTGACGACTGGCTTTTCCGGCGCCGACTTGGCCAACTTGGTCAATGAGGCGGCGCTGTCTGCGACGCGGCGCAAAGGCGAAGCGGTTACGTTAGCTGATTTTACGGCCGCCATTGAGCGCATCATCGCCGGACTGGAAAAGCGCAACCGCGTCCTCAACGAACGTGAGCGCGAAACCGTCGCCTACCACGAAATGGGCCACGCGCTGGTGGCGCTGGCGTTGCCCGGAACCGACCCCGTTCACAAGGTTTCGATTATTCCGCGGGGTATCGGGGCGCTAGGCTACACCATTCAGCGCCCGACAGAAGACCGCTACCTGATGACGCGCGCGGAACTCGAGAACAAAATTTGCGTCCTGCTGGGCGGACGAGCGGCAGAAAAGCTTGTCTTCGGTGAACTTTCAACCGGAGCCGCCGATGATTTGGCAAAGGCGACCGACATTGCCCGCGATATGGTGACGCGCTACGGGATGGACGAAGAACTGGGCTATATTGCGTATGAGGCCCAGCGTCCGCGTTTCCTTGACGTAGCTTTGCCGCTTTCTGGTGGGTGTCAGATGAGCGAAGCCACCCAGCGGCGGATTGACGAGGCCATCCGTACAATTGTGATGACCTGCTTTGAACGGGCGATGACCATTCTTGAGACGAACCGTGCCATCTTAGAAGCGGCCACTCGTGAACTGTTGACCAAAGAAACCTTGGACGAAGCAGCGATTGTGGCGCTGACGCACAACTTGACCCGCTGGGCCGAGCCACGGTTGTCGTCTGTAGGGTGAGTTTGTTCAAGAAACTGAATCTAGAGTGAACCTTCCGGCAAAACGACAGGCGTTTGTTCCAAACCCCATGCTAACGTCACCGTCCAATGGTGACAGCGACTCTCTTTCCTTCAACTTCACCGCCGACTCGGACGACTGGCTTTGCCGCGCCCTCGGCGCTATGGCTAGTGTGCCTGGCGCACTTCGTCAATGACGCCTACTCAAGCTTCATTTTCCCCCTACTGCCGCTCATGACGGCGCACTTGCACTTGTCAGCGGCGCAAGCGTTCTGGCTGATTCCGGTTTACGCGCTCTTTTCAAACTTTCTTCAGCCGGTTTATGGGATGCTTTCCGACCGCTGGTCACGGCGCGGCTTCGTGCTGGCCGGGCCACTGCTTGCCGCTGTTTTCCTCTCGGCAATTGGACTGTCTGGGAGCTACAGCTGGCTGATGGTTGCGCTAGTGGCGGGCGGCCTAGGCGTCGGGATGTTTCACCCGCAGGGCGCAGCGATGGCGGCCGTCGCTGGCGGCCGGCGACGACGGCCGGCAATGGCGCTTTTTTCAGCAGCTGGGACGGTCGGCGTCGCCTGCGGCCCAGTGCTGGTCACGCAGGCCGTTGCCCACCACGGGCTGCGTAGTACGATCTTTTTGGCGATTGGCGGCGTCATCGCTGTAACCGCCTTGTTTTTCTGGTTGCCGCCGTTGCCGGCCGCCCCCCACGTCCCGCCGAAGCCCACGCCAAAGCCGGCCCAAGCCTCGCACAGGCGCTGCAACTAGCGAGCGCACCGTTGCTAGCGCTCTACGTTATTACGGTCGTGCGCGCCGCAAACCAACTGCTCATCAACGCCTACTATCCCTTCATCTTGCAAGCGCAGGGCGCGTCGCTGGTCCAAATCGGCAACGCACTGACGATATTCCTACTGGCAGGCGGCGTTGGTGGATTGGCCGGCGGTTTTATGGCTGAGCGCCTTGGCGGGCGGGCCGTCACCATCCTGTCCGGCGTGACTTCCGGCCCACTGCTGGCGGCGGCGTTCCTTGCGCCCGCTCACTGGACGCCGGTCCTGCTGGCTGTTGGCGGCTTTGCGCTGGGGGCGACGATTCCAGTCAACGTCGCTATGGCGCAGGAGCTTGTTCCGCAGCGGACGGCGACAGTCTCGGCGTTGATGATGGGCTTCGCTTGGGGCGTCGGGTCACTGGCGCCACGGGCTTGCGAGCCGCTGACGGCGATAGTCGGCGGCTACCACGGCGTCATTGTCGGCGCGGCGGCGCTGACTACGGTCAGTACGGCGTTGGTTGTTTGGCTGCCAAACGAAGGACAGCGACGGGTTGCGCCGCGCTGCGCCGCTACGCCCAGTTGGAACCCACTGCGCCGATTGCGCAACCGCTTCAGCTTCAGTCTTGTGCGGACGGATTCATCACTCGCCCCATAAACAACACCACACCGCTGCGATTGTCTCGAATGAGAAACAGGAAGGGGTGATCAGCGCGGAATACTACTGGACGCGCCGGGTCAGGGCCGATTGAGGTTGTCCGCATGCCAACACCAGTGGCGGCGGCGGCCTCCGTACCCTGCTCGTTGACCTCTACAAACGCCTTGTGTACAACGGCGTCAATGCAAAGCTGCGTCTGGCTGGTCATCGCCGAAAAATCGGCGCTTTCGGTAAAGGCCAGCTTCATGCCAAGCGCCTGCAAATCGGTTGACAGACTGTCAAGCCGCCGCGTGAGCTTGAAGCGCGGAAAACTGACCTGAACTTCGCGGGCAACTGCTTTGTTGACCCATTCCCGAAGCTTCTCACCCGTCAGCGACTGCTCGAGAGCCGGTAGACCGTCAACGGTGTTCGGGAGCAGTACGACCATCGAGAGGTCGTCGCCCCGGTAGGGCATTACCAACGCCTGAAACGTTCCGCCGTCAAAGTGGCTGTAACGACCCACGCGGTTCATCATCGCCACGGACGTCGTTCCACCGCGCGGCAGCCGGAACTGGTCGTTTTCATTCGTGCCGTCCCGGTTGAAGGCTGCCGCCCAGTCGCCCTTGAAGTAAATGGCGTTGGTCAGCACGAGCCGCGTCATTGGGGTGATGAAACCGGGTGGAATCAAATCGGGAATGCGGCCGTTGGTTTTGCCGGAAACCCAGTTATTGATCCGCGTGCGCGATGCCTCTGGGTTGCCTCGGAAGTCAACCTCTTCAAGCCCTGCCCCATAGCTTGTTTTTGTCGCCGCCAGAAATTCGGCTTCGAATCCTAGTCCACGCTGCCCCCAGAGCGCGTTGGCGACAGCAAGTTGGTAGGGTGCGTTCGGCGCGTTCAAGAGGCGATCCTGCGCGGCGAAGGCGGCGTGCGGCACGCCTCTTGGGAACTGGAGCGCCGTGTTCATTTCCGCGAGCGTCGCACCGCGCGCGCCTAACGAAGTCATCGCCAGCGCTGAAACGATGCTGTAGGGCGAGAAAAACAGGTTGTCGTCGGTTTGACGGGCAAGCCGTTGGTGCAGTGCAACAGCGAAGCGATTGACGCCGGCGGCGGCGTCCTGCGGCATGGCGGCGGTATTCATAGGCGGTTTCTTGGATACGGCAGGTATGGCGGGCGGCGTTTTGCCAGTCGGATGGCGCTTGCGTTTCTGCGCCGACGAATCATGGCTGAGAAGCAGAAAGAGCGCCAAGAGCGTGAAGAGCAGCAAGCGCGTAGGCGACAGCATGGTAGGGTCAATCTCCGAAAGAAGCATCTTGCGTCACCGTGGACGCATCAGACGGCGTCAGGTTCCCCAACGGGCTTTCCCGGCGACACATCTCCGGCGAGTTTGGTCAGCGATGATACGCCCATTAGCGCTAACCACCCGCCGGCGACCAAAAACGCCGACGCTCCTGTCGCCACAACGGTGAAGGCCGGCGTCCACCCCCAGACATCGAGCGCCCGCCCGATAAGCCAGAGAAACCCCGCCATAGCAAAGGTCAGCGCGCCGAACTCAAGCGCGAAGACGCGCCCACGCAGTTCGTCGGGCGTCAGCCGCTGAAGCAGCGTCGTGCTCATCACCCACAACAGACTGCCGCAGATCGTGATGAGAATGGTCGCCGCCGCAACCATCCATAGGCGTGGTGCGCCGGCCCAAAGCAGGAAAAACACACCGCGCAGAGTAAACAGCCAGAAGATGCTCCACGCAATGTTGACCTGCCGCCGCATAAACCACCCGGCAACAAGCGCCCCGACCAACGCGCCTAAACCATGCGCCCCGTTGAGAATGCCGACAGCAAGGGCGCCGTCCCGACCCAGCGGAAAGACGGTTTGCCCATAAACAACTGCTAGCAGCCAAACGCCGCTGCCAGCAATTGAAATCCCGGTTTTGATAAGCGCCACGGCGAGCGTCACCGGATGAGCAATGAGATATTTCACGGCTACCCAGAAACCGGCATCGGCTGTGGCGGCGCTTGTTGGCTGTGGACGCGGCGTGTCCGACATCCCAAACAAAATAGCGAAGGACGCTAGAAATGACGCGGCGTCAATGAGGAACGCAGCCGTCAGCCCAAGGGCGTCAGCGACGACGCCCCCCAGAAAGCCGCCCAGCCCTAGGGTGAACGACCACGTGATACTGGTCAGTTGGTTGGCCGTAATGAGTTCTTCCGGGCGCGCGACGGACGGAATCAACGCTTGGCGGGCCGGCTCAAAAAACGCCGCCAACGAAAATTGCAGCGCCGAAAGGACATAAATCAGCCAGAGCCGCTCCGGGCGGTCTATTAGGAGGAAGCCCAAGACGATAATGGCGCGCAGGAGGTCAGCGGCCATCATGACGTGTCGCCGGTTGAAGCGGTCAGCGACCATGCCGGCGACTGGACTCCAGAGCGGAAAAGGCAGCAGCTCAATGGCAATGATGACGGCGGCAACCTCTGCGCCCCCACCATACTGCCGCGCCAACTGCATCAACGCGGCGTAGTTGAGCCAATCGCCTAGTTCACTAACGATCTGCGCCGACCAGATGCGCCGAAATCGGGAATTTCGGCGCAGAAGCTCGATGTAACCAACGGTCGCCATGCCTTGCAAAGCTTCCTATGAGTTCTAGCCGCCGGATGCAAGGCCGGGCCTCCGGCAAGCGGACCAGTCGCGCTTGAGGAGACGCCGCTCCGCCGTTGAGTCCCCACGATGCTCCACCCGCTTGCCGCAAATGTGGAGTGACGTTCCGAAGTTGCAGGCGGCTCAGCTAGTCGTGCAGCGGTGTCCCGCCGTTTTCCAGCGTGCGGTTTCAACGCACGCGCCACGCCGGGGGCATGACGACGCCCCACAGTTGACCGGCTCAATACGGTGCTGCTGGGAAGGTACACTCTCCGAACAAATCGAGCGAGTCAACCCGCCAGTCGGCGGTGGTGGAAGCCATCACAGCGCGTTCGGCAAGCCGGACTGCGTAGTGGGCACAGCCGGACGTTCTCTGTTACGAGCGGATGTGTAGATAACAACCGTCCTGGAACAACGGCGCTCAAAGCCCACCTAGCTGTGGTTGGTGTGGTGCGGGACACACTGTCCTAGCGGACTTTTTAGGCTACAGAGCGTTACTCATAACGCAGCGCCTCCACCGGATCGAGCCGCATCGCCCGCCACGCCGGATACAATGCGCCGCCGCCGCCCCCGATCAAAGCCACGAGCGCCGCCGTCGCCAACCAACCCGGCTCAAATTCAACGGCGCGAAACGCAGTGAAGTTGATAATCCACCAACGCCCAAGGTATGCCAACCCGACGCCCAACAAAAAACCAACACTGCTAAGGATGAGCGCTTCCTGCTCAATGCCCGACAGGATAAAGGCGTCGCTTGCGCCGAGCGACTTGAGGATGCCGATTTCACGAGTGCGCTCCACCACGGAGGTGTACATCGCCAGCGACACAATCAATCCGCTAATCACCAACGCCAACCCGACGACCACCCGCAGAAAGATGTCCAGCGCTGGCAAGCCACCGGCGTAGAGGTTAGGCAGATCACGTACAAAAATCAGCTGATCAGTCGGAAAAGCGTCGCGTAGACGTTGGTGGACAGCCTCCTGCTCATCCGCCGTCCAGCACTGGACGAACACCATAGAGCACCGACCAGGCGCCGCCAGCAGCTGCGCCAGCGTCTCAAACGGCGCTTTGATGCGCGCGCCACTAGGCGGGTCGTATACACCTACCACCGTAAAAGTATGCTTCGCCAACGTCACCCGCTCGCCGAGGGCAAACCCCTTTTGCCGCACTTGCTCGCGGTCAATCACAATCTCATCCGAAGCCTGCGGTGCGCGCCCGGCAATGATCCGTACCCCGCTCATAGCGGCGTAGTCTGCCCACGGCACGCCTTCAAGCAAACGAAAGCCAACGCCACTATCGGAAGGCAGCGCATACTGGATTACTGGCACGGCGGCGCGGACGCCGGGCAGCGCCGCGATGCGCGGGACGTTTTCCAATGGGTACGCCGGTTGATTCGACACGACGCCGCTGCCGAACGACCCCGCCGGACGGATGATGAGATGCGCCCCGACTCGCGACTCGCGTTCAGCACGTTCGGCCAGGACGCCCCGCGCCAAACCGGTTGTAAGCAGAATCAGTACAGTACCGACAGCGACGCCAAACGCTGTCGCCAGTGAACGCGCTGGGCGGTGCGTCAGATTCGACCAGGCCAGAGAAGGCGCCAAGATTCGTTGTCCTTTCTTCGGAAGATGCGCCGCCCAACAGGCTGCTTTGAAAACCCCACCTGCGCCGTCACGCCGTCTTGCGGCGCATCGGCGAATCGGTCACATTTCATCAGCACTGTGAACCACGCTGCGTTGGACGTTTAACCCCAACGAGCCAACCGCGCTTAGTTCGCGCTTAGTAAGGTTACATGAGCCGCGACAACATCATTGTACGCCTTGGATTTATCCTACTTTCGCTGGGGGCGGCGCGGTTGGCGCAGCCTATACCATCACCGCTTTGGTCGGCGGCGCTCGGACTCATCATTGGCGTGGGCGTTGTTCTTTTGGAACTTTACCTGCGCACGCGCCCAATCACCACAGTCATCGGCGGACTGGTCGGCCTGCTCGCCGGACTAACGGCGGCGGCCTTGATTGGTTTACTGATTAGTTTCCAGCCGGGACTACCGGCGGCAGTCAGGGCCTACCTTGTCTTGGCGCTGGCGCTGACGCTTGGGTATCTCGGTATGACGCGCGGCGCCACTGGCGACCGCTGGTGGGAACTGCTCACTAAGCCCGCGAAAGGGGTCGCTGGCGGCGACAGCCGTCCGATGAATCTTGTTCTCGATACAAGCGTCATCATTGACGGCCGGATCGCCGACATTGCTGAAACCGGTTTTTTGAGTGAACGCCTCATCATTCCACAGTTCATTTTGCGTGAACTCCAGCATGTCGCCGACAGCCCGGAGGCGACCAAGCGCAATCGCGGCCGCCGTGGACTCGACATCCTTCAGCGGCTTCAGAAAAACAAAAAGCTTGATACCATCATCACTGACATGGACTTCCCGAATATTCGGGAAGTGGACCTCAAACTGATTGAGCTTGCCAAGCAACTCGACGCCAAAATCGTCACCAACGACTTCAACCTCAACAAAGTGGCGCAGCTGCGCGGCGTACTAGTGCTGAACATCAACGAACTGGCGAACGCCCTGCGTCCGGTTTTCTTGCCGGGTGAAACCATGCAGGTCTTTATCCTCAAGGAGGGTAAGGAATACAACCAAGGCGTTGCCTACTTGGACGACGGAACTATGGTGGTCGTAGACAACGCGCGGCGCTTCATTGGGCGTGCGGTGGACATTAGTGTGACCAGTGTCCTGCAGACAACCGCCGGGAAAATGATTTTTGGCAAGCTGGTGGAGGAAGTTCGCCCAGTTGGGGAGCGTACGCTTGGCGATCGCTCGGAACGTCCGGAGCGTCTGCGAACGACGCCACCGACCTCCGTTGCTCCGTTACCGACAACAACGCCCACAGCTGGAACCCCGGCTGTGCCAGCGTCGTCCGAGTTGCCGCAAACATAGCTGCGTGTGAGGTTGGACAGGTCCGCCTCACCAACCGCGCTGCCCTTGGGTTTGTCCGGCGTTTACTTCTTTTCCGCCCGCACAAGGTAGCCGGTCGTCAGCGCCGACGTGAAGGTGAACGCGAAATCCGGCGGCACAACGCGCGTTCGCAGCATCCGCCAGAAAGCGCGTGTGAAGCGCGGACGGATCCCGCGAAATGACACGTTGCCAAGACCCGCCGCCATACAGTACCGCTTCATCTCCGCCGGCGTAATGAACAGTCGCAGGAGGTGCATACGCGGCGGCGTGTTGCGTACGAACCACTCGACCCCTTTGACGACCATCAACCAGCTCAACCAGTTACGGTTGAAGGTTGAGGCGAAAAACAGCCCGCCGGGACGCAGGACGCGCGCCGCTTCTCGAATGACCGCCGCTGGGTCTTCAACGTGCTCAAGAAAATCCATTGCGCATACAGCTGAAAACGCCCGGTCGGGATACGGCAAAGCTCGTGCGTCCCCTACTTCGTAACGAACGCTGCCAGTTTCGTCATGGTCCCGCGCCACCGCCAGACTTGCGGCCGACTGATCCAGCCCCGTAACGACAAAGCCGGCGCGGGCTAATTCATTGGAGAGAAACCCCCCGCCGCAGCCAATGTCGAGGACGGCGACGCCCTCTCCGCAGTGCGCTGCAATCTCGGCGGCAATCCACGGATTGCGCAGCTGGCCTTCAGCGCGCAGGAGAGCTACGGGATCGTCCTGCGCGGTGTACCACCGCTCGCCTAAAGCGTCGTAAAGCGCGTTGTTGACGCTTGTCATGCTGGGCGTGACCTCCAAATGTTCCAGTATAGCAGTTGGTGAAGGCCGAATACGGCGACGACGCCAAACATTCCAGCAAGGAAGCGCGTCCATGCGCCGGCTCCGGTCGGCGCGTCCATCCAAATGAGAGCGGCCGTCGCCAGCGTGATCGGGTGGAGCAAAAACAGCACAGCGTGGAGCCAGTGTTCACCAGGTGAACAAACCTGTGCATGCACGAACTCGTCTTTAGTGACGCAAAGCATTGAGAAGACGGCGCAGCCCGTATACCAAACCAGCGCCGTCGGCGAGTACGGCACAAACAAGACAATCCCATAGCAGACGAGGACGGTCAGCGTATCCACCGGATGCCCAATCCGCTCCCACCGGCCCAGCCCGCGCCGCCGGTGAAACCAGAACTCGTCCACCATCATCGCCGCGCCCTGCAGCAGAAACGGCAGCGCCGGCAGCCAAAGGTTCTTCATCATGTTCGCTTGACCAACAGATTACCGCACAGGGTGAGGCCTGGGCCGAAGGCTAAGCTGACGATCAGTGCGCCGTCGGGAACGCTCACATCGTCAAGGATGTCCGCCCACACATAGGGCAGCGTCGCCGAAGACATGTTGCCGCAAGCGCGTAAAATCCGCCGGCTGGCCGCCGTTTGCGCGTCGGTCAACTCCAGCGCCGCCTGTACCTGCTCGATGATTTTCGGCCCGCCGGGGTGAATGGCGTACACCGCTTGTCGCACCTCCGCCTCCGACCGTCCGGCGCGTCGCGCCAGTCCCGCAACAAACTTCGGCAGCGCCTGCGCAATTCGCGCCGGTACGTCCCGCGCCAGCGTCATATGAAATCCCCACTCGGCACACTGCCACGTCATCGCGTCGGACGAGTCCGGCAGCACTTCCTCCGCCGTCGCCGCCAACTCAAAGCGCGGCCCGCGTATCGGCTCACCCGTCAGCGAGTAGCGCACAAACCCATCCGCAAACAGGCTCTGAATGACAAGTTGCTCCGGGTCGTGAAGCGTCGGGTTGAGATGCAGCGTGCAGAGTTCCGTATGCACAACATCCACCCGCGTCGTCGGACCTTCGGAGGCGATAAAGCCCGCCGCCTGACGGATCGCCGGAAACGCCGCGTAGCAGCCCATGTGGTAAGCATGCGTGACGACGGTCGCCGTCCAACCTTTCGTCGCCGCCAAACGTTGCGCCGGGCTTGGCGCAACATAGCCCGTACAGGTCACATGAATCAGATGCGCTGGCGCGACGGTCTCCACGGCGTAAAAGGCGTCGAAAACCTCCTGCACGACCTCAGCGAAGAACGCCATTCGCGCAGCGAGCGGTCGTCCGGCCGGAAAACTCGCCACATTGAAAATCCGCATGCGCGTCCAATCGTGGTGTGTGAAGTCTGCAAGGGCGTGAGACCGCTGAGCGATGCAGTCGGAGGCGCAGCCGAAACGTTCTAATGCCCGCCGTAAGCGGGCCGGGTCGGCGGCGGCGTCCGCCGCCGCATGAGCGCGCGCCAACCAGTCGTGAACGGCATCCTGCGCCGTAACATACGCCGGTTCACGCCGCTGGAAATCAAAAAGCGAAATCGGCATGCGATGGAACTTTACCTACTGGGCAGGAATACCACCTTTGTGCTGGTCGGCAGGTTTTCACTGCATCCCGCCCTCAGCGGTCGGTGACGGCGCGGCGGCTTCATCCGCCTTATCGTCGCCGGCGACGCGTTCCCGCATACGCTTGGCCAGTTCCCGGACGCCGCCTTGCTTGCGGACGATTAGCGCCGCCGCCGCCGTCGCTGCCTCCTGCGCCGCTTTCTCGGCGGTTTCCAGATCGCCCTGCTCCATCACGAGGCGCATCAGTTCGTCGGATTGTTCAAGCATCCGCCGCAGGTTGGTGGTGTCCTTTTCCATGGCAAGCTTTTTGGCTTCAAGTGGGTTGACCGGCATCAGCGCACCTTCCGCAGTGAAAGTCGGGCAAACCTTGGCGTTCATGTCCGTGGGGTGGCACGCGCATCATAGCGTAACGTCACCCATCACGCACTGGACGGTGACACCAACCGCGCAGCGCAGGCGTGAAACGCCCGCCGAACCTCCTGCAAACTCGCGCGAATGGGGAATGTCCGGTTGGTGAGCAGGACATAAACACCCTCCGTTTGGGGGTCGCACCAGAGGCTCGTACCAGTGAAACCGGTGTGACCGAAAGCCGACGGCGACAACCCAACACCCGTTGCATCGGGCGTTGTAGCCAGCATCCAGCCAAAGGAGCGACTTTCTTTCGAGGTGCAGGTGAAGTTGTGCGTGAAATACCGGAGGCTGGCGTACTTCAGCAGTCGGCCATGGGGAAGAAACTCGCGGGCCAGCCGCCAGACTTCTTCCGCCGTTGAAAACAACCCGGCGTGGCCGGCGACGCCGCCTAAGAAGTAGGCGTTTCCGTCATGGACTTCACCCTGAATCAGCCCCTGCCGGTAGCCGTCGTAACCCAGCAGCCGTGACTTTTCCTGCGGATCAAAATACCGGCTGCCGTCGGCGGCGAGGCGGCGCGTCATTTCGCGCTCGTGCGCGTTGCCATGCTCGGTGGGTGCAATGCGGTCGCGCCATTCAACCGGCGGGCGAAAGCGCGTCACCTTCAGGCCAAGCGGTCGCGCGACAATCTCATCGAAGAGCACGTCCAGCGGTCGGCCGCCGACACGTTCGAGAATATACCCCAGCACGATGTAGCCCAGATCACTGTAAACCACGTCGTACAACCCTGACCAATCCCGAAACCTGTCCGGCCGCGCACGTCCGATGACGGCCGGTGCTTCGTCGGGATGGTCGCAGAGCGCGTAGAGCGGCAACCACGCGGGAAAGCCCGCCGTGTGAACCAACGCCTCCCGCACCTTCGCCGTACCGTAGTAACTGTCCCTTCCCAAGGCCGGCAGTAACTCGCCTAGGTAGTTGAAGTCGTTCAGCCGGTCACGCTCGATGAAATAGACGCACAGCAGAGCCGTCACTAGCGGCTTTGTCAGCGAGGCCAAATCGTAAATGGTGTCCGGTTGCGCCGCCCCGACGGCGCCCTGCGAAAGGATAGTGTTGCGGCGGGCGACCAACCACACGGCGCTTTGCACTTCGCCGGCGGCGACGGCCTCGGCCAGCAACTCGTGCAAAGCGTCACCCATGACGCAATATCCTCACTTTTTGTTGATGTACTGGGTGTGAAGTGTTTGACGTTGCGCCTGCTGGAGCCTACGGTAGTCGGCGACGGCAATTTGGTGCTCTGCTTCGGTGCGGGAAAAGCGGTGGCGACCGCCCATGCCCAGCACAAAGTACAGATAGTCGGTCTGCGCTGGTTGCAAGGCCGCCCGCAGGGATTTTTCACTGGGCGAGGCGATAGGTCCCGGCGGCAAACCTGGAGAAACATACGTGTTGTAAGGCGAGAGAAGCCGGCGGTGCGCCGGATTGTTCACGTTGCCGTCCCAAGTGCGGTTGAGCTTCGCCGCGTAGATGAAGGTCGGATCGCATTCCAGCCGCATGCCCTTACGCAGCCGGTTGTGGAAGACGCTGGACACCAGCGGGCGTTCGGCGTCGTCGGCGGCTTCTTTCTCAATGAGCGAAGCAAGCGTCACCACTTCACGCAGCGTCATGCGCCGCGCTTCCGCTTGCCGCCGGAGTTCAGGCGTCCATGCGCGGCGGAAACGCGCGATGGCTTCGGCTAGAATTTCGGCGTTCGTCGCCCGTTTGGGAAAGGTGTAGGTATCTGGGAAAATATACCCTTCAAGACTCGTGGCCTGCGGGTCAAGATCAGCGATGAGGCGCACATCAAGCAGCGCCGGGTCAAGTCGCCCGTCCGGCGGGCGGTTAGGCAAAAGGTCGTTGACTTCGTAGATCGTTAGGCCGGGCCGGAACATGAGCTTGCGTGTCGCCACGGCGCCCCGGCGGATTTTTTCCAGCGCCGCCAGCGGTGAAATCGGCGACTCAAATTCGTAGTCGCCAGCCTGCAAACGGCGTCCAGTAGGGTTTAGCATCAGATAGACCAACACCGGGTAGCGATTGCTGATAACGCCGTGTTCGTAGAGCCGCTCCACTACCGCGCGCGCGCCCATGCCCGGCTCAATTGTGATGAGTTCCTCAGATGCGCTATGGCTAACCGGCGTGTTGAGATTCTGGTACACCGCTAGCCCAGCGAGGGCACCGCTGAACAGCAGCACCACAAGAGACAAACCCAACCAAGCCAACCAACGGCGGCGCGAACGTGCCATATCAGTCTTGCTCAAGTAAGGTTCGGGGAGTCGCGGCAAGCCGTCCGCGGACGGTCAGGCGAAGTCCTCGCCACCATGACACGAAAGCCAACTGGAAACAAGCCCTCGGTGAGGGCAACCGTGCGCCAAATGGCTGCCTTACTTCGGCATCACGTAGCCTCGGCGCGTCCGCACCACCGCTCCCTCACGCCGTACCTTGACCTGAATCCGCCGAAACCGGCCGTCCCGACGGGCGTCCTTCGGGTAGTAGCCAAAGCTGTAAACCGCGCGCAATTCAGCGGCCACAGCGGTGTAGCAACTCTCTAAGTCCTCTACCGTTGCCGCATAAAACATGCGCCCGCCGGTCAAGGTCGCCAACTCGCGCAACTGATTGCGCGCTATGGCGTAGCCGATGCGCGCACGTGGGCCGTACCGTTCGACGACCTCAGCTTCCGTATCAAGGTAAATCGGCAACAGCATTGCGTCGCACTCCTGCGCTAACGCCCGCAGCTCTTCGTAGGTCGTCACCGAACCGTATTCGGGGCCGCCCGGCGGCAGCACATTGTCCATCCCGTCCGTCACGATGACCACCGCGTTGCGCTCGCCGCGTACGTCGCGCAGGACGGATTTGATCGTTCCCGCCAGCGCGTCGTAGAAGTTCGTTCCGCCTTCGGGACGGCGGATATCATCAATCCGCTCCCGCAGCTTGCGCCGGTCGTTCGTCAGCGGGCAGATCAAACGCGCTGTGTCGGAAAACGTCACCACCGCCATCCGGTCTTCCGGGCGCAGCGCCCCTAAAAACCCCAGTGCGGCCCGACGAATTACCGCCAGCTTTTCCCGCGTACTGCCGCTTAGGTCAAGCAACAGAACGAGGTTGAACGGTGTTTCCAGGGCGCCAAAGTAACTCACGTCCTGTGGCTCACCGTCTTCCAACACCACAAAATCCGTCGGTTGAAGGCCGCGAATGGGTACGCCGTTTGGCGTCGTAATCACCGCGTTGAGCATGACCAACGTAGCTTCCAGCACGACATCGCCGCCGTCGCTCGCGCTGAACGGTTCCTCTGCACCTGCGGCTGCGCTCACAACCGCCGGACGCTGCAATGCCGGGCGTTCCCGACGGTCGGCGTTGGGCGGAAGCGGCTTCGCCACAATGTCGCCCCGATCCGCCTGCGCAACCAGAATCGCCCCACCACGCCCCATTTGCCCATGGAGCATTCGGTTGTCCGGCGTACCAAACTGCTTCAGCGGCAATTCCGTGCGGACGGCACCGTGGACGCTTGTCCAAGTCACATCGGCGTCGCCATCTAGCGGCAGATACAACTCAATGTCGCTCCGGTACGCCGTGGCGATGAGTCCCGCCGGCAGCCCTTCCACGCGCACCTTGCCGACTTCGCTGAACAACCGCAGGTAGGTGTTTTCCGGTACGAGTACGTCCAAATCCACGCCCGTCACGGTCTCCGGCGGGTCGGTCGTGATGTTGAGCTGATTGGGCAGTTCTTCGAGGATGACTTCCTCAGCGCGGACCGGCGGCCCTGGCGCAGCGTGGCGTGCCGCCGTGATGGTGACATCGGGGCGGGCGACGATGCGCACGCGGATGTCACCGCGCGGATTCCAGATGCGAATGGTGCTTTTCGGCGGTAGTAGCGTTCGGGTGTCATCGAAGTACCGCTTCACCGGCATGCGCGGCTCAAACGACGGCGACGGCTGCTGTGCGTGGCCGCCGATGCCGCCAAGCCACCACCAAGCAGTCAAGCAGACAAGGAGATGCAGCGTGTCTCTCATGCCCGGTAAGAATCGTCCGTCGCAACCAAGATAACCTCTGCGATAGAGCGTCGGCGGCCTTCAGCGTCGAAGGCGAGGTTCGCAGCGGCTAGCCGCATGTTGACAAGCGTCATGTCAAACACGTCTCGGTGGGTGATGGCCGCCTCATCTTTTTCGTCGGCAAAGTTGAGCGGACAGACCTCGACGAAGCCGTTCTCGTCGTCATCGTTGAGATACAGCAGTGGGAAGCCGTGCGTGCGGCACAGCACCGGCCGCGCCGCATAAACGGCGCAGGCGCCGTCCAACAGCGCCGGACAGGGAACGCTCTGCTCTGGCTCCGGCGGAAAGGTCGTCGGCCGAGGCGGCGCGTCCCGAAACAGGGCGGCCTCACGCTGTTGCGTCGCCTGCGCCTGTCGCCGCAAACGGGCTTTGGTCGGAGCGTCAAGCGCGGCGACAGCCTCTCGCAGACGTTCGGCTTCAATCGGCGACACCGTCAAGTGCTGTTGGCAGCAGCCCGTACAGCCCAGCCGACAGGTAATCGCCGTCGGGAATCGCGCCCGTAGCACAGCGGCAAAACGCTCAATATCAGCAATCAGTTGGTCGTATGCAGCGCGGGCGGCTTCTGGTGTGGGCGATGGGACGGACATAGCGTGGCGACCTTTTCCAGCTATAGCTCTTGCCTATAGGCCCGTTAGTCGGCGATAGGCTTCCCAGTAGCGCCTGCGCGTCGCCTCGACAATCCCCTCCGGAAGCGCCGGTGCCGGTGGGCGCTTGTCCCAATCGAGCGTTTCCAAGTAATCACGGACAAACTGTTTGTCAAATGACGCCGGACTTCGTCCCGGCGCATACTGGGCGGCGTCCCAGTACCGGGATGAATCAGGCGTGAGCGCTTCGTCAATCCACAGCAGCCGTCCGTCGGCGTCCAGCCCAAACTCGAATTTTGTGTCGCAGAGGATCAGCCCCCGGCTCAGGGCGTACTCCGCCGCCTCTGTATAAAGCGTCAGCGTCAAATCCCGCAGCCGTTCGGCGAGGTCGCGCCCAATTTGGTCGGCCATCTGGTCGAGCGAAATGTTCTCATCATGGCCGGTTTCCGCCTTCGTGGCGGGCGTAAACAGCGGTTCGGGCAGCCGGTCGGCCTCGCGCAAGCCCGACGGCAAGGTCAGGCCGCAGACTTGACCCGTTTGTTGGTAGTCCCTCCACCCGGAGCCGGCCAGATAGCCCCGCGCTACACACTCAATTGGCAACGGTGTGGTCTTGCGCACCAGCATGGTTCGTCCTTCTAGTCGGTCGGCATAAGGCCGTACGGCGGCCGGGAAATCGGCTGGGTCGCAGGAGAGCACATGGTGCGGCGTAAGGTGTCCCAGCCGGTTGAACCAAAAGGCGGAAAGCGCCGTCAGAAGGCGTCCCTTGTCGGGAATTGGCGTCGGCAAAACGCAATCGAAGGCGGAAATCCTGTCGGTAGCGACCATCAGCAGCGCGTCGCCGAGGTCGTACATTTCGCGCACCTTGCCCGACCGAAAACGCGGCAGCGGCAGGAAGTCGGTGTGGGCGAGCGGCGGCGCGGCGGGCGGCGTCATGGCGCCTCCGGCAAGTTTGGGGTTGTTTTGCGCGCCCGAACCTTGGTGAACAGCGGCCGCCGCCAGCGAAGGCGGGGGCGGACGCGCCAGCGTTCACGTAGCAGTGTGCGCGGCGGCGCTTCGATCCGATCACGGACTGCGACGTAGAAATCCTTGAAGTAGTTCCACATAGACCACAGGGCGGAAACCACCACCATCCACATCACGAAGCGTCCGGTCCCGTAAGCGATGATGCGCAACGCCTCGATGCTGAACGTTCCCTGCCAGAGCGCCGCCAGCGCCTGCTGAACGGCCGCCATGGAAGAGGTACCGACCGGGAGCGGCGGCCGGCCTTCGTGACTGCCGAGCATTAGGCAGGTGATGGCGACGACCTGCGACAACATCTTGAACTTGGCCATTTTGGAGGCGGCGATAGCGACGCCCTGCTGGGCGGCGATGCTCCGTAGGCCAGAGACAGCGAACTCGCGTCCAATGATGATGACCACAGCCCAACCGGGGGCTAGCTTGTTTTCGACCAATGAAATCAACGCCGCCGAAATCAGCAGTTTGTCGGCAATCGGGTCAAGCAGCGTCCCCAGCGTCGTCACCTGTCCGCGTCGCCGGGCAAGGTAGCCGTCAAGCAAATCGGTTACCGATGCGCCCAGAAACAGCGCTACAGCCAGCAACTGACGCGGTAGGCCGAAAACGGATTCCGAGACGCTCGTCATCAACACGACAACCATGACAGGGACAACGAAAATCCGGGAAACCGTCAGTGTGTTCGGCAAGTTCACGGCGGCGGCAAGGGCTAAAGCGACGTTGTGGACAGGCGGCGCAGAGTGACGCGCACCAGGGGGCGCATCACCAAGACGTTAGAAGAGTTTCAGGCGAATGGTCAGGTACTTTTTCGGGTCCTGCCGGAAGTCCATCAGCAACTGGTTGGCCTGAGCAGAAGTCGCAGTCAGGTTATCGTAAAGTTGCGGATCACGTAAGAGCTTTCCGGCTGAGCCTTCCCCGCGTTCTAGCCCGGCCAGCAGGTGGTTGAGACTGGTTAGGGTTTGCTCCACCTCGCGGTACAGCTTGTCGTCGCGCAGCAGGCGACCAACGGTGCCTTCGCCGCGTTCAAGGCGCGTCATTGCCTCTTCCAGCTTTGCCGAAGTGCGGTCAAGCCGTTCGAGGACGGCGACGATTTCTGTATAGGCGCGGTCATCCGTCGCCAGCTTGCCGAGTGTGCCACGCCCATCGCCGATGTCAGCGACGAGCTTTTCCACCCGGCGCACGGCAGCGTCCAAGTCATCGTACAACTGTGGGTCGTTGATGAGCTTGGAAGCGGTGCCCTGTCCGCTGCGGATGTCCTGCACCAATCGGGCGGCTTCAGCCGTAGTGCGCTCAAGGTTGTTGTATAGGTCGGCGTCCGATACCAACCGGCCGACCGTCCCCTCGCCGCGATTGATTTTGTCGGCGATTTGCTTGAGCGAATCGGACAGCGTTGTGAAGTTGGCCAGAATGTCATCCGCGCCGGAAATAATCTGACGAATAGTCGTTTCCGATGCGCCGCCGATGAGGTCCCCGTCCTTGACCGGCGCAGCGTTCAACGTTCCGGGCGTAATGTCCACCACCTTGTCGCCCAGCAGCCCGACCGATCCCAGAATGACCTTAGAATCTTGGCGAACACGCTCACCGGCGGGACGCCCATCAATGATGGGATCCAGAGCTAGTTCCAACTCGACGTTTTGCGTCGTGTCTTTGCTCTCCGGTACAGACAGCAAGAGCACGCGCTGCACCTTACCGACCTTGACGCCGGCCAGCCGCACTTCAGCTCCCGGACGCAGGCCGTCCACATTCGCTAGACGGGTGCGGACAATGAGTTCGCGCCGGAAGGGATTGAGATCGCCGCTGATGGTCAAAATTGTGGCGATAAGGATGATAATCGCCATCAGCGTCATCAATCCAACGCGCAAATCAAGGATGGAGGGCTTTTTCTTCGCCATGGCCGTTTTTCTGCGCTCAATCCAGTTCGAGAAACGTCCGAATGTATGGGTCGGTTGAGTTCCAGAAGGTTTCTGCGTCGCCTTCTAGAATGATTTTTCCCTGACGCAGCATCATAAACGTCGTCGCCGATTCCGTGTGACCGCGCGGGTTTTTCACAATGACGACCTCGCCGTTGTCGCCGATGGTGGCGTGGTGGTCGGCCAGCACGATGGCGTCCTGAATTCGGTGCGTGACAAACAACGAACTGACGCCTTCCAAGTCACGCAGTTTGATGGCTAGTTCACAGATGGTACGCGCCGTCGGCGGATCGAGTCCGGCGGTCGGTTCATCGTAGAGGATGATTTTCGGGTTTCCCACCAGCGCCCGCGCGATACCGACGCGACGGCGCATGCCACCCGATAGCTCGGCCGGCATTTTGTTGATGGCGTCCTCCAGATTGACGAACCGCAGCATGCGGCGCACGGTTTCTTCAATTTCCGCTTCATCCGCCCCGCGTTCAAAGAGACGGTAGCCAACGTTCTCATAGACGGAAAGGCTGTCAAACAGTGCGCCTTCCTGAAACACCATGCCGATTTTTTGCCGCATGGCGGTAAGCTGCAATTCATTGAAGTCGGTAATATCTTCGTTGTCCACGAAAATGCGACCGCTGTCCGGCTTGAGCAAGCCCAACACGAGCTTGAGGACGGTGGATTTCCCCGTTCCCGAACCGCCCATCAGGATTTTGGTTTCGCCCGGATACACGCCGAAGCTCACGCCGTCGAGGACTTTTTGTGTCCCGAACGCCAGATGGACATCCCGAAACTCAATGGCGTATCCGCCCATCGTCACCTCGGGAAAGCGGAGGCCGAGCCGCCGCTTACGCCGTGCCGCTCAACGTCAAAATCAGTCGGGTAAGAAAGAAATCCGACACTAGGATCAACACGATAGATACGACGACCGAGGTGGTGGTGGATTGTCCGACGCCGACCGTCCCGCCACTGGTGCGCAGCCCGCAGCGGCAGCCCACTACTGCCACAATCAAACCGAATACGCCCGTTTTGAGGAATGTTCCCCAAAGGTCGTCATAGTTGAGGGCTTCGCGCGCCGACGCGAGATACACCGACGATGGAATCTGCAAAAATGTGATCGCCACCACTAAGCCACCGATAACGCCAATGACGTTGGCGAAGATCGTCAGCACCGGCGCCATGGTCAGCAACGCGATCAGGCGCGGACGCACCAACTTCCGAAACGGGTCGGTGCCCAACGCACGCATGGCGTCAATTTGCTCGCTGACGCACATCGCCCCCAGTTCGGCGGCGATGCCGGAGCCGGAACGGCCGGCTAAGAGGATACAGGTCAAAACGGGACCAAGTTCACGGAGCAGGGAGGTCGCCACGAGCCGTCCAGTGTAGTTTTGCGCGCCGAACGACCGGAGTGTGCCGGCGGTTTGAAGCGCCAGCACCGCGCCGATGAAGAAGCCAGCTAGCAAGACGATGGGGAGCGTCCCAAAGCCGATAGTGTCCATCTGAGCGACGGTTTCCCGCCAGTACAACGGACGCCGAAACGGATGGCGGACAGCTCGCCAGACAAGCAGGGTGCTTTCCTGAAGCTCGTCCAGTAGAAGATAGAAAAGGTTCACACGCGGCGGAACAGCCTTGAAAAATCGTCAGCCGGCGACGGGCTTCGCATGGAGACACCACCGACGGCGGCACTTTTACGGAGTATGACCAAGAGGTGTCAAGCCTTGAGGCCCTTGGGCGGCTTGGCATGGCTGCGGCCGATGCTAATGCAGTTTCTCAGGGCGGCGGTCGCCAAAGGACCGCCGATAATGCGCGCTTTTGGAATAATGCGCGCTTTGGTAAGACCGGACAACGTCGCTTACATAACGGCGTATGCGCAAGCCGGGCTACCAAAAGGCGTTGAAACTGGCTTAGCAAACGTCCCCGCCCACGCGCCGCTTCGCCTTTACCGGGCGGCGATACTCAGCGCACGTCCTGTATGCGGCCGAAGAGCCAAGCGTCCAGTGAAAGCGCACCGCCTCCCGAAGCAAGGAGTGATAGCGCCCCCACCATCAAAACTAGCGGATACTCCTGCTTGTTGAAGCCGTCGTTGGCATGCGCGACAAACGCTGCAACGCCCATTGTAAACGCAACGAAGACGGCCGCCCACCGCGTCATCAGGCCCAACAGCAGCGCAATGCCCCCTAAGAATTCCGCCGCAATCGCCGCCCACCCAAAGACCGTCGGCAGCGGAAAACCAATCTTTTCAACGAAACCGATGAAGCGCCCCGGATCGCCAAAAAGCTTTTGTGAACCGTGAATGACCATCGCGCCACCGACGGCCAACCGAATCAACAGCGGGCCGCCCGCCGCGAGACGATCCAGCCAGCCTAGTAAAAGCAGCTTTTTCATCGTGTTTTCAATGATGCTCCAGCAAGGTCGGCGGCTTGTACTACTCAACGGCCGCCGGAGTGTGGACGCCAAAAGAAGCCCTGTCACTAATCGAGCGGCAGGACGCCAATTCCCCTGTCTTCAAGGCTGCCAAGGTAGAGTTTGCCGTTGTGCTCGACGACGTTGGTGACAGGCGCGAAGGCCGTTGGAGATGGATCCTGAAAGTTCTTGACGACTTCGCCCCGCTCATTGATCCCAATCACAAATCCGTAGTGATCTGGCTTCGGTTGGAAAATGCGCGGCAAACGCAGAACCACCTTCCGCCAGAAAGGTTGCGGAAGCAGCTTGTCCAGCGTGGCGTTTCGGCGCGCAAAAAGCGCCACCCAAAACACGCCGTTGCTTCCAGCGGAAACCCCGTCGGGAAATCCGGGAAGGTTGTCAATCAACGTCTCGACCTGTCCACGTCGCTCACCAGCCAGCCAGTACCGCAGGATGCGATACTTCGCCGTCTCAGCCAGCACCAGTGATTGCTGATCAGGGCTGAGCGCGACGCCGTTGGGAAAGTACAGGTTCTCCAGCACGACGCGCGTGGTCTTTGTCGCTGGATCGTAGGCCAGCAAACGACCATTCGGCCGATGTTCGAGGAAATCCAGCCGATACTCCGGCTGGGCGAACTTCCACGAAGCGTCGGTGAAATAAATCGTTCCGTCGGCGGCGATGTCGAGATCGTCAGTAAACTTGAAGGGCTTGCCGCCAGCTTCCGTGCTGAGCACCGTCACCGTCCCATCCGGCGCAACTTCCAACAAACCGCGCATGCAATCGGCGACAAGCAAATAGCCGCGCCGATCAAACTTGAGACCGAGCGGCCGCCCGCCCGTAGCGGCAAAACGCTCCGGCGCACCACCACCAGCTGGAAGCCGGTAAATGTTCCCATCCTTCGCCCCAGCGTAGATGCGCCCATCGGCGGCGACCGCCACATCTTCGGAACCTACAATCGTTTCCGCGCCCAACCGTGCAACTTGAGCCAATGCCCTGTTGACGGCGTAAATGCCTTCCAGCGTCGGCGCTGGCGGCGGCGTCCAAGCGGCGGCGTCAATTTTGACCGGATAAAACAACAAGTAGAGGACGCCGAGCGTCACGATGACGACAAAAGCGATAACAAGATGCCAGAGCTTCACGGCGAATTTTTTCCTTATCATACGCCGGCGGGTGAGATTCGGCGACGCGCTGACTAACACCGACCGGCGCTGTTTGGTAAGGTGCGGCGCATTCCCGGACAGGGCAAGGGGAGACTTCAGCAAGCAGCGGCGCGTCCATCGGACGCCGCACCGACGACGTACTTGTTCTCAAAATGGAAGAATTTTTCAAGCTTTCTGGCATCAATGCCACCATCCGACCACACAGCCGTCCCCTCCCGCCGTTGCGTCTTCACGCCAACGCCGTTACGCCTCTTACAGGCGACGCGCCAGTCCGGTTCATCACAAGTAGTGACGCCGCCGTGACCATTTGGGATGAACCGGCCGGTCGGCTCAACGGAAATGGCCGGCCAAGAGGGCAGCAAGCAATTACGTCTTAGGTACATCCGCACAGGGCTTTCTGAAACCACTCGCAACCATCTGTGCGGCTACGGGTTGATCGGAAGCGAACGCCACGCTGACCAGTTGTTCAGACGGGGCCCGAAAACGGTACGGGCAGTGCCGACAGCCATGGCCGCAGCAATAGCCGCGCTGCAGCAGATACTCGGCCGTAAACACGTAACGCCCCGCTTCAATGTAGTAGTCCCGACCTTCGACCAGCGCCATCCCCAACCAACCAAAACGGCTGTGCCAAGGCCTGTCACTTGTGGTTTGTGGGGACGCCCGACGATGTTCGCCCAAGGATTTCCGTACGCTGCGCCGAAACCAGCCGATACGCCACGCCGCGCCAGACGACGACGCGGCGAAAAAGCGACGCCGCCGTATTGGCAGCATACAGCATGGCTGTCGGAAGATGGAGCAAACAAAACAGTAGTCGCCGTCGCCGGTCGCCGATGTGGTGTGCGCCTAAGACGGCCTTGACGGCCGTCAGGGCGTAGGCGTCATCCAGCGCGCCCAGTAGCACAAGCAGCGCACAACCCAGATGAGCGGTGGAAAGCCGTCCGGCAAGTCCGTCGCCGAGGCTCTCAAGGAAGACGCCGGCGACGACGACCGTGAGAAAGCCGTACCACAGGAGGGCGATGCGCCACATCGTCGGGTGATAAACGCGCGTGATGATAATCTGGCGCATGGTGAACTCCCACAAGTCGCGCCAGCCGACCCGATCTGGGGAAGCGACAAGGCACGTTGGGACAAACACCATCCGCCGCCGTTGCTCACGCAAAACGGCGCTCAGCGTGTAGTCGTCACTGAGCGTCCCACGCCACCGTTCGGCTAGGCGCAGTTGCTCAAACGTCGTCCGCCGCAGCGCCATCGAACCGCCCCAGACGAAGCTTGCGCCGGCGGGATTGAGATTGGTTAGAATGACCGTATTCCAGTTCGCCCGCCACAGACTCGGCAAGTCAGCGTCGGCGAGTGAGTACCACCGCATGCCGCTCGTCGCGCCAACCTGTTCGTCGCCCAACGGCGCCACCAACTCCCGCAGCCAATCCCGCGCCACCTCAATATCGGAGTCCAGAAAGGCGAACACTTCACTCTCCGGCCGCGCGGCGCGGACGCCCGCCAGCAGGTTGTGAACTTTTTGACCGCTGTCGGTCGCCAGGCCGGCGACAACGACACGCAACCGGTCGGGGTGGCGCTGCGCAAAGGAGGTCAGGCGCGGCCACGCGGCGTCGGCTTCACTTTCAACCACAAAGACAATCTCATAGCGCGGAAAATCCAATGTCGCCAGCGTCGGCAGGCTGCGCCGAAGCCCCTCGTCGTCCCCTTTGCAGGGCAGAATGACCGTCACAAACGGGGCGTACGGTTTAGGATGAGCGCGCGCCGCGACAAAACGCCGGACGTAGTGGAGCAGCCGTCGCCCCTCCCACAGACGCAACAGCGCGCGTCCCAACAATGGCAGAAGTAGGAGATCAAACCAGTGGACAGCCGCCACATCGGTCATATCGCGCCAAAACCGTTGTGCGCCAAGGCGTCGGCCACACAGGCCGCCAAAACGCGCCTGACTTGTTGCGGCGAGTGCGGCGGCAGTTCATAGACGGCGGCAAAACCGGCCGTCCGCCAGTCGGTTTCGGCCAGCAGGATGCGCCCAGCAAAGGCCAACACCGGCACGTTGCGCGCGCGTCCCAGCGCCGCCAGATGGCTGGTGGTTTTTCCGGCGAGCGATTGGCGGTCAAGTTGACCTTCCCCGGTCAGGATGACCGTCGCCTGCGCCAGCGCCGCCTGAAAAAGCGGTAGGCCGGTCAACAGTTGCGCGCCTGAAACCAACTCGGCCCCAAGCCAAGCCGCAAGCGCGAACCCAGCGCCGCCCGCCGCTCCAGCGCCGGGTAGGTCACGCGCCGGACGGCCGAAGGTTGCTTCAAGCAGGTCGGCCCAGTGACGCAGGTTGGCTTCAAGCTGCGGCAGTTCGTCGGGCGTCGCCCCTTTCTGGAGACCGAACGTGTACGCCGCGCCGTCCGGCCCAAGCAGCGGATTGCGCACGTCGCACGCGCAAATGACTCGTCCCCCGCGCGCCTGAAAAGCTTCCAGCGCCGGATGTAACGCCGACCAGTCCAGACGCGCCGCCTGGCCTAGCCCAAGGTTGCCGGATGCGACCGGTTCACCCTGCCGATTCAAAAGCCGGACGCCAAATGCTTCTAGGATGCCGGCCCCGCCGTCCAGCGTCGCTGTATCCCCAAGCCCAATGACGATCTTGTGAATGTGTGGCCGCGTCATGACGGCGCGCAGAAGTTCGCCAGTTCCGTAACTGGAAAGATGCGCCGGTCGGCGCGCGGCTTCGGGAACAAGATGAACCCCTGAAGCCATCGCCATTTCCGCGTACGCTACGCCGTCCGGCGTTTCACCAAAGACGCCTGCCCTGGGCGGTCCGACCGGCGGCCGCACCTTGACTTGCCGCCGCCGAAGTCCGGGGTGAAGCGCTTTGAGGGCGTCCAGAAAGCCACGGCCGCCATCGCTCATCGGGAAGCTCAGCAGGTCAGCCGCTGGGTGGGCGCGTCGGACGCCAAGCGTCATCGCCTGCGCGGTGCGGACGGACGACAACGTTCCCTTGAAGCCATTCGGCGCGACCAGCCACATCGAACCAGCCCGGGCTCCTTCAAGCGCTCTGTTCTGTCATGGCTTGCTTGACGGCGTGGAGCAGCTCGTTTTCGCTGAACGGCTTGGCAAGAAATACACACTGCTTGGGCAGGCCCAGCATCCGCTCACGAGCGCCAAAGGAGCCGCTTATGACAATACAACGGCAGCCCGGATATTCCTTGAGTGCATCCTCCACGACCCGCTGTCCGCCGCCTTCCGGCAGAATGTCATCGGTGACAAGTAAGTGAATCGGCTTGCCCTGTTGCGCGACGATATACCGAAGCGCCTCCTCCGCTGTTTGCGCCGCGAGGACGATAAAACCGGCGTCGGTCAGCCATTCGCAGATCAGCTCCAGCAAATCCTCTTCGTCTTCCACCACCAACGCCGTCAGTCCGCTGTAATGTCCACTCGGTCGCCAAGCATGGCGCGGTCTGGGTGACAGGCTTGGGTCGGCTTCGGCCATCGGCAAAAACAGAAAGAATGTCGTCCCAACGCCCAGCGCCGATTCCACCTCAATAAAACCGCCGCACTCCGTGATGCAGCCGTAGGTCATGGAAAGTCCCAGTCCCGTTCCTTTGCCGCTCGGCTTCGTCGTAAAGAAAGGCTCAAAGAGGCGCTGGCGCGTCTCCTGACTCATGCCGATGCCTGTGTCGGCGACCGTAATCAGCGCGTAGTCGCCTGGTTCAGGTGGGAGCGCACAGGCGCGGATGCGCCCGGACGGCGATTGTATTTGTTCCGCCGTCAGATTGACCCGGCTGGTTGCTACAGTCAACGTCCCGCCTTCCGGCATGGCATCACGCGCATTGACCACCAAGTTGAGCAGCGCCTGTGAAAGTTGTCCGGCGTCCACCGAAGCGTAGAGCGGTTCAGGATGCAGATGCTTCGTGAACTTCACCCGCGCCGACAGAATGCGTTCGGCGAGCAGCGCCGTCTCCATGACAATCGGGTTGATGTCTTGCACCAGTGCAACGGCGTCACTTTTCCGGCTGAAGATCATCAACTGCCGCACGAGTTCAGCTCCGCGCTTGGCGGCAGTCAGGATCGCCGCCCGTTGTTTGGCCAGCCGCGCATCGAGTTGACTGGACCGCGCGCCGATCATTTCGGCGTAGCCTTGAATGACCGACAGGATGTTGTTGAAGTTGTGGGCGACGCCCGAAGTGAGTTGCCCAATGGCTTCGAGGCGCTGCATACGGCGAAATTGCTCTTCCCGTTGCTGCCGACCGAGCGTTTCTTCGGCCACCGCCAAACAGAACACATCAGCCCCAAGCCGAAAGCGGGCGATGGCAAGGTGAATGGCGATGGGCGCGGCGTTTTTGGTTTGATGTCGCCAAAGGGTGGGCTGCGTGAACTGGTGCGGCGATGTTTGCTCGCAGGGTTTTTCGGTCAGGTAGTCGCGCCACGCTTCCCGCATATCGGCGGTCGCAAGTTGGACGACATCCAATCCGGGCCATTCATCGGCGGCGTAGCCGTACAGTTGCAGCGCCGCTTCGTTGGCGTACCTTGTCTTGAGGGTGTACGGGTCGAAGAGCCAGACAGGCAGCGGGAATTGGTCAACAATCGCGCGCCACGTATCGGCCACGACGGCTTCTTCGGCCGACCGAAACCACTCGCTCAACAGCGCCGCCGGAAGGTCGCCGGCGCGCGCTAACGTCTCCGGCGTGAGGTTGCCCGCCTCCAGCAACGCCGCCAGAGCTTGATGGTGCAGAGCGATCAGTTGGGTCGCGCTCTGAAGCTTGGCGTCAGTGAGCAGCTTTTTTAGGGTAGCGACAGCCGCCGGGAGGTCAATCCGCCTGCTCACGTAGCTTTTGAGCGCGTCGGTATAAGTTGAACGCGACTGTTCTGGGAAGGGCATGAGTCAAAATAACAACACTCAGCAACAAAGGTGGTAAGGAATTCGTACCACGTGTGATGTTCTCTGAATAGTTGGGCTTGAAGGCCTTCCGTGCCTCTTTCTGTGCCTTTGTCAGCGGTGGCCGCACGAAACATCACCAACGAGCGGCGGCGGCGCCCCGACGCGAGAAGCCGTCCAGCACGGCGGCGACGGCCTCCGCCACAACGTCTTCCGCCTCAATCGTTTGTTCTTCGGCGAAGCCGATGCGCGACGGCAGAATGAAGCGCAACCGACCACGCGCCACCTTCTTATCCAGCCGCATCGCCGCCATGAGGTCTGCAACGGCGATTCCGTCCGTGCCGGGCATGTGGCCGATCCGTCGCACCAATCGTTCCACACGCGCCGCTTCCGCTGCGGAGAGCCGCCCCAACCGGACGGCGATGCGGCAGGCGGCGACCATGCCGACGCCGACCGCCTCACCGTGGCGAAAACGCCGATACCCCGTGACGGCTTCCAGCGCATGCCCAACCGTATGCCCAAAGTTTAGGACCTTGCGTTCACCGGCCTCGCGCTCATCGCGGGCGACAATCTCCGCCTTGATCCGACAGCAATCGGCGACGACTTCCGCCAGCCAGTCCCACGGCAACCGGCGGCGCGGCGACAGCGGCAAACGCGCCTCAAGACGCGCAAACAGGTCGGCGTCACGGATGACGCCGTATTTGACGGCTTCGTGCCAACCGGCGTTCCACTCGCGGCGCGGCAGCGTCGTCAGCGTCTCCAGCTCGGCGACGACCAACGCCGGCTGGTGAAACGCGCCGATGAGGTTTTTGCCGGCGCGATGATTGACGCCGGTTTTGCCGCCGACCGAGCTGTCAATCATCGCCAGCAGCGTGGTGGGCAACTGGATGTAAGCCAGTCCGCGCAGATAGGTCGCGGCGGCAAAACCGGTCAGGTCGCCGACGACGCCGCCTCCCAGCGCCGCCAGCAGGTCGCGCCGCTCCAGTCGGTGCGCCACACAGGCGTCCCAAATGCGCGCCGCCGTCCGCAGCGTTTTGTAGCGTTCCCCAGCAGGAACGACGCACAAGTGGCCGCGCCAGCCGGCCGCTGCAACGCCGGAGAGGACGGCGGCGGCGTAGCGTTCGGCCACCTGCGGATTGGTCACAATGAGAACCGAGCGCGGGTCGTCGCCAAAGGCGCGCCGGAGCAGGTCGCCCAACGCGCGATACAAACCTGCGCCGATATGTACATCGTAGCGCCCGCCGGCGTATGTCACCGGCACGGTGCGGGAGGTGTCCGCCGGGGCGCAGTGGGGTTCGCCGTCCATCATGGGGCGCCGCTAGGTTTTTTCTTCATTTGCTGGATGACCAGATTACGTACTTGGACGGGAACGGCCGGGTCGTTGCTGAGTTCCTTGAGCTGCGCCGGCGTTAGCGTGCCGACCAGCGTTACAGCGCGGCCTAGCGGCAGCATGCGATTGCGCAGAAGCGCCATCTTGACATAGTTGCGGTTGGCCCACCGGGCAGTGTCGGCGATGAGGATAACAACGTGCTGGTGGGTCGCCTTCCACACAGCCGTCGAGACGATACTTTCCGTCAGGAAGGGATTGTTGAGCGCGGCGCGGACGACCTCACTGTTGGCGTCGTTGAGCAACTGTGGCAGCAAACGCCCGCCATTGCTACGCCGCGCCAGTGTGATTTTCTGACCTAGGGGAAGGCTCTGATACTGCTGCAAAATCGCGTTTTCCGCCGCCGTCTTGATTTCTATCGGCAGCGCCGGCGTGATCAGCACTGTAACCAGATCAAACAGAAACAGGTTTGGTACAAGGCGTAGCCCAGCTGAAGCCGGAAGCTTTGGATTGAGCACCAATAAACGCCGCAGCCGGTGGCTTTCCTGCACCCGCCGGTCGCCAGCCATCCGCCGCAAAATCTCGTGCGAGACATCCCGCCGCCGGGCGATAATGGTCAACTCCTCTTCGCCGGTCGCCTCGTTGTCGAGCAGGGCGTTGAGCACCTCGTCCGTGGCGTCGAAGGCCAAGTGGAGGCGCTCCTCCAGCGTTCCGCTCCGGGCGCGCTGGATGCGCCGAAGCAAATCCAGCTTAGCGAGCAGTGCCTGCTTGGCGGCCGTTTCCGCCTCGCTGATCTCCGGTGGCACTGCCTCTAATGCGGCGTCATGTTCCTCTTCACGCTCTTCGGTCATCGCGTTCCTCACTACGGGGCGTCAGGTTTGAGATAGGCGGCGAACCACTCGTGAACGGTTTTGTACCAGAGTTCGCTGTTCTGTGGCTTCAAAATCCAGTGGCCCTCGTCTGGGAAGTACAGCAGCCGCGACGGAACGCCGCGCCGCTGCAACGTCGTAAACAGTTGCAGCCCTTCGCCGACGGGTACGCGGTAGTCCAGTTCACCGTGAATAACCAGCGTCGGCGTGGTGAAGTTTTTGGCGAAGCGATGCGGCGACCATTTTTCGTACAGTTCGGGATGATCCCACGGATTGCCCTTAAACTCCCACTCAGTAAACCACAGTTCTTCGGTCGCACCATACATGCTGACGAGGTTATAGACGCCGGCGTGCGAGACGAACGCCTTGAATCGGTTGTCCGTGTTGTGACCGAGCATCCAGTTGACCATATAACCGCCATAGCTGCCGCCCGCCGCACCGATGCGGTCAGCGTCCACAAAGCCCATGCCGACGACGTGCTCAACGCCCCGGAGCAGGTCGTCATAGACCTTGCCGCCCCAGTCGCCGCTGATTTCGTCGGTAAACCGCTGACCGTAACCCGTCGAGCCGCGTGGGTTGACCATAAGGACGACGTAGCCCGGGGCGGCGAACAGCTGCGCATTCCAGCGGAAGCTCCAGCCGTTCGACCACGCACCCTGCGGCCCACCGTGAATGAGCAAAATCATCGGGTACTTTTTACCTTCGACAAACTGGGGTGGCTTGACGATAAAGGCATGAACGCGCGCGTTGTCCGCGCCGGTGAACCACGTCTCCTCGACCTTGCCGAAGCAAATCTCAGAGAGAAAGGTGTCATTGACGCGCGTCAGCTGCTTTGGCTCACCGCCGGCGGTCGCCACGGCGAAGACTTCATTTGGGCGCATCAGCGTGGACTGTGTGAAGTAAAGCGTCTTGCCATCCGGCGCAACTGAGAGGTTGCCGTTCTGTCCCTGCGCCACCAGCGGGCGGGCGTCGTCGCCGTCCAGCGTCAGGGTGAAGATGGGGACCTGTCCGCGATGGTCGCCGGTGAGAAAAAGCTTGCGGCCGTCCGGGGACCAGACGAGTTCATCAAAGGAGATATCCACCTTCTCGCTCAGACGGCGTAGCTTGCCGGTAGCGCGTTCGTAAAGGATGACCTGCTTTTTGTCCGACTCAAACCCAGCCCGATCCTGCGACAGCCACGCAATGTAGCGGCCGTCCGGCGAGTAGCGCGGGTGAGTGTCCGAACCAGGGCTTGTGGAAATGCGCCGGACTTCACCGCCCGCAAGCGACACGATGAAGATGTCATTGTTGGTGCTCAGGGCTTCTTCGCGGTCGGTGTTGCGCGCGAAGGCGAGTTCCGCGCCGTCCGGCGAAACGTCATAGTCGCGTCCACCGAGACTGAACGGCGGCGCGTCATAGTCGCCCGGCGTCAGATCGCGAGCCGGCCCACCCTCGACGGGAACGACGAAAATATGCGTCCGGCGACCTTCTTTGAAGCGATCCCAGTGCCGATACAGCAACCGGTCGGCGATCTTGGCTTTGACCGGGCTGGCCTCGGCGGCGGCGTACTTGCGCCGGTTGCAGTCTTCGTCCGGGCATTCGGGGTACACTTCGGCAACAAAGACCAGCCGCCGCCCGTCAGCCGCCCAGAGGACGCCTGAAACGCTGGTGTAGAAGTCTGTAATCTTGCGCGGCTCGCCGCCGTCGAGGCCAATCACCCAGATTTGCGCTTTGCCGTCGCGGTTGGAAACAAACGCGACGCGCTTGCTATCGGGCGACCAGCACGGGTCGGTCGCCGAGTGCTTCCCGGATGTCAGTTGGCGGGCCTCACCGCCGCCGGTCGGTAGAACCCAAATGTCGTACTGGACGCGGTTGGCGGCCTTGTCTGTTACGCCTTGGACGTAGGCGATGTGGCGGCCGTCAGGCGACACGACGGCGGCGATGATGCGCCGAAACTTCATCTGATCATCGAACGTCATTGGGCGCAGCGCGGCAAGGGCGGCGCTTGACATAAGAAACGCCCAGAGCAAGCAGAAGACAAAGCAGTGCGGCTTGAGATGTGGCATGAAGAGCCGAACTCCCAACGGATAAAGTGCCGACAAGGCCCGTAGTGTAGTGTGCTGGCGCTGGGCCTGTCACGAAGCCGGTTACAAACGGCGGCGGAGGGCCTGAATTTTTCAGGCTTGCTTTTCGGACGGAGTTTTCTCCATTCTTCAGCACAAGGGTTCTTTCCCAAGTCGGTCTTCCTATGGTTTTACATTCCTCATGAGCATCCTTGTTGTCGGAACGGTTGCGTTCGACCACGTCAAAACGCCGTTCGCCGAACGCGCAAACATTTTGGCAGGGGCGGCGACGTACTTCTCTATTGCCGCTTCATTTTTCACGGCGGTCAGCGTTATTGGCGTTGTCGGTGACGATTTCACGGCGGAGCACGAACGAGTTTTCGACGCGCGCGGCATTGATCTGTCAGGGCTGGAGCGTCGCCCCGGCGGTAAGACGTTTCGCTGGACGGGCGAATACGGCTATGACTTGAACACTCGGACGACGTTGGAGACGCAACTCAACGTCTTCGCTGACTTTCATCCTCGGATTGCAGCTGCCCAGCAGGACATTCCATACCTGTTCCTCGGCAACGCCCATCCTACACTTCAGCGGGATGTCCGGCGGCAGAGCCGGGCGCGGCTGACGGCGATGGACACGATGGACTTCTGGATTCGCGGGACGCCCGGCGAACTGCGCGAAACGCTGCGATGTGTGGATCTCTTGATTATCAACGATGAAGAAGCGCGGCAGTTGGCGCGCGATCCGAACGTGATTCGCGCCGCCAAGACCATTATGGCGCTGGGGCCGAAACGGCTCATCGTCAAGCGCGGTGAATACGGCGCAACGCTGTTCGGGGAGAATTCGTTCTTTGCGATTCCCGGCTTCCCGCAGGAAAATGTCGTAGACCCAACAGGCGCTGGGGACACGTTTGCCGGTGGCGTGATGGGGTACTTGGCGGCGACCGGCAGCGGTCTGGACGAGGCATCACTGCGCAAGGCGATGATTTATGGTTCGGTGATGGCGTCCTTTACGATTGAGGCGTTTGGGACGGAGCGGCTGCTGACGTTGACCCGTGAGGAAATCAATGAGCGTTACCGGCAGTTCAAAACGATGACCTATTTTGACGGCATCGAACACAGCTTCTGAGGGCTGATTCATTTTGGGAGGTGTTGTTATGCAACCCCCACTGACCGTTGACACCCTCTTGGCTATGGCGTGCGCCAAGGGCGCGTCCGACCTCCATCTCAAAGCTGGCAGCCATCCCTTTATTCGCGTGTACGGCGAGTTGATGCCGCTGGTGGACGTTCCGCGCCTAACGCCGGAAGACACGCTGGCGATGGCGTTTAGCATTATGAACAACCGCCAGAAGCAGCGGTTTAAAGACGCCTGCGAGGTGGACATCGCCTACGGTGTTTCAGGGCTGGGGCGCTTTCGGTGCAACATCTTTCAGCAGCGCGGCGCAGTCGGCATGGTCTTTCGTGTCATCCCAATGACGGTGCGGACAATTGCCGAGTTGCAACTACCGCCGGTCGTCGAAAAAATTGCAGAGGAACGGCGAGGGTTGGTGCTTGTCACTGGCACGACTGGCTCTGGTAAATCCACAACGCTGGCCGCCATTATTGACCACATTAATCGCCATCGCACCGAGCACATCATTACGATTGAGGACCCGATTGAATTTCTCCACCGGGACCGGCGTTCGTTTGTTAACCAGCGTGAAGTGGATGTGGATACGCGCAGTTTCAATGAAGCGTTGCGGGGCGCACTCCGACAGGACCCGGACGTGATTTTGGTTGGTGAGATGCGCGATCAGGAAACGATTGAGACGGCGCTGACGGCTGCTGAAACCGGCCACTTGGTGCTCTCCACGCTGCACACGTTGGACGCCACGGAAACCATCATGCGCATCGTCTCGATTTTCCCGCCGCATCAACAGCAGGCAATTCGCCTGCAACTGGCTTCCGTTCTCCGGGCTGTGATTTCGCAGCGGCTGATCCGCAACAAGGAGGGCAACGGGCGCGTCCCGGCGGTGGAGGTGCTCATTACGACGGCTTATATCCGCGACTGCATCATCAATCAGGAAAAGACGCCGAACATCCGCGACGCGATTGCGCAGGGTACGTCACAGTATGGGATGCAGACCTTTGACCAGTCGCTGTACGACTTGCTCAACCGAGGTCTCATTTCGTACGAGCAGGCGCTAGCCGGCGCGAGCAACCGTGATGAGTTCGTCCTACGCACAAAGGGCATTCAGACGACGAGCGATCAGGCCCGCGAGGAAATGGAGAAGCGAATCACGACGCGCGCCGGCGATGTCAGCCTTCCGCCGACCTCGCCCCAGATCAGCCGGTACTAGCGCGCTGTTCAAGAAAAGTAGCGGATGACTCGACTCCCTGGTTGGCGGGGTGGGAGACGGTGGGAAACCGGCGGCGACTCGGAAAATAATAGCTGCCCTATGTCGGCCTCTGGACGGAAAACGACGACGCAGTGGCCTCCGACGGCGTTCCCAAAGCTACCGCGCAGGACACAACAACCAACCAAGTGGAGCATCCCGGTCATCTGGCTTGCCCTAACGTTGAGCTTCATCTTGATGTCGGCAGGGATGGCGGCTCAGGCGCAGAACATTCTGCCAGCTGTTCAAGAGGCGGGCGCGTTGGCTGTGACGCAGCCACCTATCGGACGGTTGGACGGACGCACTATCACGCGGCTCGACATCGAAGTGAAAGGCGGCCTTCCGTCTGAGCCGTCGCTGGGAGAAGCCATCGGGTTACAGGTGGGCGAGTCGCTAACAGCGGCGCGGCTGCGAGCGGCTCTCGTTCGGCTGCATCGTTCCGAGCAGGTCGCCGACGCCGAAGTGTGGACCGCCGCTGACGGTGCCGAAGGGGTTCAAGTGCGGTTTGTCATCACCCGTCAACTCCGGGTCGCCGATGTGACCTTCGACGGCGACATCCTTTTTCCTGCCGAGGAGTTACGGACGCGCTTGGCGGCGCTTGAGCGCGGCAACCGGATTACAGCACGGGCGCTGGCTGAAGGCGAAGAGAACCTGCGACTTTTCTACCGTGAACGCGGCTATTTTCAAGCGACAGTGGCGGCGCGCGTCTCCGCTCCAAACGACGCGGCGCGGGCGCGCGTCACCTTCGTTGTGAGGCCGGGTCCGCAGGCGATCATCGGAGACTGGTGGATTGACGGCGACCTCAAGATTCCCCGCGCTGACTTTGACGCCAAGATCATCCGGCATCCGGTCGGGACGCCGTACGCCATTGACTTCATTCAGTCGGACTTGCAGCGCATCCGCGCGCTGCACCTCGCGCGCGGCTACCTTGATCCGCGCATTAGTGAGCCGCGCGTCGCCTTTGATCCCACCACTAATCGAGTCGCCGTCTCCGTCTCTATCAACTCCGGGCCGCTGGTGACGGTCAACATCACCGGCTTCGCCTTTCGCCGTGAGGAGCAGCGCCAGCTTCTTCCCATTCTCCGCGACGGCGGCCTAGATGACTTGACGCTTGAAGAAGGCGCGCGCCGGTTGTTGGTCGCCCTGCAACAGCGCGGCTACTTCTTCGCCGAGGTGGACTGGTCGCGGCAGCGACTAGTCGGCGAGGAGCGGGTGGTTGTGACGTACACGATTGAACCGTACCGCCGCTATCGGGTGCAGGAAGTGCGCATTGTCGGGACGGACGCGCTTCGCTACCGCGACGTGGCGGGTGACTTCAAAACCCGCCCGGCCTCGCTCATCCCACCGTCGCGTGGTCTGGTCACGGAAGATACGCTGGCGCGGGACGCGGAAGTGATTCTGCGTGACCTGCGCAACGCCGGATACTTGCAGGCTCAAGTAACGGAACGTCGCATCGGAGTCGGACTCAACGACCAGTCGCTGACCGTGCTGTTTCAGGTCGAGCCAGGTCCACGCGCGCAGGTGGTCGCCGTCCGCTTTACGGGCAATCAACTACTTGACACTGAACGCCTCAGCCGGGTGTTGGCGCTGTCGCCGGGCGACTTTGTGACGCAGGAGCAAGTGCGCGCCGACTTGGAGCGGCTCAAGGCGCTTTACCTGAGTGAAGGTTTCGCTGAAGCACGGGTTCGGCAAGAACTGGAGGAAGTCAACGGCGATCCGGCGCGAGTGTACGTGGTGTACGAAATCGAGGAGGGACGGCGCTTTACCATCAACCGCGTCATCATCGGTACGCGCGGCCGTACGTCCGAACAAACCCTGCGGCGTTTTCTGGGCGTGCGGCCGGGCGAACGGTTGCGCCGCGACCGGCTCACGCAAGCCGAGCAGGCGCTCTACGCCACCGGCGCGTTTCGTCAAGTGCTGATTCAGACGCCGTATGTCCGCGCCGCCGGCCCGACCGAGGCGTTAGCCGACGTGACGCTGGATGTCATTGAGTCCAAGCCCTATACGCTGGCCTACGGGTTCGGTTACCAGACCAACGACGGCCCCCGTGGTTCGTTTGAGCTGTCGAACGCCAACATGTTCGGTCGCCTTGAAGTCGGCAGCGTGATTGTGCGGCTCAGTCGGCGGGAACAGTTGGCGCAGGTGTCCTACCAGTTTCCTCGGTTCAACCTACCGCGCGTGACGACGTTGACCGACGGCGTCACGGCACCGATTCTCATTTCCGGTCTCTTCCAACGGCAAGCGCGGGTCAGCTTTACCACACAACGGTTGGCGGCGCTTGTCCAGTCCGAACTGCGCTTCGGCGCCCAGAGCGCCCTGATTTTCCGCTACCGATTGCAAAATGTGCGGGTGCTGGACTTGCGGGTGAGCAACCCTCCACTCCAGCGTCTGGATGTGCCGCTCAATCTCGGCACGTTGTCGGCGACATACGTCCGCGACACCCGCGATGTCCCGCTTGACGCGACGCGCGGCGGCTTCATCTCGGCCGACTTGACGCTGGCGACGCCCTACATTGGCGGCTCGGAGCGGTTTGTGCGCTTTCTGGGACAGTTTCAGGGGTATCGTCGCGCTGCCGAACGGTCGCCGGTCGTCCTTGCCGGGCGGCTGCAGGTGGGATTGGCGCAACCATATGGCGAGAGCCGGACGTTGCCGATCAGCGAACGCTTTTTCTCCGGCGGCCCGACCACCCTACGCGGCCTAGGGTTTGAACAAGCCGGCCCGCGTGATCCGGTCACAGACGCGCCGATTGGCGGCAACGCGCTGGTGGCGGCGACCGGTGAAGTTCGCTTCCCGGTGCTGCAAAATGTTGAGGGCGCAGTGTTTTACGATGTCGGTAACGTCTTTGCCCGCATTGCGGACATCAACTTTGGGTGCATGACCAACAGCCTTGGCGGCGGCTTTCGCCTCAAAACGCCGCTAGGGCCGTTGCGTGTGGACGCGGCGTACCTGCTTGATCCGCCGTTTTATGTGGCGACGCCCAACCGCCGACTCACCAACCTCCAGGTTCACATCACCTTTGGGCAGGCATTTTGAAGCGGCGCTTTATCGGCGTGTGGAGCGTGCAACAGCGCGTCGTAGATGTTCGACGGCAGGCGGATGACCCGTCCGTGTGCGTCAGTCGGGAGATGCAGGGTGTCGCCTGTCGCCAGCAGCGTCTCATCATCCTCGCGGTGGACGGTATAGGCAAAGCCAACCTGCCGTGAACGCAGCGTCGTCAGGCGCGTCTCAATGCGCAGCGCGTCGTCGTATCGTGCGGCGGCGTGATACCGAACGCGCGCTTCAGCGACCACGAGCCGGACGCCCGCCGCCTCCATATCGCGGTAGGTGAACCCGCAGGCGCGGCAGTAGTCCGTTCGCCCGACCTCCATCCAGACCAGATAGTTGGCATGGTAGGCGACGCCCATTTGGTCGGTTTCGGCGTAGCGCACCCGCAGGCGCGAAATGACAGCCGGCATTTCAATCAGCGAGCGGTCGGAAGATATCGGACGTTTACCCATGGACGTGCATCATCATCCGCCGGCCGGCACCGCGGCCGGTTGTTGACGCAGCACATTGAGCTGCGCTTCGCGTCCGTCGCGGTAAAACAGGTTGAAGGTGTCAAACGGGATGAGGCGCCCGTCGGGATGGACAATATGCACGCATGACCGCTTGACCGAGCGAATGTCAAGGCTGTGGGCGTCCATAAACTGCACGATCAAAATCCGAAAGACATTTTCATAAGTGAACTGCTCCGGCACGCTCACGAGCGGCAGGCAACACAAAAGCTGCTTGAGCGAAACCGCCTGCATTGCTGGCGAGTGTCCGGTTGAAAACGTCTTGAAAATCTGCTCGCGCAACGCCGGGCTTTGCTCGTAAATGATCGTGCTGCCCCCGCTGTTGAGCAGGAACTCCGGGTCAATCAGGCCCGTCAGCGGGATGACCTCGCCGCCCAGCCTCAGCGCGTAAGCCATCGCTAGACAGTCGGGATGACACGGCACGGGGAGTATGTCCTGCGGCTTGAGCCACGGCGTCTGGCGGAGGATTGCCTGCCGAACTTCACTGAGCGTCAGGCGGTCGCGCGCCGGATCGAAACGCTCCGTGCGGCCGGCGACCTGTACCGGCTGGAACGTCACGCCCCGGACGCACGAATGCTGAAGCGCGAACGCGATGATGTCGCCGATTTCATCGTCGTTGACACCCTTCTTGAGCGTGACGACCAGCGTCGTCGAAACCTTCAGGCGGTCGAGGCGTTCGAGCGCCCGCTCGCGTACCGTACGCAAATCCACGCCGCGCAAGTCGCGCAGGGCGTCCGCCCGCAGCGAGTCGAACTGCAAATAGATTTCAAAGCCCGGCATGTAACTCGCCAGCCGCTCGGCGAAGGCTTCATCCTGCGCGATGCGCAGCCCGTTGGTGTTGACCATCAGATGCTTGATGGGACGGCGTCGCGCGGCGTCAAGAATTTCAAAGAACTGCGGATGAAGCGTCGGCTCGCCGCCGCTGATTTGCACGATGTCGGGTTCGCCCTCGTTCCGGACGACGCAATCCAGCATGAACTCAACCTGCTCCAGCGAGCGGTGCGTCGGTCGGTGCGGTCCCGACTCGGCGTAGCAAATCGGGCAGGTCAGGTTGCAGTGGTCGGTGACTTCCACGATGGTCAGACAGCCGTGCTGCTCGTGATCGGGACAGATGCCGCAGTCATAGGGGCAGCCATACTGGATCGGCGTGTTGAATTGCCTGACGAGTTGGCCGGGTTTGAGAAAAGCGCGCTGCTGTTTATAAAACGCCGCGTCGGTCGAGATCAGCACCCGCTCGCGTCCGTGTACGGGGCAAAACTTGTGCATGAACACCCGGTCACCCTCGATGACGATTTTGGCCTCGACCTTGCGGTGGCAAGTCGCGCAAATCGCATTAGTGAGTTCGTAAAACACGTACGGACGGTCAGCCATGCGCACGCTCTCCTTCGGCTGTCGGAAGTAGCGCCACTAAACCATGCGGCCGACGCCTAAGCCGCCACAGGGTGTAGCCGGCTGCGCCCATCCCCAGCAGCGCCGCCGTTTGAATCGCGGTGAGTCCCCACGGATACACGAACGGGCGCGGCTTGATGAACTCCACCGTGAAGCGAAACGCTAGATACGCGAGCAGAAAGCGGCGGAACAGCGCGCCCGGCGGGTCCTCTGCAGAAGCCGTCCGGCGCAGCGTCACGCCGAGCGCCGTGAGATAGGCGATTTCGTACAACTGTGTCGGATGGCGGCGCAGGCCGTCGCCGAAGTCCACGCCCCACGGAAGTCCTGTGAGAGCGCCGCATGTGCCGTCGGTCAGCCCGGTGAGAAAACACCCGACGCGACCAATCGCTATCCCGACCAGCAGCGGAACCACGTAAGCGTCGCCGGTCGCCTGTCGGACGCCCGCTAGTCGCTTGGCGGCCTCGACGCCGGCCCAGCCGCCCAACAGCCCTCCGACAATGGACTTACCTTCGAGCCAAATGAGCGGGTTGGCGCGATAGCGCCAGTAGAGCGTCGGCGCTTCCAGCCATGCAAGCAGCTTGGAGCCAAGCCATGCGCCAAAGAGGCACCCGACCAGCGTCCAGACGGTTTGCTCAACGGTGAGTCCGCTCGGTTGACGCCGCCGCGCCCGGACATACAGTTGAAATCCGACCGTGTAGGCCAAGACCTCGCAGACAAGATGAATTGGGACGACCACCCCCGGCAACCGGATGTCATACGGAAAGTTCATGATGCTCACGGGGGCGCACGGCGGCCGACGGTCAGCGTGACTGGTAACGTTCGGCGGTTTTGACCCGTACCAGCGCGGCTTCAACTTCAGCGCGCAGGCGTGAGAGGTCGTCATCTGGGCGTTCCGATTCAGCTTGCTTGAGGGCCAGCTCGGCTTCACGCAGTCGCGTTCGCGCCTCCTCGATGTCAATGTCTTCAGCGAGTTCGGCGCGTTCGGTCAGCACCGTCACGCGGTCGCCAAGCACCTCCACAAAGCCTTGGGAGACAAACGCTAGTGTTTCTTTGCCGCCCTGCCGGTAGGTCAACAGCCCGGCGACGCTCAGTTGCGACATCAGCGCGGCATGGCCGGGTAGAACGCCGATTTCCCCATCCAGCGCCGGTAAAACAACTTCATCCACCGTCTGGGACAGTAGCGCCCGTTCGGGCGTCACGATGTCGAGTGTAAGAGGCATATCGTTTGAAAAACACCCTTTTTGTGCCAGAGTATATCCGGCGGCACGATACCAGCCTCCACCCCTGCGTGGAAGCCGGCGGACGATAGTGAACCGATGTGCACGCTGGCGCAGCATAGCGCAACCTATCGCTTGAGTTTGGAACTAGAGGAGATAACTCATGGCTGTTGAAATCACTGGCAAGTACCTTGGCGCACTGCGCGTCGAAATGCATCACGGCCCGTCGGGCGCAACCCTTCAGACGACGGCTCCGGCGGACAACCACGGCGACGGCAATGGCTTTTCGCCGACGGATTTAGTCGCAGCAGCGCTTGGGTCTTGCATGATGACATTGATGGGGATCGTCGCCCAACGCGACAATCTCGACCTTTCCGGCGCGCACTTTCGCGTCGTCAAACATATGCACACCGCATCGCCGCGCCGCGTGGGCGCGTTGCCGATTACCTTTCACCTCCCCAACCACATTCCCACTGAAGCTCGCCCTAAGCTGGAACGCGCAGCGCTGACCTGCCCGGTGCATCACAGCCTGCATCCCGACATCGAAATGAATGTCGAGTTTCTCTACGATCTGTGAACGGCAGCGTTGACAGCCGTGCGGCGGCGGCGTAATGTCGTTGGCCGCCGTTTTTGCGCGGGCGTAGCTCAATGGTAGAGTACCAGCTTCCCAAGCTGGGTGTTGTGGGTTCGAGTCCCATCGCCCGCTCTGTCGCCTAAAGACAAAAATGAGGCGGAGCCAGTGGCTCCGCCTGCTTGTTTGCGCCCTTTTGCGGCGTCCGGGCTTAGAAGTTGCGGAACAGCGCGTTAGCGTCTAGCGTCCCATTGCTCACACAGCGTCCGTTGAGCGACGGGATGCGATAAACGCTGCTCAGGATATTGTTCTTGATGGTCAAGCCACGAGCGGAACGCCGCGCGGCGTACAGGGCTACAACGCCCGTGACGTGCGGGGTCGCCATTGATGTGCCGCTCAGCGAACCATAGCGGCTGGCCGGCAAGGTGGACTGAATGTTTGAGCCGGGAGCGCCAAGGTCAACACTGGTGCGACCAAAGTTGGAGAAGGACGACAGCGCGCCGGTGCTCGTGATGGACGCAACCGCGATAATGTGGCTGTGATTGTAGCTGGCCGGGTAGGATGGGCGGGCGTCATTGTCGTTCGACGAGTTGCCCGCCGCCGCCACGAAGAGGATGTTGCGCGCCTGCGCCCGTGAAATGGCGTCATAGAGCGCCTGCGAATAGCCGCCGCCGCCCCACGAGTTGTTGGTGGCGACGATGTCCAGACCGTGCCGGACGCGCAAATCCGTGAAGTAGTCAATCGCGCGAATGGCGTTGGCTGTCGTGCCGCCCTGCGTGCCAAGGAACTTGCCCGAAATCATGGTCACGCGCCAGTTGACGCCAACGACGCCAATGCCGTTGTTGCCGACCGCGCCAATCGTGCCAGCGACGTGCGTGCCATGCGAGTCAATGCTGGTCGAGCCAGAGGCCGGGCCGTCATACACTGTCCGGTCGTTGTTGACGAAATCCCAACCGTTCGTGTCATCTACGTAGCCGTTGCCGTCGTTGTCGCGGCCGTCCACCGGATCAAATGGGTTGACCCAGATGTTGGCTTGCAGGTCGGGATGGTTGACCTGAATGCCCTCGTCAATGACCCCGACGAAGATGTTGTGTGAACCCGTGCCGTTCGTAACGGAGGTTGACCATACGGCGGCCGCTTCGCTGCCATACGGGTTGCTTGTACCCGAACCGGTGTTAGCACCGTACATGCCCCACAGTGAGCCGTTGAGGAAGAGCGGATCGTTCGGCCGCGCCGCCTGCAACTTCGTGTAAATCCAGTTCGGTTCGACCGACTTAACAGCCGGATTGCCCTTGAGGATTTCACAGGCTTCCTTGACGCTCAACCCCGGCGGCAGCACCTCCAACTCAACTTCACCGGCGGCGCGCCCACCGGCACGCAGCGGCGTGCCTTCCTCCAGCATCCGCCGCCGGTCGGCTGAAAGCAGCGTTGTCGCACGCGATGCGCCGATCATGGCGCGCACCTGCGCCCGGCTACGCTCATCGGCGTCTTCATAGAACTGAATGATGACTTGATTGGCGACATAGCGCGGTTCGCCAGCGACATCCACCGGGTACTCATCTTGCCCGCCACCCGCCGACGGGGGCAACGGCCGGCTGATCTGGCTAAAGGTCGTCGCTGTCAGACCGCCAGCAAACAGGAGCGCAAACGCATAAACCAGTGGCTTCTTCACGATTGGGATTCCTCCGTATGATTGAACCGGAAAAATTTCTGGCGCGCAGGCGACAAAGCGCACTGTGCATCCAAGGAGGCAAGCAAATCACGCGCCAAACTTGGCGACTGACATACAAAACTTCGCCGACGGTGCGAGAACGTTTCGCGTCAAAGCACAGCAACGTAGCTGAAATGTTGAGTTTCCACGCTTTCCGGCCGTCGTTTGCGGTCGGTATCGCAAAAGAGCTTGAGAAGCGGTGCGACTTAACACTACCCTCACACTTGCATATCCAGTTCCGTCAATCGCCGCTTCCATGTCAAGCAGCTTACTGTCAAGCTGATTGACGGTAAGCTGCTTCACAATCACTTCCGTGATTGGGTGCGTCGCCACGATGCCCAATGTTCCTTCATCTCCCCAAGGTGGTCGGCTTGAGCGCTTAGTCGCCAAGCTACAGTTTGAAATTCACGAGCTTGACCGACAAGGGTCGTCTTTGGCGACGGAACGGCGCTTGACTTTAGTGAGGGCGCTAGTCGAGGCCGGGCGGTATGATGAAGCGGCGCAGGTTTTAGACCTGCTTGCGACGCGCGTCTCCGACGAGGCCCTGCTGGCGCGGGTGCACGCCCAACGGGGCGACTTGCTGCTTCGTCAACACAATATCCCGCGCGCCATCCACGAAGCGAACTTGGCGCTCAAGTTGGGCGAGTCGTTGGCGGACGATGCGCTCGTGGGGCAGGCGGAGGCGTTGCTAGGACGGATTTACGCCGCGATCGATGAGTATGCCATTGCCCGTGAGCATCTGGAACGTAGTCTGCGCTTTTTGGAGCCGTTGCGCGACGTGCAGGGTGTCGCCGAATGTCGCTGGCAGTTGGCCGTGATGGCCCACCACGAAGGTCGCATCACGGAGTCGCGCGACGAAGCGGCGCGGGCGCTCGCCTTGCTAGAGGCGTTGCCCGGCGGGCTGGCGGCACAGGACATCAGCTTGGTCGGCCAGTTGCTTGACCATCAGGCGTTTATCGCCTTCGAGTCAGGCGACCTTGCGGCGGCGCTGACGCTGCTGGAGAAGGCTATTGCGCACTGGTCGCAGACGGAAGACCGGCTCGCTTTGGGGCGGGCGTACGACTTGGTGGCCGACGTACGAATGTACGCTGGCAAGTGGCGTGAGGCGGAAGCAGCCCTAGGTCAAGCCATGGCGTTGGTGGCGGACGACCCGGCGTCGGAAAGTCTGGTACGGCGCACTGCCAGTCGGTTGCGGCTCTGGCAGGGCGACCTTGACGCCGCTGAACGGCAGGCGCGACTGGCGGTTGAACGCGCCTTGGCGGCCGGACGACCGGCGGCGGAAGCCGGCGGCTGGGAGGCGTTGGCTGAAGCCTTACTAGCGCAGGGGCGACATGACGAAGCGATTTCACTCTTTGAACAAGCCACGCGCATCAACGCCAAAATCAACCGCATTGCGCGTCTGCCGGTCAGTCATCTGCGCTTGGCCGAAGCGTGCTTGGCGGCTGGCGACGCCGCTCGCGCCGAAGCTCACTTACGCCGAGCGCGTGAACTGCTCGGCGATTCGCCGAAGCTGCACGCCGCTGGCTTCGCCTGCCGGCTGGACGGCGAACTGCACCTGTTGCGCCAAAATCCTAGCGAAGCCGTCGCCGCTTTCACGCAGAGCCTGTCCATGTTTGAAGCGGCTGGTTTCATCTACGACGCCGCCTGTAGCCATCTTGGCGCTGGACGGGCGTTTCTGGCGTTGGCGAACGCCGCTCGAGCGCGAATTCACCTTGAAGCCGCACAGCGCATCTTTACCGAGTTGGGCGCAGCGCGCTTGGGCGCACAGGCGACCCGGCTTCTAGAGGAAACTAGGCGTATCCAACCAACGACCGTCACGCCGCCTGCGCCCAGCCTGGACGCCCTACTGGTAGAAAGTCTTGTGGCGGCTTCGACTTCGCCTGACCTGTTGTTGCGCGAGTTGGCTATCCTCCTCCGCGATGAGCTGCACCTGACGGCGGCGATTTTTGAGCAAATGCCCGATGGAATTCGACTCCTTGCAGGCGTCGCACCCCAAGCGGAGCGGATGCGCCGCGTGCTGGAAAGCAGCCTGCATGAGGAACGCTCGCTGCCTGATGATCTGACCGTACGCGCTTTCAACGATGTTCGCCCCGGCACTGACCTTCCTCCAATGCGGCGGTTTTTTCTGTGCATCGCCGGCGTTGTGCCGCCGCACGTCGTCACAACCATTGAGGCGCTGGTTCACGTCGTGGAGTTCATTTTGGAAAATCACCGCTTGCGCAACACAGTGCGCACCGCGCGTGCGGTCGTCAACAGTGAACCAGTCGCCAATCGGTTTGCGCACCTTGGGTTGGTGTGCGAGTCGCCGGCGATGCTGGCCGTGGTTGAGCGCATTGAGAAAATTCGGTCGTCAGACGTGACGGTGTTGATTACGGGCGAGTCAGGCGTTGGGAAGGAATTGGTCGCCCGCGCCTTGCACGCGACGAGCCGGCGGCGCGACCGAGTGTTTCTACCGTTCAACTGCGCAGCCATCCCGGCGGAACTTGTGGAAAGCCGTTTGTTTGGCCACCGGCAGGGCGCGTTCACCGGAGCCAGTAAAAGCGCGCCGGGCATTATCCGCGCCGCCGCCGGTGGAACGCTGTTTCTGGACGAAATTGGTGAACTGGCTCTCCATGTCCAGCCCAAGCTGCTGCGTTTCCTTCAAGAGAAGGAAATTCACCCGGTCGGGGAGGAGCAGCCGATCAAGGTGGATGTACGGGTCATTGCCGCCACCAACCGTGATCTCGAAGCCGAAGTCGCTCAGGGCAGGTTCCGCGAGGACCTCTTCCATCGGCTCAATGTTGTCCGCCTACACGTCCCGCCACTGCGCGCGCGGCGGGAGGACATTGCGCCGCTGGCCAAGCACCTGCTGCGTGAATGCGCTCGGCGGGAAGGCAAGACGGTATCGCTTTCCGAAGCCGCTCTGGAGCGATTATGCCGCTTGCCGTGGCCCGGCAACGTCCGCCAGCTCAAAAACGAAATCGAGCGTGCTGTCGCCCTAGCCGAACCGAATGACATTCTAACGCCGGAGCACTTTTCGCCGGAGTTGTGGACGGCGGCGTCGCTGATGTCGAGCGGCAACCATCGAACGCCATTGGTTTCGATGGGTGGGTGGAGCGGTGACAGCGCAGGGGCGTCACCCGTCCGGCAGACCCTAGCCGAAGCGGTTGAAGCGCTTGAACGGCGGATGGTTGCCGAGGCGCTTGAGCGCCATCACGGCAACATCACCCACGCCGCCCGCGAATTAGGTCTGACGCGGCAGGGGTTGATTCTCAAACGCCGTCGGTATGGCTTTGAAAAAGAACCGTTTCGGGAGCGAACCGGCGGCAATCCGATGCGCGACGCCGTCGGCCGGCCATAATCTACTTAGCCGTACTGCGCGCCTGCGCCGTGGTTACTCGAACAGCCACCGGGCGCACAATCCAACTGCCGCCGCTCCGAAGAGGACGAACACGGGATTCATCTGATACCGGCCGGCCAGACTGGCGCTTGCCAGCCCCAGCGCTGGCACTAGCCACCACGTGTAGGGCGCAGGTCCGTACGCGCTTTTCCCGATCGTCACGGCTGCTGCCGCCAGCAGGGCGACGCCAGTTGGCATGGCGGCGCGCAGCGCCCCCTGCACCAACCGGTTCTGCCGGAAGCGTTCAACCGCGCTGGCGACCAAAATCACCAGCCATAATGGGACACCAAAAATGCCAACCGCGGAAACACCGGCTCCGACCAGACCGGCGACACGGTAGCCGATAAAGACGGCGGCGATCACAAACGGCCCCGGCGTCAACAGGCCAAGGGCCGCTGCATCGGCAAGTTCTTTTGGCGTCAGCCAGCCATGCACATCCACGACTTCATGACCAAGCAGGGGAATGATGACAAACCCACCGCCGAAAGTCAGCCCACCGATTTTCAACGCGATCAGCGCCAGCCGCGCTACCCGTAGCAAGAAAGGGTCGGTGCCGGCTTCCGCCGCCAGCCAAAGGCCGACCACCGCCGACCCGCTGACCGCCGCCGTTAGAAACAGTCCTCGGAGAGAGGCGCGCGTCTGCGGTCGCCCCACCGTGTCGGCGGCGGCGTTAGTCTTTCGCCGAGCGGCGCTCACCAACCCGCCCAGCAGGGAGAGGACGATCAAGGGGAATGTCATTGCCGGAACGGCGACAGCTAGGCTAAAAACCCCTATGACCTGTATGTATTGCCAGTGGGCGTCAAGCGCCTGACGTCCAAGGCGAATCGCCGTCGTTGTGACGAGGCCGGCGGCGGCGGCGTTCAGGCCTGTAAACACAGCTGTCGCTAAGGGTATGTCGCGCACGCGGTCGTAAAGCGCGGCGAAAAGCAGCATTAGCAACCCTGACGGCAGGGCGTAGAGCGCCATCCCCGTCGCCGCACCGATGGCCCCGTGCAGCCGGTAGCCGATAAACGCCACCGTGTTCGTCGCAATTGCGCCGGGCAGGCTTTGCGCTAGCGTCACGGCTTCCAAGAACGCCTCGTCCCGCAGCCAACCGTAGCGGCGTGTAAACCGATCTTCTAAGTAAGCGACCATCGCCCCGCCGCCGAACGCCGTCGCGCCAATCAACAAACAGACCAACGCAAACCGGCGCAAGCTGGGGCGGCCGCCCGGCTCGATCTCTTGTCCGCCGGATGTCGTTTCGGACCCCGAAGCCGTCACACAAATGAATAGGTCTTACCGGCGCTGTCTCCCGCTTCGGGTTTGGGCGCAGAGGAGTCACTTGCCGACGATGCAGGACTAGTTGGCGACGACTCCGCCACCGGCGTCGGGGCGCGTTCGGCCGCCATCGCCTTGTCGAACTCAATTCGGTTCGTCGCGGCGGCGCGCGCTACCTCCGGCGTGATCTTGCCCGCCTTACACAGTTCGATCAGATGCTGATCGAAGGTCATCATGCCGTATTCCCGACTGCGGGCGATGACAAAATTAAGATCGCCTAACTTTTCGGGATTGCGCAGACATTCCTGAACTGCGCTCGACATGCGCAAAATCTCAACCGCCGGGATGCGCGCCTGTTGATTCGCCATTGGAAGCAATCGGAGGGAGATGATTGCGGCCAAGTTGTCGGCTAGTCGCGCCCGCGCCATTGCTTGTTCCTCCGGCGGATAAAAACCTAGCACGCGCGAAATGGTTTTCTGGGCGTCCGTGGTGTGGATGGCGCTGAAGACGAGATGGCCGGTCTCCGCCGCCCGCAGCGCCGTGTCGAACGTCACAGCGTCGCGGATTTCACCGACCAAAATCACATCCGGGTCCTGCCGCAGAGCGGCATGCAAGGCTTCCGGGAACGAACGGGTGTCTTGTCCGATTTCGCGCTGCGTAATGATGCTGCGGTCGTTTTTGTAAAGGAACTCAATCGGGTCTTCGATGGTGATGATGTGGAGTTTGCGCGTCCGATTGATATGCTCGATCATCGCCGACATTGTGGTGGATTTACCGTTGCCGGTCGCGCCGGTGACAAGTACTAGCCCGCGACCTAGGTCGGCGATGTGCGCCAGCGTCGGCGGCAGGTTCAGTTGCTCAAACGTCCGTGCTTCAATCGAGATGGCGCGCAGCACGATGGCAAAGCTGTTCCGCTGCTTGAAAATGTTGGCCCGAAAACGGCCGGCGTTCTCGACGCCGTATGAAACATCCCTCTCAACAAATTCATCGTGGGCGTGCAGACGGTCATTTTTGAGCAGGATTTGGGCGATGAGTTCAGTGTCCTGCGGCGTCAAAACATCGTACTTCACATCCATTAGCGTTCCGTTATAGCGGAACAACGGGACGCTACCGGCCTGAAAGTGAATATCTGAGACGCCGCTTTTGACGGCCATGGTGAGGATGCGGTCGAGAATCTTTTTGTCCATAGCCATAGGCCTGATCCAGTCAATGCTCCAACAGGATGAAACAAACAGCCATGAGACAATGGCGCATTACAGAAAGTTGGAACAGCGATGGCCTCACTGTCGCATAAGCTGGAGTTTTGCTCAAGGCAGACGCATCCCGGCGACAAAGGTTTCTAACGTTCGCGGCGACTCAACGTTGAACGTCACGGCGTCGGGCAGAATTTGCCGCACTAAGCCAGTGAGAACGGTTTTTGGTCCGACTTCAACGAAGGCCGTTGCGCCCTGCGCCGCCAAGGTTTGCACCGAAGCCACCCACTGAACCGGCGCGCAGACTTGGGCAATCAGGTTGGCGCGGAGCCGTTCAGCGTCAGTTGTAGGTTGTGCGTCCACGTTGGCAACGACCGCGCAGTGTGGCGTTCGGAACGTCAGTGCGGCTAAGTCCTGCGCCAGTCGCTCCGCCGCTGGCTTCATCAGCGGGCAGTGAAACGGGGCGCTCACAGGCAGTTCAATGGTGCGCGCTTTCCGTGCGCGGGCCAGTTCCATCGCTCGCTGGACAGCCGGACGGTGCCCAGCGATGACCGTCTGCTGCGGCGCGTTGAAGTTGGCCGGACGGCACAGTTCGTCCTCCCGCTCGGCTTCCGCGCACAGCGCCGCGACAGTGTCGGCATCAACTTTCAACACGGCCGCCATCGCCCCAACGCCAGGCGGGACAGCCTCCTGCATGTACTGCCCGCGCCGCCGAACCGTCCGTACTGCCTCGGCGAAGTCAAGCGCGCCGGCGGCGACCACCGCACCGTATTCGCCCAGCGAGTGGCCGGCGACAATACCGGGGGTGAAGCCGTGGCGGCGCAGGACACGCCAGACGGCGATGGCATGCGTCAAAACAGCCGGCTGCGTATTGGCCGTTAGGTTGAGTTCAGCTTCCGGCCCCTCAAAGCACAGCGTACTAAGTGAAAATCCCAGTGCGTCGTCAGCTTCTTGAAAGGTTTCGCGGGCTTCCGGGAAAGCAGCGACCAAGTCGCGGCCCATCCCGACGTACTGCGAAGCTTGTCCGGGGAAGAGAAAGGCGAGCATAAACGTCACAGGGCAACGCGGCGCGCACCACCGGCCGTTCGGCGGCTCCTCGGCTTGTGCGTTCCACGCCGAGTCAGTCTGCACTTGCGGTTGAATACGTTTTCGGAACCAATAGACTGGCGTCAAGCCGGCGCCGTTGCTGACTTGGTTTTTTCGCCGGTGGATTCTAAACCGACAGGAATTTTTTCGGATGACGGGACTAGCCATTCTTGGCTCGACGGGTTCCATCGGCTGTAACACGCTTAATGTTGTAGAGCATCTTGCACCGCGCTTTACGGTGGCGGCATTGGCCGCCGGGCGGAACGTAGAACGCTTGGCGGAGCAAATTCGCCGCCATCGCCCCCAACTGGTTGCTGTTGCGGATGACGTCGCTGCGCGGCGGCTTCGCGACCTCGTGGCGTCCGACTGGTCAGGCGAGATCGCTGTCGGCGTGGACGGCATGACGGCTGTGGCGACCCATCCGGCGGCGGCCGTGGTGATGTCGGCCGTGGTCGGCGGACGGGGCTTGCTGCCAACCTTGCGGGCGATTGAACTCGGCCGTCGCGTCTGCATCGCCAACAAGGAACCGCTGGTGATGGCGGGTGAACTGATGATGCGGCGGGCGCGCGAGTGCGGAGCTGAAATTCTGCCGGTGGACAGCGAACACAACGCCCTCCATCAATGCCTGCGCGGGAACACGCTGGCGGAGGTTCATCGGCTAGTGCTGACGGCGAGCGGCGGGCCTTTCCGGACACTACCGGCGGAAGGCTTTCCACAGATCACCGTCGCACAGGCGCTACGTCATCCGACATGGACAATGGGCCGCAAGATCACGATTGACTCGGCGACGCTGATGAACAAGGGCTTGGAGGTCATTGAGGCGCGCTGGTTGTATGATGTGCCGCCGGACCGGATTGAGGTCGTCATCCATCCCCAGTCGGTGGTGCATTCGCTTGTCGCCTTTGTGGACGGTTCGACGATAGCGCAGTTGGGTGTGGCGGATATGCGGCATCCCATTCAGTACGCGCTGACGTACCCGGAACGAAGGCCTGCGCCCGTAGAGCGTCTCGATCTAACGGCTGTCGCCAAGTTGGAGTTTTATCCGCCGGATATGGAGAAGTTTCCATGTCTGCGGCTAGCCTACGACGCGCTGCGGGCGGGCGGGACGTTTCCAGCGGTTCTTAACGCAGCCAACGAAGAAGCCGTGGCCGCGTTTTTGGAAGAACGGATTCGGTTTACGGACATTCCCCGCATCATTGAAACGACTCTGGGGCGGCATGATGCGCAGCCAACGACAAGCCTTGAGGCGATTCTAGCGGCGGATGCGTGGGCGCGGCGGGAAGCGCGACGCCTCATTACCGCGCCGGTGTGATCGAGGCTTGGCCTTGGATGAAGGCTGGCGCATCCGGCTAACACGCGGCGTTGCACACCTTAGAGACTGGCGCTGTTGGGTTGTTACAGGCGTTCCCCGCAAGCCTGTTCCAGCGCCCGCATAACGCGCAGCACAAGGTCTTCCCGCCAATGCCGAGCAACGACTTGCACGCCGACCGGCAGCCCTGCGCTGCCGCGTTCTACGTCGCGCGCCGTTCGTTGGCTTAGGTCAAGCGTATTGGGACGGTCGCTTTCCTCGTTTGGGCCAACGGTCGTCCATGGAACGACGCCGGCCGGCGTCCCCAGCAGGTTGTAGAGTGCCGTGTAGCTGATGGCTTCCACCGTGTATGCGCTAGCGCCATGCGTGAGTGCAGGTAGTCCATCCGCCGGACACAAAATCACATCGCACCGCTGTCCATCGAGGGCTTCCAGAAACCGCTCACGATAGCGCGTGCGGGCTTCAACAAGCCGCCAGTAGCCTTCGGCGCTGCGTGAGCGCGCCGCACGCAACAGTCGCGCCGTCGCCCGCTGTCCTGTTAGGTCGGCAAGCCGCGCCAACCAGCTACGCAGCCAGTTGGGTAATTGCGCCGTAACCAAGAACGGCCATAGGGGCGTCCAGATGGGTTCAGCATAGAGCAACGCCCGGATGTGACGTAGATTGTCGGCGAACAGAATACCGACAAACAACCCAAACGCTTCGGCCACGTCCGGCGGTTGCCATGGGACAACCTCCGCGCCGCGTCGTTCAAGCGCGTCGGCGGCCTCACGAACGGCGCGACGAATGGCCGGCGACGGACGAAACAACCCATTATCGAGGTAGTAGGCAACCCGTAATCCCGCGAGTGAGGCTGTTTCATCAGGGTCACGCCATGGGACGGGCGGCGTGAGGTCGCCAGGGTGTTGATCGGGCGTTGTTAGGACGCGCATCGCCAAGGCAAGGTCTTCAACCTGACGCGCCATCGGTCCTGGCTGAGCTTGGATGGCTTCCATACCAGGGAAAACTTCAGCGTGCCCCTGCATCGTCAGGCGTCCTGCAGTCGGTTTGAGGGACGCGATCCCGCAAGCATGCGCTGGAAGCCGGAGACTCCCCCCAATGTCGCTGCCAAGGCCTAACGGCGATCCAAAAGCTGCGATGATCGCCGCTTCGCCGCCGCTACTGCCGCCAGGCGCGCGAAGGGCATTGCGTGGATGCACCGTACGTCCATACAGGGGGTTTTCACATTCGTTCGCCATGGCGAGTTGGGGCAGGTTCGTTTTCCCCAGCACAATGGCCCCGGCTCGGCGCAGTCGCGCAACGGTTGGCGCGTCAGCCGCTGCGCGGGCGGCGGCCTGTTGGATCAGCCCTAGTGAAGTCGGCAGTCCGGCAACATCAAATGACGCCTTAACCGTGATGGGCAGGCCGTGTAGTGGGCCGAGTGGTTCACCGGCGGCGCGGCGGGTGTCAGCCTCGGCGGCGGCGCGGCGAGCCTCGTCAAAACATGTCACCACGACCGCCCTAAGCTGTGGGTTGACGGCCTCGATACGCTCGATGTGAGCTTCCACAACCTCCTGTGCGGAGAGCTCGCCTGCCGTGATTCGTTGGACAAGGCTTGTCGCGCTCATTCGGAGGAGAGAACTTTCAGGCGGAGTGTCCGGGGCGGCCATTGGTTCGAGACTCCTTGCTTGCCTCTGTGATGGCCTTGGTGATGGCCAAAACGCGCTTCCGCCGGCGGGACTGTAACGCCGACGATAACCGCGCAAATTGTTCAAGCGCTGCCTTGCTAAACGTCAAGTGGATTCCAAACTTCTAGTTCTGGGGAAGGCGCTACAGGATTTCCGCGTGGGCGCGGTGAAGCGCCTGCCGATTGCCTTCCCACATGAGCCGCGCCGCCGCTGCTTCACAATCCAACCACTCGTAGGCGTCATGCTCGGCCGGGGACAAGCGTATGCGATCGGCGTCCACCGGCGCGGCGAAGGCATGTTCACGGTTGAACACCGGCCCCTCAGCGGACGGCGCAAACCAGTCGGCGTCCACCACGTACGTCCGCGTCAAATCCAAATCGCGCAGCAGGGACGTGGTCAGGCCGGTTTCCTCAGCAAGCTCACGCCGGGCCGCATCCGGCGGCGACTCGCCGGACTCGATGCGTCCAGTGACAAGCTGCCAAAAGCCGCCGCGCGCAGCGACGCGCCGCAGCAACAGATACTCGCGGCGGCCGGCGCGCGTCCGAAAGACCACAACCTGTACTGACGCATGCGCCACTTCACGTCGAACAATTTCGCGCTCGAACACTACGCCGAAACGCCGACTGACTCGCGCCCCGACTTCCTCCAGCGACGGCGTCAGCCCTGTCTCATGCGCGATGGATGTAACGGCTTTGTCTTGAATGCCGCAGGGAATGATGAAGCTGAAATCACGCAAACGTGTCGTGACATTGAGCGCAAAGCCATGCGAGGTAATCCAGCGTGAAATGTGGACGCCAAGGGCGGCGATTTTGCGCTCGCCTGCCACCCAGACGCCGGTCAAACCCGCAAGTCGCCCGGCTGCGATGCCATACTCGGCGACGACGCCGATTAGAACTTCCTCCAGATCACGCATGTACCGGCGGATGTCACGCCGGTTGGGGTTGAGGTCGAGAATGGGGTAGCCGACCAGTTGGCCCCAGCCGTGATACGTCACATCGCCGCCGCGCCGCGTTTCGTAAACAGCAATGCCCTGACTCGCCAGCACAGTCGCCGGAACAACGATGTTCTGCGCCTTCGCTGCACGCCCCAGCGTGATGACCGGCGGATGCTCCAGCAACAGCAGCGTATCGGGGATGTCGCCTGCGCGCCGCTGCGCGACCAGCTTTTCCTGCATCACCAGTCCGGCGGCGTAATCCACCACGCCCAGCGACCACACTTCCAGCGGGCGTACCAATGCGGCCACGGCGCTACGAAGTCTCGACGACGTAATCCATCGTTTCGAGGTCACGGTCAATGACATCCGGCTGCCCAAAGAACTTGAGCCACAGGAAGCCGACCGTCCCCGCCGTCAGCGACGCCAGCAGAATCGTCATCTTGGAGGCGCTCACGATGAGCGCATCGTTCGGGAAGGCCAGATTTGTGATGAAAATGGACATTGTGAAGCCGATGCCGCCCAGCAGCCCTGCGCCCAACAAGTGTTTCCAGTTCAGATCAAGCGGCATCCGGCACAAACCGACACTAACCGCCAGTGCGCTGGCTAGAACAATCCCCACCGGCTTACCGACAAACAGCCCGGTGAAAATGCCGACGCCATTGGCGCTGGCAATCAGCGACACCACATCCTGTTGAATGACGATGCCCGTGTTCGCCAACGCAAACAGCGGCAGGACGCCGAACGCCACCGGAAACTGAAGCCGATTTTCAAGCCGGTGCGAGGGCGATGTTTCATCCTCCGCCTTAGCCGTAAACGGGATTGTGAACGCCAACAACACTCCGGCGATTGTGGCGTGGACGCCCGACTTGAACAGGCAAAACCACAGCCCAATACCGCCCAGCAAATAAGGCCACAGCCGCATGACGCGCAGCCGGTTCAGCACGGTCAGCGCAGCGACCATCGCCAGCGCCGCGCCAAGGTAGCCCCACGCCAACGCCCCCGAATAAAACAGCGCAATGACGATGATCGCGCCCAAGTCGTCAATGACCGCCAGCGCCGCCAGAAAAACCTTGAGCGACGCCGGCACGCGGTCGCCTAGAAGCGCCAGTACGCCTAACGCAAACGCGATGTCCGTCGCCATTGGAATGCCGACGCCCGACTGCGTCACCGTTCCGTTGTTGAGTATGAAGTGAATCGTCGCCGGAACGATAATCCCACCCAGCGCCGCCACAATCGGCAACAGTGCATGGCGAATGTTCGAGAGTTCACCGACGTACAACTCACGCCTAAGTTCCAGCCCGATGAGGAGGAAGAACACCGCCATCAGCCCGTCGTTGATCCAGGCCTCAACCGGCAGCCCACCGACCTTGGCATGCCAGAAGTGTAGGTAACTCTCCCCTATCGGCGAGTTGGCGATCAGCAGCGACGCCGCCGTACATCCCAGCAGCAAGACACCGCTCGCCTGCTCGGACGACAAAAACCGCTTGAAGGTCGGCGACAATCGTAGCTCGATGAGGGGCATCGGGCATCCTCCACACAAACGGCCTCGCCGTTTCCAAAGATGATTCCGGCACTGTATCCGCCGCCGACCTGCAAACCGAAACGGTTGTTAGGAGGGACGGCCAAGGGTGCGGCGGAGCAGTCCGCCCTGCGGTCAACGCAGCGCGATTCCTGAACTCTGCGCGTAAATCGTCGTGATGCTCTGCGCGACCAAGTCCGCCACGTTGATGAGCGGCTGCGGGTAAACCCCGAAAAACAGCACCGCGACCGCCGACAGCGTCAGAGCGACCCGTACGCCCGGCGTGAGCAACAGCGGCGAAGCGTCGGCGACGTTTTCACTCGGCGGGTTCAAAAACATCGCCCGCGCAAAGCGCGCGTAGTAGTAAAATGCCACCACCGCGTTGAGCACCGCGACAACGGCCACATAGGTCAGCCACGGCTTGCCGCTTTGAATGAGCGAACCAAAGAGGAAGAACTTGCCGACAAAACCCGCCGTCGCCGGAATCCCCGCCAAGCCGAGAATGAAAATCAGCATGAGCACGGCGGCGCTCGGCGACTTGATGAACAGACCGTTCAGGTCGTCAAGTTTTTCGCCGATGACGCCCTGCCGATGCAACGCGATGATGACGGCAAAAACGCCCGTGTTCATCAGCGTGTAGGTCATAATGTGGAAGGCGACGCCCTGATAGCCCATCGCCGTCCCCGACACGAGGCCCAGCAGGATGTAGCCCGCGTGGGCGATGCTTGAATAGGCCAACAAGCGTTTGACGTTGTCCTGCGTCACGGCGGCCAGATTGCCGACCGTCATCGTCAGGACGGCGACCACCGCCAGCAGGGTCGCCCAGCCGGGGAGGTTTTCCATCTCGCGCATCGGCCCCAGCGCAAAGAGCAACATCCGCGCCAGCAGGACGTACGCCCCCGCCTTCGGCCCAACCGACATAAAGGCCGTCACGGTCGTCGGCGCGCCTTCGTAGGCGTCCGGCGCCCACATGTGGAAGGGTACGGCGGCGATCTTGAACAGCAGCCCGGCCGCCGTCAGCACCAGCGCCACCATGAGCAACAAACGTGGGTCGCCCGCGTCCGAAGCCACGCCTTGGATGTAATTGGCGATGGTTTCCGAAATGCGACTCAGGTTCGTGTACCCCGTCACGCCATACACCAGTGACAGCCCGTAGAGAATCAGCGCCGACGAGAAAACCCCCGTCAGGAAGTACTTCATTGCGGCCTCGTTTGAGCGTCCGTCACGCTTGAGGTAGCCGACCAGCACATAGACGCTCAATGACATCAGCTCAAACGAGACGAAGAGCGAAATGAGATCGCCGCTCACCGCGACGAACATCATCCCCAGCGTCGAAAACAAAATCAGCGCGTAGTATTCGCCCCGTTGCTCGCGTTCAAACTCCAGATACTTGATCGAGTAGAGAATCGAAAACGCCGCCGCGACAATGAACACGAAGCGAAAAACGACTGACAGCCCATCAATGAACAGCATCCCGTAGAAGGCGCTGATCGGCAGCAGCCCCGCCGTCGCCGCCGTCTGCTGCGCTAGCGCGACAGCCACAAAGGCCAGTCCGATGAGGCTCAAGTAGGCCGTGATGTGCTTCTTGCCGCGCGGCAGCGCCACATCCAGCACGAGCGCCGCGCAGGCGAACAGCGTCAGGATGATTTCCGGCATGATGAGCGCTGTATCGCGCAGGGTCGGAAGCGGAGGCAGTTCAACCAGCAAAGGCAACATAGTCACACTCACAGCAGCGTTTTCAAGCCTGCACGTCCTGTCACGGGTTTAGTTGCGGGCCGTCGCATCAGGCGCGACCGGCGCAGCAGTCCTTGCCTCAACCGGCTTGGCCGTGTCACTGAAGTAGGCGGGGCGCATCTGCCGCACGACGACTTCCGTCGTCCCATTGATGAAGGTTACGAGCGGCTTCGGATACACGCCGAAAATGATCATGGCGGCGACCAGCGGCGTGAGGTACGCCCATTCGCGCGCGTTCAAATCGGGCAAATCGGCGTTTTTCGGATTCTTGACCGGCCCTAGGAACACGCGCTCATAAAGCCACAGCATGTAGGCCGCGCCCAGAATAATGCCCGTTGTTCCCCAGAAAGCCCACGTGATGTTGGCTTCAAACACGCCCCGCAGCCCGATGAACTCACCGACAAAGCCATTGAGCAGCGGTAGACCGACGCTCGCCAGCGTGGCAATCATAAACATCGTCGCAAAAGCGGGCATCGTGTTGACAACGCCGCTGTACTCGGCGATTTGCCGCGTATGCCGTCGTTCATAGAGAATCCCAACCATGATGAACAGCGCCGCGCTCGTGACGCCGTGGCTCAACATCTGGAGTGCCGCGCCGTTAATCCCGTTCGGGTTGAAGGCGAAGAGCGAAAGCATGGTCGTCCCCATGTGCGCGACGGACGAGTAGGCGATGGTCTTCTTCATATCCTTCTGCGCCAAGGCGACCATTGAGCCATAGACGATGCCCAGAATCGCCAGCGTCGCCATCACCGAGGCGACGGTCGGGTCCATCGAGGCGTCGGGGAACATCGGGAAGTTGAAGCGGACAAAGCCGTACGTGCCGATTTTGAGCAAAATGCCGGCCAGAATGGCCGAGCCGGCTGTTGGGGCTTCCACGTGGGCGTCCGGCAGCCACGTATGGAAGGGCACCATCGGCACTTTGATGGCCAGCGCCAATGCAAAGCCGGCATAAAGCCACAACTGAAGCGACAGGGGCACCAAAGGCTTCCCCTGCCCATCGCGGGCACCGCCAATGGCCTGCAAAGCGTAAATGTTGAATGTCCCCAACGGCGCAGTGTCGTCGTACTCGCCGCCGCCCGCCCGCGCTGCGTACGCCACACCGGCCCGGCGCGCGGTCTCAACGCCTTCCAAAACCATGCCGCGCATCGGCGCATTATTGCCGACAATGACCTCGACGGCCGCCTTGACTTCCGTCGGATACTTCGCCGCCGTCTCCGCCGCCGTAAAGTAGAACTTGAACACGGCGACCAGCATCAGCAGCGAGCCGACCAGCGTGTAAACGAAAAACTTAATGGCTGAGTATAGTCGCCGCTCGCCGCCCCAGACGCCGATAAGCAGGTACATCGGCACGAGCATAACCTCGAAGAACACGTAAAACAGAAACAAATCGGCGGCGGCGAAGACGCCGATCATAAACGACTGCATGATGAGCAGCAGCGTGTAGTACTCCTTCTGCCGTGTCTCGATATAGCTCCACGAACACAGCGCCACAATCGGGCCGAGAAACGTCGTCAGCATCACGAGCGTCAACGCCAGCCCGTCCACGCCCAGTTGGTACTTGGCGCCAATCGCCGGAATCCAGTCGGCGGTTTCCATAAACTGCAAGCCGCGTACCTCATAGTTCCACAGCAGGACGAGCGGCAGCGAAACGAGGAAGCACACCGTCATCCAGACCGTGGCAAACTGCTTGATAAGGTCAACGCGGCGCTTGTTGAAGAACAAGAGGATCAGCGCCCCAACCAGCGGCAGCCACGTGACAAGGCTCAGAATGCCGATCGGCCCGATGAAGAGCCGGGCCGGCTCCGACGCCAAGACAATGTTGCTCAGTACCATGCCGTTCCTTCCTCGGTAAGCTTTCCCACGCCGCAGCCGTTCAAGGTTGCGCCACGCGACTGGTCTGCGGCGAAGACGGCGACGACGTGCGCGTCTCCGGCGCGAACAGCGCCTTGTAGAGCGGATAGCCCATCCCCGCAATAAACAGGAAAATCCCTAGCGCCATCACCAGCACGTAGTTCTGCATCAAGCCAGTCTGCACCGTGCGGAAAATGACCGAACTTGCGCGCGTCAGCCACGCAAACAGGTTGACGACCGAATCCACGACGAAATCCACGCCCCACGCGCCGAGGTTGAGCCTCTTGAACGCGCCCACCAGATACACGTCAATGAAATCATCCCAGAACCACTTGCGGTAGCTGAGCACGTAGAGCGGACGAAGCGTTTGCGCGAGCTTGTCCGGCAGTTCCGGGCGGACGACGTAAATGAAATACGCCAGCCCCATCATCGCCAGCGCCCAGACGACGCTGACGCCCGCCAGCAGCCACTCGGTCGGGTTGACGCCGGTGACAGGCTTTTCCGGGTAGAGCGTCGTGTCCATCACCGGCGCGAGCCAGTGATGAACGTAGTTGGGAAACGCCCCGCCGGTCAGTTCTTCCGAAACACCCGCGAAGCCGGCGACGACGGCGAAGAAGCCCAGCACCATCAGCGGAAGCGTCATCACAAGCGGCGATTCATGCGGGTGAAAATCCTTCGACGCCGGCGCGTGATGACCGTCGCCGTCATGATGTCCCTCTTGAAAATCCGGCCCCTCAAGGAAGCGCTCCTTGCCGAAGAAGGTCAGGCACATCAGGCGCGTCATATAGAACGCCGTCACGCCGGCCGTCAGAAAGCCCATCGCGTAGAGCGCCAGCCCCACTTCGTGACTGAAGACCGGCGTATGGAGCGCCTTGGCGAGAATTTCATCCTTGCTGAAGAACCCAGCGAACGGAAAGATGCCGCAGATGGCAAAGAGCGACAGCATCATTGTCGCAAAGGTAATCGGCATGTACTTCTTGAAGTTGCCGTAGTAGGTCATCTCTTGCTGGTGACCGCTGGGCGAGCCGCCGTGGATGACACTACCCGAACCGAGGAAGAGCTGCGCCTTGAAGAAGGCGTGCGTCACGACGTGAAACACGCCCGCTGTAAACGCCCCAACGCCGCACCCGACAAACATGTAGCCAAGCTGCGACACGGTGGAGTACGCCAGCGCCTTCTTAATGTCGGTCTGCGTGACGCCGATGGTCGCAGCGACGAATGCTGTCGCAATGCCGATGACGGCGACCGTGAACATCGCCGTCGGCGCGCGCTGGAAGAGCGGGTTGCAACGCGCCACAAGGTACACGCCCGCCGTCACCATCGTCGCCGCGTGAATGAGCGCGGAAACAGGCGTCGGGCCGGCCATAGCGTCCGGCAGCCACGTGTAAAGCGGTATCTGCGCGCTCTTGCCCGCCGCGCCCAGAAAAATCAGCAGCGCAATGACGGTCAGCGTGCCGGTCGTGAAGCTCAGCGCCGCTAGGCCGAACGGCTCCTGCGGCAGCACCTTCACCATCGCCATCACGTCGGCGTAGTCGAGCGTCCCGAAGACGGCGAAAGTCGCCATCATCGCCAGCATGAGGCCGAAGTCGCCGACGCGATTCATCACAAAGGCTTTTTTGGCAGCCACGGCGGCTTCCGGCTTCTTCAGGTAGTAGCCGATGAGCAAATATGACGCCAGACCGACGCCTTCCCACCCGACGAACGTCATGAGGAAGTTCGCGCCCAACACAAGGTTGAGCATCATGAACATGAACAGGTTGAGATAAGCGAAAAAGCGGTGAAAGCTCGGATCGCCGTGCATGTAGCCGATGGCGAACAGGTGGATGAAAAACGCGACAAAGGTAACGAACAGAATGTACAGCCCTGAGAGTTGGTCAAGCTGATAGGCCCACTTGACCGAAAACTCCGCCGCTTGGCCGGCGTTCGGCCCGATGGTCAGCCGCAAGGCTCCGCCGGGCATCCACTCAAACAGCGTCACGACGTAGGGCGTCGCAACTTCGTCTGTGTCTACCTTGGGATCGGTCGCCTTGGTCTCGGTTGCGTCACGCTTAGTATTGGTCTTCGGGTCGTAGGTGACGCCATGACCAATCAGACGCGCCTGAAGCTCGGCTTCGCGCTGCTTGGCCGCCGCCTGCACCTTGGCGTCGTGGGCGTGGTGGCTGAACTCATAGACGGCGACCGCCGAACAGACAAACGACGCCGCGACCGTTGTACAGGCGATGGCTCCGATGACCTTTTCGGAAAAGCCGAGTCGCTTGGCAAAGAGGCCGTTGATAACAAACCCTAGCAGCGGAAAAAATGGGACGAGCGCAACAAGATCCATAAACCGGCGTCACCACTTGAGCAGGTTGATTTCATCCGCCGCGACGGTTTCGCGGTTGCGGTAGAGCGCGAGCAGTAACCCTAACCCCAACGCTGCTTCCGCCGCCGCGACCACAATGATGAAAATCGTCATGACGTGGCCGTTGTGGGCGTAGAGGCTGCCCTGCGTCTGCCAGTAGCGGGCAAAAGCGATGAAGTTCAGGTTGGCGGCGCTCAGCATCAACTCAACCGACATGAAAATGACGATGATGTTCCGCCGAATGAGGACGCCGCCGATGCCGATGCTGAAGAGAATGGCACTCAGCACGAGGAACTTCGAGGTGTCCACTTCCTTCAGGCCCTGAACATACCGCTCCATAAGCGAGGGTTCGGCAGCCTGTTGCGCGGCCCAGCTCAACACCGACGCGAGAAAAGACATGGCGATCGCTCCTGTCCATCAGTCGTAGGTTTCTTCCTGTTTCCGGTCGCGCGCCAGCAGCACTGAGCCGACAATCGCCATCAGCAGCAACACGGAGGCGATCTCAAACGGCAGCACAGCCTGCGTGTAGAGCGTCACGCCCAGCGTCTCCGTGTCGGCCGAGATGACGCCAGCCGGGGCGTTCGGGTCGGGCTTGGCGTTCTCAATGGCCATCCGGTCGGCGGAAGGCTTCGTCTTGAAGAAGCCCCCGCGCTGCTGGGTGTACGTCACCGCGCCCAGAATGGTCAGGCCAACCAGCGCAGCGATAAACGCGCCGACCTTATCCTGCCGATTGAAGGGGTTTTCCACTTCGCTGCGCGTGTTGACAAGCATCAGCACAAACAAAAACAGCACTAGAATGCCGCCGACGTAGACGAGAATTTGCGCACCGGCGACAAACTCCGCGCGCAGGAGGAGAAACAGCCCAGCCATCGCAATCAGCGTGGAAATCAAAAACAGCGCACAGTGAACGGGATTCCGCGCCGACACCGTAAAGACGGCGGCGAAAAGCGTCGCCAGCGTCAGCATCCAGAAGAAAACCGCTTCCCAACCGACAAGCAACATAGCATTCTCCGTGCTTGACGGCACGGCGTCGTGTGCGCCGCGCCTGTCACACCTAAGCGGGTTTGACGCCCGGCGTCAGCTTGACTTTGCGCGTACTGACAGGAATCGTCGTCCGTTGCGCGCGCAGGTTGAAGCTCTTCGAGTTGCGGTTGATGGCGTTGAGCAGCGCCAAAATGGGGAACAGGGATAGAAAACCGGCGACCGTGAAAAACACCTTGCCCTGCCATTCCATTTCCAAGACGCCGCCTACCGACCGCACCAGTCCCAACTCCTTGCCGATGATGTACACCGTCGCTATGAGCACAATGTTGGCAAGCGCAGCAGGCATCAGCCATTTCCAGCCCAACTCCATCAGTTGGTCATAGCGGTAGCGCGGGAACGTCCAGCGCATCCAGATAAACAGGTAGAGAATCACGCCGCATTTGACGGCGAAAGCCATCACACCGATGAGCGTCAGCACCGCTTCTCGGTAGGCTGCGGGAAACTGCGCGGCGACCCAGTCCATGCCCGGCACGTACCAGCCGCCCAAGTACAATGTTGTGCCAATGGCCGAAACCACGACCATGTTGGTGTATTCCGCGATGAAGAAAATCGAGAAGCGAAAGCCGCTGTATTCCGTGTGAAAGCCACCGACCAGTTCCGATTCGGCTTCCGCCAAATCGAACGGCGCGCGGTTGGTTTCTGCGACGACGGCGACGAGATACACAATGAAGGACGGAAACAGAAACAGGACAAACCACACACCCAGACTGCGCTGCGCCTCGACGATGCCCTGCATCGAGAACGTCCGCGTGAAGATAAGCGCCGAAACAATCGTTAGCCCGATGGCGGCTTCGTAGCTCACCATTTGCGCCGACGAACGCAGCGCACCCAGCAGCGGGTATTTACTGTTCGACGCCCAGCCGCCCAGAATGATGCCGAGCACGCCGACCGATGAGACCGACAAAATGAAGAGCAACCCGATGTTGATGTTGGTGATGCTCGCGTAGTGCGGCCCATACGGCAGCACCGCCAGCACCACGAAGGCGCACACCATGCTGATGATGGGCGCGAGTGTAAAGACCGTCTTATCCGCCTTGAACGGAATGACATCCTCCTTGATGAGGAGCTTGATACCGTCAGCTACCGGTTGGAGCAGGCCGAACGGCCCTGTACGGTTAGGGCCGATGCGCACTTGAATCCACGCGCTGATTTTGCGCTCGGCGAGCGTCAGGTAGGCGACCACCGTCAGCACCACAACCAGCATGACGGCGATCTGGACAAGCGGCCACACGATGAAGTCAGTGGCGTCGGTCGGCGTTAGCTTCGCTGCCACCCACGGCGGCAGGTAGGTATAGACCCACTTTACGAGCGATTCGACCCATTGTGGGGATGCGCTGAGCGCCGGCATCCACGGCCACGGGAGTGTCGTCATCGGTCAATCTCACCCAGAACAATATCCAGCGAGCCAATCATCGCCACCACGTCTGACACAAGCGACCCAATCGCCATCTTGCGCAACGCACCCAAGTTGACGAACGACGCCGGACGCATGCGCAGACGGTAGGGCTTCGTTCCGCCGTCGGAAACAAGGTACAACCCCAGCTCACCCTTCGGGCCTTCAATCGAGTGGTACACCTCGCCGGCCGGCACGCGAATGACCTTTGGCACTTTGCCCATCACTGGGCCGTCGGGAAGCTTGTCGAGCGCCTGCATGATGATGCGGCGGCTCTGGCGCATCTCCTCCATGCGCACGAGGTAGCGATCAAAGGTGTCGCCGTTTTCACCAATCGGAATGTCAAAATCGAGGTCGGCGTAGCACTCGTACGGGTCGGTTTTGCGTACGTCGTAGTCCACGCCCGACCCACGCAACGGTGCGCCGGTCAAGCCCAGATTAATGGCGTCTTCAGCCGAAATCACACCGATGCCGACCGTCCGCCCCAGCCAGATGCGGTTTTCGTTGAGCAGCGTTTCATATTCTTCAAGCCGCTTGGGAAACATGTCGCAGAAGGCCCGCACCTGCGCCTCGAACCCGGGATAGGCGTCGTAGGTCATCCCGCCGATCCGAAACGCATGGCAGGTCAGCCGCGCGCCGAAGAAGTTCTCGAAAATCTTGAGGATTTCCTCACGTTCGCGGAAGGCATAAAGGAACACCGTAAACCCACCGATGTCGAGTGCGTGCGTCGCCAGCCAGAGCAGGTGACTTGACAGCCGATTGAGTTCGGTCAGGATCACCCGCAGGTACTGCGCACGGGGCGGCACTTCGATGCCCATCGCCTTTTCGACTGTTTCTACGTAGAGCAGCCCGTTCGAGACGGCGGCGATGTAGTCCAGCCGGTCGAAGTACGGCGCAATCATCGGGTAGAGGCGGTTTTCAAAAATTTTTTCCGCGCCTCGGTGCAGGTAGCCGATGTCGCAGTCAAGGTCCACCACACGCTCGCCGTCGAGCTTGAGGATGACGCGCAGCACGCCATGCGTGGATGGGTGCTGGGGCCCCATGCTCAAGACCATTTCTTCGGAATCAAACAGCGTTTCGGTGTAGTGGGTAACAAGTGGAATAGCTGGGTTCATGGGCAACACCAGAAGCAGTCGTGGGCCAAGTCGGCCGTCATTCAAACTTCCCAGTCAGATCGGCGCCTTCGGGAATTTCGAGAATATTCAGATTTTCAGCGACCCATTCGTTGTGACGGTATTCAATCGGGTATTCCTTGCGAAGCGGGAAGCCGACCCAACCCTCAGGCAGCAGAATGCGCCGTAGGTCGGGGTGGCCTTCAAACGTAATGCCGAACATGTCGTACACCTCGCGCTCCAGCCAGTTGGCGGCCGCCCAAATGTCACATACCGTGTAGATGGACTGGTCTTCAGGTAGTTCGGCTTTGACGCGCAGGCGACGATTTTCAGGGATGGAGTAAAGCTGATAGACGACTTCAAAGGCCTTACGGTCTGGGTAATGCACGGCCGTGACATCGGTTAGCATGTCGAACCGAATTGCGGCGTCATAGCGCAAGTACCAGAGCAGATCGCGGGCGCGTTCCGGGACGACACGCACGATCTGCTGACCGTTGCATGTGACAGTTTCCTTGATGTCGTCTTGGAAAACCGCCCGCAGTGTAGTGATAAACGGATCGTCCTTGATCTCGGTGTAGGCTGGCGCGGCCTCCTTTTTCGCCGGCGCTTTAGCAGCGGCTTTGGCCGCGGCCTTGGCAGGGGCCGGTTTCGGCGCGGCGTCACCTTCGGACGCAGTAGCTTCACGGGCGGCCTTGGCGGCGGCGGCTTTAGCTTTGGCGGCGGCGATTTTAGCCTCGCGTTCGGCGTCGGCGGGTGCGGATGCGGCCGGTGTGGCGTCGCCTTCGGATGTGGCGGCCTCACGAGCTGCTTTTGCAGCAGCGGCCTTGGCTTTGGCGGCGGCGATTTTGGCTTCGCGTTCGGCGTCGGCGCTTGAGGCCTTCGGTGACTCTCCGGGTGGTGACTCCGCTCCCGGCGTTGACTTCGTCTCGTCGGACATCACTGAACAACCCCAACTGGGACAGGTCTTGAAGCGCCGGCGGTGGGCGCAAAGCCTGCTTATAGGCGAAAAAACGCGCCGGCGACCAGATGAACTTCCGCCTTTTTTCCGCTGCAAGTATATGATTCTGAATGTGTTAGAAAACTAACGCTATAACTTGGAACGGATTTTTCAGCAACAAAAACGGCGGGACGCTCACGGCATCCCGCCGAATGCTGTCACGTCACTCCAAACGTTGCCCAACCGATTGGGTTTGGCGTGGCGGCTATTTGCCCCCTGGCAAGCCGTTGCCGCCTGCCACGACAGCCGCCGCGCCTGCCGCCTGTGTCGCCGAAGCCGCCGCACCGTTGCCGTTGACGGTGGTGCGCTTGGCGCGTCCGATTTGAACGAGCTTCGTTTCGCCGTTCTTGATGCCGAGCACCTTCTCACGGAAGAGCTTTTCCATCAGCCGCTTCTCTTCGGCGGCGGTCATGGGGCCGTCCGCGCCACGCGGACGCACGCGGGCTGCGTCTTCGGGGTTGACGTTCAGTGTGCATGGGCCGTCGGGCAGCTCGACGTTCCGCCCCTTAGCGTAGATTTCGTGCTTACCGTGTTCCTTGTACCACTTCGCTACGGTTGCATTCTTGTACATGTCCTCAATGATGTTCCGCCAGCCGACACCGGTGTTATAGGCGCAGAAGGAGATTTCGCCCTCCTGCGTACCGTAGGGGATGATGCACATTTCCGTCCGGCGGAAGTCATAGTTGAAGAGGTCTTGGAACCACATGCCGGCGATGAAGAGGAAGTTCCAGCGGTCGCGGCGACGCTTTTCGATGTCCTCGCGCGTCCGGTTGCCCTTGACGCTGCCGTAGTCGCGGCCGGAGATGCCAAGCGACTTGTCAAACTTCTCCAACAGCGACTTGATCGTAAAATGCGTCGGTGCTTTGTACGGGTCGTAGTTTCGTAGCAGCGACAGCGCCATCAGAAACGAAGAAAACACTCGTCCGCGGCCAGCGTCCGTAATCGCCTGCATGTCCTTGAGCAGACGCGGCACATTAATAAACGCCGGCACTGGCGCCATTTCCTTAGTTTCTTTGTCAATCATAAGGGCCGTCCCAACGCCGCAGTTGGGGTGGCAACCGCAGCTCAGATGACCGAACTGCGCTTCGGGACCGTGCGCCAGATCGGCGAAATCAGCAATGGTGCTCATCACGGAAATCGGAAACCAATCGCGGGTCGGTTCAGTGACGCCGATCTGTTCTTTTACGTCGTACGCCAAGTGCGAGAGTGTATAACGCTGCCGCAGACGACGCTCATCGGTGATGTCTTCGTCGCGCCCAGTGAACGACACCGGCTGGAACGAGACGAAGGCGATCTTTTTGGGATTGTCCAAGGCGAAGCGAATGACCGGGCCTACTTGGTCGTTGGTGACGCCGTTGACAAGCGTCACGACCAAGACGATTTCAACGCCCGCTTCGTGCAGGTTTTCAATCGCGCGGAGCTTCACGTCAAAGAGGTTGCCGACCTGCCGGTGGCTGTTGGCGTCATTGCCGATGCCGTCAAACTGAAGGTATGCGTAGCGTAGACCGGCCTCGGCCGCCTTGCGGCAAAACTCCTTGCTCTTGGCAAATTCAATGCCATTAGTAGCGCACTGGACGCTGTTGTAGCCTAGTTGCCGTGCGTAGCGAATCGCCTCCAAAAAGTGCGGCGACAGGGTGGGTTCGCCGCCGGAAAACTGCACTGACAGCTGCCGGCGGGGTTTGATGCTGATGGCGTTGTCGAGGATTTCCTTGATTTCCTCCAGCGACAGTTCATGGACGAATCCAACCTGATTGGCGTCCATGAAGCACGGGTCGCACATCATGTTACAGCGGTTGGTGAGGTCTATCGTCAATACTGAGCCGCGACCGTGCTTGATGGAGCTTGTCCCGTGATTGTGCAGTTTGGCGTCATTGTGGGCGTCAATGTCCCGGCCGGGAAATTGCGCTTCGATATGAGCCAAAAAGTTGGCGTCAATTGCCATCAAATCTTCAAACCGACCGTGAACAGGACATTCCTTTTCCATCCAGACTTCATCGCGCCCGGTTTCGGGATTGTGACGTTTGACAATCTGCGCCTTGATCTCACCAACACGTTCATTGATGAGAATTGTGTAATCCACTTCACCGCTCAGAATCTTCTCGCGCGCCTCTTTGACGCATTTGGGGCAAAGTGAATCCGTCGTGCGCGGCCAGCCAAGGGTGGGCTTGGTCTTTTGCCACGATTTGAGCAGGGGCTTATCCGACCACTTGGGCGTAAAGGAAGGGGCTGGCCGGTACTTGTTGACGGACTGAATGGCGACAAATAACCCTCCCGCGAGTTTCGACAACGCTTTTTCGGCGTGCTTGATGGGCTTCATGAGTCCTGTATGTCTCCTAGATTACAAGGTATCGTGCTTTGTCCCAGCGAAGGTGTTCGACTTCAGGCAACAGTCTTCAAGTTGCAGGCGATATGCCAGAAGCAACTTGTTTTGTCGGACACTCTCAACTGGTAAGCGACCGAACCGACGGCTTTTCAAGCGAACAGCAACGCCTGAGTCCAAGCGGCGTTGAACGGTCTCATAGTGCGGCTGCATCTTGTGTGCTGACCGACGGGGTGTCAAGACAAACCCGTGTAATGCATCTGTATCCGGGCGGCTCTCAGGAGACGCTGCAACCGCGCCGCTGGCGGCGGACTTGGCTTCCCGGCTGTCACGGGTTGTCCGCCGGCGCCTCTAAAAAAGGTACACAATGGACAGCGGCGGAGCGGCAGGCGAGCGGCTCTTTCCACAAAATGTCCACAGGCAACGGTCCACAACCTATAAGAAGCTACACGAACTCTGGAGAAGTAAATTAAACGAAAAAAAAGATTTCACTCCGTTCGTCTAACTAACTCAAGCCGAATCAATGATTTGCCTCGATCAGGCGCGCGCCAACTGCATCTCGCGCCTCAAAGAGGGCTTGACACTTACTTGAGCCTTTACTAGATAAACCTCTGTCTGAAAAAGGTTTCACAGATTCATCAAGGGTGAGCAAGGGGGTGCGCCGACGGGTCGCCGGAGGCCGGTCGTGTCTACGTACCGCTGCTTTCCAAGGCAAACCGGATGGAGCTGTCGGTCAGAAGTATCGGTCAGGGTCAATGCCCCATGCCGCCGTGCGTGCGGAAGGCAGGGAGTTACGCACAAGGAGTGACGCCGACAATGGATGAAACCAAAGCACCTGTAGAACCGGTCTTTGAAGACATTCACCTCAACTGTATTGAGTGTGGCGCGCCGTTTGTTTTCACAGCCGGGGAACAACAGTTCTTTTTCGACAAGGGACTCAAAAATCAACCGAAGCGGTGCAAGCCGTGCAAGATACGCAAAAACGAACGTTTCAACCAGTTGCTCAGCATGATGGCAACGGACGGAAGTCGCCCACGGATTCAGGTCGAAGTGGAATGCGCGGAATGCGGCGTACGGACCACCGTACCGTTCTTGCCAACGCAGGGACGGCCGGTATTGTGTCGGGATTGCTTTGTCCGGGCGCAAGTTTCAGCCCAGGTTACGACGAAACCCCCGCTGAAGTACGCGCCGCCGACCGTCGCCCAAAACCTTCCTCCCCTCAATCACATCGCCGTAAAGCCATGACGCGGCAACGCAACCAAGTGGCGCTGTGAGCGGCCGAGCGAGCCGGGTTCAAAGATAACCATCCTCAGCGAAAGGCCTGACGATTTTTATGAACAGACGACCAAGGCGATGTCACGGTGATTGCCGTGACATCGCCTGATTTTCTTTGCTTGTTCGGGTCGCCCTTCAGCGTCGTTTTTTAGCGTAAGTTTCAGCAAACACAATGGGGCAATCTTCAGCGAGCGGTTGGCAGGCTTTTCAGCACACACCTAGCCGTCATTGGTAGGCGGCGGGCCAGCATCTCGTCGCTCACTACCGTCCCGCAGTCGCTGCCTCTTCGTCTTGACGCACTACCCGTTCCGTTTCCGAGCATCCATTTCTAAGTTTCAAGTGCTGCGGGCTTGAGCGACTGAGCAACCTGTGCCATAGTCCCCGCGCCGCATTCAACATTCCGAAGGCTTTCGGAACACCGCTCGCAACCCACCATACTGGGAAACCTTGTTGTTTCCGGGAGACTCAACCATCCCCCACGGAGGCTCTTAGTATGCAGCGTTCCCTTCTTACACTGACTTTATTGGCGGGCGCATATGCGGTTGGCGCAACGTCCGTCCCCGCTCAGACGACTCATCAATCGACAACGGCAGAAGTTCCGATTCGAGGCGCGAATAATATCAGCCTACCTGAACAGTTCATCGTCTCCGCCAAGGCCGGCGTCGTCAACTTTGTTGAAGGTGCGGTCACAACCTGCCGCGCCAAAGACAATAGCAGCTGGCGTTCCGCCGCCGTTGGCGGCCGCCTCAAAGCTGGCGACCGGCTGCGGACTGGCGCGGACGGACGCGCCGAAATGCTTCTCAATCCCGGCTCCTACCTCCGACTCGACCGTGAAGCGGAAATTATCCTGACGAATCCCAACCTCGATGCGCTGACGATTGAAGTCGTACGCGGCGCCGCCCTGTTTGAAGTCACGGGCACCGATGGGACGGAACTCTTCATCCGCCTGATCCTGCCCAACGGCATGGTGAATCTAGCGCGCAACGGCTTGTATCGCGTCACTGTTCCGGCGGAAGGCGCGCCGACCATTGCCGTCGTCAAGGGGCGCATCGCCGTCGAGCAAGCTGGTAAACTGACGCCTATCAAGGACAAACAACTCGTCACGCTCGAAGCCGCCACGTTCACCACCGCCAAGCTCGACAAAAAGGCACAGGATGACTTCGACGCTTGGAGTCGCAACCGCGCGAAAATCCTCCGGGACGCCAACGCCCGTCTCAAAGACCGCGACATTCTGACGGCCTTCAACAACTGGCGGCAAAACGGGGCATACGGCTTCGGCTACGCGCCTTTCTTCGGCCTCTGGCTCTTTGACGCGCGGCTTGGCGGCTACACGTTCTTTCCGTTTTATAGCTTCTGGAACTCGCCCTACGGCTTCGCATACGGCACGTGCTGGGGTTTGCTGTGGGATTTCTATCGCCCAACCCTGCTGTGCAACCCGATGCGGCTGAACGCGCCGCTGACGGCCGGCACGCATCAGTCTCCGGCTTCCACGCCTATGACGCCGTCCGACATGCCCTTTGAGCCGCACCAACCCGGACACGAGCCGGTCGGTGAGTTGAGCGCCGGACGACCATCGCTGACGCCCCGGCCGAGCCTGACACCGCGTCTCCCGATGACACCCCAGCCAACGGCTGGTATGGTCGGTGACGACGATTATCTCCCGGCGTTGCCGCACCGGGAGCTACCTTCAACGGTCGCTCGGCCGTCGTTTGACGACGGCGTGTTTGGCAAGCCCGGCTACGAACCGCCGATGCGCGGTGGGATCATGCGCGGCGGGATGACGCCTGATTACGGCGGCGCTCCCATGCGTGGCGGCTACGGCGGCGACGCCGGCCTCGGCAGTCCCGGCGTCATCAGCCCCGGCGGCGGGCTGCGGCCCAGCACCCCGCTGCGAACCGGCGGTGATGGTTCAACCCGCACCCAAAGCCCGATTGTGGAATAACTCGCCACGGCATCGGCGAACCGCCTTGGCGGCCGGCGTTCCGGCCGCCAAACTTTTTTGGCGGCTTTCTATGACTGCAACCGACACGGCAACGGCTTCCAAACATGATGGAGATTGAATTTCTCGGCACAGGTACGTCGGTTGGCGTCCCGATGATCGGCTGCACGTGCGCAACCTGTACGTCCGATGACCCACGCGACCGCCGCCTGCGCGTGTCGCTGCTTGTCCGTTACCGAGGCGCACATATTCTGATCGACCCGGCGATTGACTTTCGTCAGCAGGCGTTGCGCGCCGGGCTGACCTCGCTCGACGCCGTGCTCATCACACACGCCCACGCCGATCACGTCTTCGGCATTGACGACTTGCGGGCACTGAACTACCGCCACGGGGCGACGCCGTGCTTTGCCAGCGCGGAGACGTGGGCAAATCTGTATCGAATGTTCAGTTACGCTTTCGGCCCGCCGGGGCCGTCGAGTCGGCCGCGACTCATACCGCACGTCATCGGCGGCGACTTTACCCTCTGTGGGCTGCATGTCACGCCTGTCGAGTTGCCGCACGGCGATATGACGACGCTTGGTTTTCGGCTCAACAACTTCGCTTATGTCACCGACTGCAACGCCATTCCCGACGCCGCCTGTGAGCGACTTCTGGGGCTGGAGACACTCGTTCTTGATTGCGTGCGCTACGCACCGCACCCGACACACCTACACCTGGAGGCGGCGCTGGGCTACATCGAGCGACTAAAGCCGAAGCGGGCGTATTTGACCCACATTGCGCACGACATTCGCCATGCAGAACTGGACGCGCGCCTGCCGCCGAGCGTCCGGTTGGCTTATGATGGACTGCGGGTTGAGGTTTCCTAGTGATTTTCTGCGACGGCGCAGCTGGGGGCGCGTGGGCGTCTTGTCCGACCGAGGATTTAGGAAGCGCGCTGAAGCTATCCCAGCGCCGTCTCTCGGCAATATGAACACGCGATGCCGCGCCTGAAGCTGACGGTCGAGTACGACGGTACGGATTACGCCGGGTGGCAGGCGCAAACGAATGCGCGGAGCATACAGAGCGTGCTGGCTGCTGCGTTCGTTCCGCTCACTGGGCGTCCGGCGAGGTTGTACGCCGCTGGACGCACGGACGCCGGCGTTCACGCCCTGGGTCAGGTCGTTCACACGGATGTCACCCAGTCGCGCACCGTAGAAACTTGGCAATCCGCCCTCAACGCCCACCTGCCGCCCGATATTCGCGTGCGGCGGGTGGAAGTCGTCGGCGAGGATTTCCATGCCCGCAAGTCGGCGCGCGCCAAGCTGTACCATTACGCTTTTTGGCGTGGCCGGGTCGAAAGTCCACGCTGGCGACGCTACAGCCTAACCGTGCCGACGACGTTGGACTGGGCAGCAATGGACGCAGCGGCGCGGCATTTTGTCGGATGCCATGACTTTGCGCCGTTTAGCGTAGCCGACCGCACGGTTCAGACAACGGTTCGCACCATTCACGCCGTAACGTGGCATCCGTCGCCGGCCGAACCAACGCTGGCGGCAGGCGATCCGCTGTGGCCGTCCGAGTTGGTCGCTGTCGCCTTCTACGGCGATGGTTTTTTGCGCCACCAAGTACGCCGCATGGTCGGCGCGCTGCTTGCCGTTGGGCAACGTAAGCTTGCCCCGGACGTGATTCGAGAACTGCTTTGCGGCGCAAAGCAGTTTGCGACGATTGTCACCGCGCCGCCCCACGGCTTGACGCTGCTGCGTGTCGATTACTAGTATCTGCGCCATTCTACCCGCACTAGCGGCCGTCGCCGCGATTTTGAAAACGGCTAATCTACGCAACGTTTGAATGCACGAGTTTGAATCGCTGATTGAACGCGGCTCCTTAGATGATTTCCTTTTCCGTCAACTTGACCCCGCCCGCCTCCCGCGTCATTTAGCCATCATCATGGACGGTAACGGACGTTGGGCCAACCGCCAAGGCAAGGCGCGCATTGCTGGTCATCCGGCCGGCGTCGAGGCGGTGCGCACGACGGTTGAAAACTGCGCACGACTGGGCATCCCAACGCTGACGCTCTATGCCTTTTCGTCGGAAAACTGGCGGCGGCCGCGTCTGGAAGTCGCCATGCTGATGCGCCTACTGCAGGATTGCCTTCAGCGCGACGTGCCGTTGCTGAATCGCTACGGCGTTCGCCTGCGCTTTATCGGGCGGCTGGAAGCGTTATCGGCGGAGATTCGCAAGGCGCTTGATTGCGCCATGGCGGCGACGGCGAACAACCGCCGGATGACGCTTAACGTCGCCTTCAACTACGGCGGGCGGGCGGAGATTGTAGACGCCCTACGCGCTGTGGCGCGTGAGTTCATAGGCCTAGGACGGTCGTTGGAGACGCTGACGGAGGAAGACGTAGCGCGTCACCTTTACACGGAAAGCGATCCCGACTTGTTGATTCGCACCAGCGGCGAAATGCGTCTGAGCAACTTTCTGTTGTGGCAGATGGCGTACACGGAAATTTTCGTGACCGACACGCTCTGGCCTGACTTCAACCGGACGCATTTACTAGAAGCGCTGGTGGCTTATCAGCGTCGAAACCGCCGGTTTGGGGGCGTCGAAACGGTTGGCGTTCCGGCGTCAGCGCTGGCATAGTGCGTCCGTGACCGACGCCTGCCCACCGCCTGTTTACCACATTCAGACTGAACAGGGGCGTTACTACTTTGCCGCCGGCCTGACGCTCATGCTGTCGAGCGTCGCCTTCCGGGTTGGGTATTCGTCGGCCGGCGTGACGCTGCTGGCGGTTTTCCCGCTGTTAATCGCGGCGGCGCGCTTTGAGCGCCTCGTTTTTGACGGCCGTTATTTGCGGCGACGCGGGCCTTACGCTTGGTTGAAAAGCAAACTGCTGGGCGCGAGCTCCGATCTCCCCCTGACCGAACTGGAGCTGGTCGTCACAGAGGTCTTGTCTCTCCCGCTGGGTGTTGCGCGCTATCGGTTTCGCACCATTTTCACTGGGGCGGACTTCGAAGCGGTTGTCTTTTCCAATATGGCGGGGTACTCACGCTTCGTGACGGCGGTGTTGGCGTCCACCACCGAGGCCAAGCTCGACTTGCACTCGCTGACATGGCGGCGCTACGGCTCACCGCCGCCGGTGGCGACCATTGCCGAGACGCTGGATAACGACCAGATCGCACAGCTTTCGTCCCCGCTGCTGCGGCACATTGCTAACTACCTTGCGCTGATGGGCGACTTCAAGCCGGCGCTGCGCTGCTTCAAGGAAGCCTATGGACGCGCGCGCGGCGATCCCGAATTGCTGTGCGAAATGGGCCGTTTTTTCTGTTGCCTAGCAGCGGTGGAGCATCCGCGGTGGCGACTCCGCGCCGGCGCTTGTCTGCGTCTAGCAGCCCGGTTGGCGCAACAAGAACCGCGTTTGTTGGAGCGCATCGGTGAAGCTTACTGTGAGTTGTTAGACTTTGTGCGCGCCGAACGCTGTTTTCGGCGAGCCGTCGAGGTGGATCGCGGCTTGTTTCGCGCCTACGCCGGACTGGCTGAACTGGCCTTTCGGAACAGCCAACTGGCGCGCGTCGCACACTACTATAGCGCCGCCGCCGACAGTGTCTCTGACCCTGCGCTCCGTCGCCGGGCGCAACGCGAGGCGCGCTACTACGAACGCCTAAGTCGAGATGATGACTACCTCGAAGCTGAGGCTCGGCGCATCACCTTGCTGCACCACATTCGTCAGATGCGTACGACAGCGGGTTACGTCTTCTGCGTCGCCTGGCTCATCGTCGGCGTAGCCGGACGCTTCTCGCCGAACCTGCAAGACGGCGGCCTTGCCGCAATGGGTTCCTCCGGCTTGGCTTGGATTGGTCTGTCGCTCGGCCTTTGCCGGCGTCGCAAGCGAGTGGAAGCTTCGGAAACTGTAGCGCCAAAATAACTTGGCGCACCCTGTAGCCGGCGAGTGACTTGCGTCGTTCGTTGCGCGCCGATGACAGGCTCGGCCGGCTTTCAACGCGGCTGGCAGGCGGTGGAAAGCGGCTTAGTGCCGCCGTTGCAGCATGAAGTCGGCGTAAAGATCCAATAGCGTTCGGTGCGGCCCGGGCGGCAGGACGGCCAGATGCCGCTTGGCTTCCACAAGGTACTCAATCGCTAGGTTGCGAGCGAAGGCAATCGAACCTGTCTCCTCCAAAAGCGCGATCGCCTCTGGAAGCTCGCCGTTGAGGTCACGTTTCCCCAGCAGTTCAAGGAAACGCGCACGCGCCGCTGGCCGCGCATGTTTGAGGAAATGAATGACAATCAGCGTTTTCTTACCTTCCCGAATATCCAAACCGAGCGGCTTGCCAAGGCGCAGCGGGTCGGCTTGGAGGTCTAAAACGTCGTCCCAGATTTGAAACGCCGTCCCGATTTTTTCTCCAAATGCCGCCAGCGCCGTGAGGCGCACCTCGTCGGCGTCGGCCGTCAACATACCGAACACACAGCTGGCTCGGTAGAGCGCCGAGGTTTTACGGGCGGCCATGGCAAGGTAGTCCTCGATATCCAAATCAAAGCGCCGCTCAAAGTACAGGTCGTCAAACTGGCCGTAGCACATTTGCTTCGCTGTTTGCCCGAGAATGTGCACCATCCGCAGTGCGTGGCGACGAATGCGCGACGCTTGCTCGACCGCTTTGGCATAAAGCCAATCTCCCACCAGTAGCGCTAAGCTCAGCCCAAAGCGGGTATGCAGGGTTGGCTGTCCGTGGCGCTCCGTGCTGCCGTCCATCAAGTCGTCGTGAATGAGCGACAGATTGTGCAAGTACTCTACCGCCAGCGCTGGCGGGATAGCTTCCTCCAGCGCGCCGCCGGCCGCTTCGGCCGTCGTCACGACGAGGAACGGCCGCAGGCGCTTGCCCTTGCCCTCGAACAAGTACGTCACCGCCTGGCGCAGTTCCGGTTGTGTGACCTCCCGTAGATCATCCGCAATGGCGGCGTCCACAATGTGGGCGACGGCTTGAATTCGTTCAACCAGCGGCAGAAAGACTGCCGGCGGCGCAGCTTCGCGCGCGCTGCCCAGAGCGTTGGTGGTTGTAGCCGCCGTGTCGGCGGGCGTCGGCGTCATCATCGGCGTCTCCCAACGGCCAATCGGCTGGGGCGTTCAAATGCTGACGCCGGAAATGGCTCCGCGGCCGGCGCGGCTTCAATTGAAACACCGTCCAACTCAGCCAGACGGCGCTCCAGACGCTGGCGCTCAAAGCGGCTGATTTCAGGAAACGCTGCCAAGTAGGCGCGATATGCCGCCCTTGCGCCCGGTAAGTCTCCGGCGTACTCCAGCGCGCGCCCCAGCCAGGAAGCCGCCGAACGCCGTAACTCCTGCTCCGCCTGCGCTGCTAAGGCAACCCGTCGGAAATGCAGCGCCGCCTCCGCGTAGGCGTGTCGGCGGATACACAACTCGCCGAGGGCGTAAACATCCCGCCAATCCACATTCTCACCGCTAACAGCCTGGGCAAGTTCCTGCGTCAATGTCTCCAAAAGGCGGGCCTCCGGCGATGGTCGAAGACGCGCCCACCAGCGGCGCACGAGCAGCGCCGGCGGCGTCACCCAACGGACGACCCGCCACGCCCAACGCGGATGCCATAGCGCGAGGCGTACCGCCGTCGCCGCCACTCGAACCTTAAGCGATGTCATGCGAATGCCTCTGGTGAAACAACGCTGTGGGAACTTGCCTCGCCATCCTACCCGAAGCTTATCCAGTAAACCAAGCATAACCGCACATCTACGGGCGACTTCCGTGCGGAAAATTTGGTTGGGGCGCTCCGAGAGGAGAGCGCCCCAATCGGTTCTCGTCGGCTTCCGCCGACTCACGAAGTTTTGACGCGCACCGCAACCCCCCAAGCGTCAAGAGACCTGAGAACTCCCCCCGGAGTCGTCGTTCCAAGCCTCCAAACAAGCGATGCGCGCCAAGCCCGTACAATCTCGCTGAGCCGTTTCTGAAGAGCTGGCGACCGTTGTTTCTTGCTTGGTCGCCGCTTGACTCGGCTCACGGCGCAAAGAGTACGAAAAACGCTCAAATCAGTCAAGTCATTTCGCACGCTTTTTTCCGAACCCGACGCCGCCCGAAACCAAGAGGCTTGTCTAAATAGTTTGGAAAAGGCGATTTATCGCTAAGCTAGTGACTGGCGGGCGGCTTGACCGAATCGCCGAGGTCGCTTACAGTTTGGTTGGAAGAGTCCTGCCAAAAACGCTCAAAACGTTCACCGCAAACCCTAGGTAGCCGTTTCGTGCCTCGCTCTAAACGCTCTGCGCCGCCTACATCGAATCAGTCGCCGACGTACTCCACTGCCGAAGTAGCGCGCATGTGGGCCGTCAGTGAGTCGTCCATCAAACGGTGGAGCGACAGCGGCGCACTGCCCTGCCTAAGGACACCCGGCGGGCACCGGCGCTTCACCTTACAGGCGTTGCTTGACTTCCAACGGAAGGCAGGCGGCGTGCTGCAGGCGGAACAAGCGAGCGCGGTGAAACTTGGCGGCCTCGATCGAGCTGTGGCGGCGCGCGACTGGGCGCAACTGCAAGCGCTTTACTACGAAGTCGCCGTCGCCGGCGACGCAGCAGCCGGCATGGCGCTGCTGGAGCGCGTTTACCAGGGCGGCGTTTCCGCCGTTGACATCAAAGAACGCATCTTGACGCCGGTGCTGCACTTGATTGGCGAACGCTGGCGGCGCGGCGAACTCAACATCTGGGAAGAACACCTCGCATCGCAGGTGACGTTGGCGGCGACGGAGCATCTCCACCGGCAAACGCCGCGCGCGCCTGCGCACGGACGGTTGGCGTTGTGTGGCTGTCCGGAGGGCGATCTACACGAAATTGCGCTGCACTTGGTGGTCGAAGTGCTGGAAACCGAAGGCTGGCGCGTAATCTCGCTCGGACCGAACACGCCGCTGTTTTCTTTCGCCGACGCCGCCCAGCGGTTCGCCCCACACCTTATCTGCATTTCGGCGACCATCGTGCACGACCTCGAGCGCCTCCGGCGCGATTATGGGCATTTCTACCGAACAGCCCGCCGACATGGCGCACGCATTGTCATCGGCGGAGCGGCCTTTGCTGACCCTCAGGTCCGCGACATTTTCATCCATGACTTTCAGGCTGCCGGACTGACGGACTTCCTAGAGTACCTTCGGCGGGAATTCCCACCGCTTCCTGGCGTGGAAAAACCGAACTGAGCTGGCGCCCTGGCGTCATCCTGAGTGGGCCACAGTGGACGGGAGGTTTGTGTTCCCCCTGCGCGGAAATCATTCCCAAGCGGCGGCAAGTCGGCTAGATTTACACAACGCAACAACGCCCCTCCCACAGGGCGCGGTCGGCTTTTTCACTTGGCGTTTTTTCCGCTTCCTCCGGAGCTTCACGGTTATGCCAGTTACACGAATTGCTATTTTGCTTTCGGGCTGCCTTGTGGCGGCCGGGTCGGTGACAACGCCGGCGCTCCCACAGCAACCATCGCCTAAGCCGCGGGCCGAAAAGCCGCATTCGCCGCCGCCTGCGAAGGCGTCACGGGACCAACGGATCAAGGCCTACGAGAAATTCCTGCAGGCGCGGCGCTACGTCGCCCAAGCAGACCCCCTCAACGCGATTGCCGCCTTCAAGGAAGTGTTGGCGCTTGATCCGAAAGCGGCCGCGGCTCACGTCGAGTTAGGCAATCTCTACCTTGAAGCGCGCAACCTGCGAGACGCGGAACAGCATGCCCGGCAAGCAGTCGCCCTCGACCCGGAGGATGCCACAGCGCACTGGTTGCTGGGGCGGCTGCTTTACAGTCAGGCGCTGGGCGCTACGTTCAACCGTGAGAAGGCCCGCGAAGCTGTCGCCGCGCTTGAGACTGTCGCCAAACTGGATAGCCTCAATCTGGATGTGTACCGGCTTCTGGGACGGCTCTACCGCGATTTGAATGAAGTGGACAACGCTCTATCGGCGTACGCCAAGCTGATCGGCGCCAATCAGGGCGGCCCGGAAGAGTTTGACGCTGCCACGGAGCTGTACTTCCGCAAACGGCGCTACCGTGACGCCGCCAACACGGCGCGTCAAGCCTATGTGCTTAGCGGCGAAAATCCCCAGTGGGGCTACAGGCTCGCTCAGGCGCTGTTGTACGCGGGGCAAACGGCTGAGGCCATTGAAGTGCTCCGCGAACTGCTCGAAGAAAACGGCAACAACCTGCGGCTGACGCTGAGCTACGCCGAGGCGCTGATGCGCGGCGGGCGCTATGCCGACGCCGAACAGCAGGTGCAACGGATTTTGTCCGTCCACCCCAATCATCCTGAAGCCCTTTCCATCCTGGCGCAGGTGCAGCGCCGCAGCGGCCGGCGCGAAGAAGCCGTCAAAACCCTGCAGCAGGCGCTCGCCGGTCAGGATGTAACGGAGACGTTGGCTCAGCAGTACGCCCTAGCGGAAACACTGGCTGAACTGGGACGGATAGAGGAAGCCGTCGCCGCTTACGAGTCGGCGCTGCGCAGCGTCGTCAACCCTGACAACTCTGTAAGCGAAAGCCAGCGCGAGCGCGCTGAACTCATCCTGATGCGGATCGCCGCCACCTACAAAGCCGCTGGCAGAAACGACAAGGAAATCGCCACCTACGACCGGATGCGGCGCATGCTGGGCGCAGAAAGCGCGCTGGCTGATATGCTGGAGATTGAGTCGCTGCGCAGCGAGGGAAGACATGAAGAAGCTCTCAAGGCGGCCCGCGCCGCCCGGCGGCGTTTCCCACAGGAGCGGCAGTTTGTCTATCTCGAAGCGCAGGTGCTCTCGCGGTTAGGGCAGGTTGACCAAGCGTTGAAAGAACTCAAAAAAGTCGCCGAGGAAGTTGACGACGCCGGCGAGATTGCGCAGATGAAGGCGATTATCCTCAGCGACGCCAACCGGTTTGAGGACGCTGAACAATCGGCGCGGCAGGCGGTGCGCTACGACGAAAAGAACATCGCCTATCTGGTTACGCTGAGTTCGATTCTCGAACGCCGCAAACAGTACGCTGAGTCAGAGCAACTGTTGCGCACCGTGCTGTCGCTCGACCCGGACAACCCAACGGCGCTCAATAACTTGGGTTATTTCCTCGCCGAACGCAACGAACGGTTGGACGAGGCGCTGGCGCTGGTGCAGCGGGCGGTCAATATCGAGCCCACCAACAGTTCGTTTCTCGACAGCCTCGGCTGGGTGTACTTCAAGCAAAACCGGCTGGATTTGGCGAAATACTACATCGAGCAAGCGCTTGGATATGACCGGCGCAACGCGACGCTTAACGACCACCTGGGCGACGTACTGGAACGGATGGGCGATCTGGAAGGCGCACGGCGGCAATGGAAAATTGCCCGGAGTTTGGCGACCGACCCAGAAGAAATCCACCGCATTGAAGCCAAGTTGCAGCGTGGGCAAACAGCCGAAACCCAGTAAGCCGGTAGTGGGAAAGGCGGCATGGGCTATGTGTGGTTGATTGCGTGGCGCTACCTCTGGGCGCGGCGGCGAGCCGCCCTGTCCGTCGCCGCCGGACTGGCGCTTCTGGGGTTGACCGTCGGCGTGTGGGCGCTGACCGTCGCGCTGGCCTTCCAGAGCGGGATGGAGGCCGAGCTGCAGGGCAAAATTCTCGCGGGGACGGCGCACCTCAACGTTCTGCGGCGCGGCGGCCGCCCCCTTGACGCCCCTTCCGCCCTCAAGGCCAGCATCCAGCAAACATCGGGGGTGCGGTCGGCGACGGCGACCACCTACCGGGAAGCCCTCTTGGTCGGTAGTTCACGGACGGCGGCGGCCGTGTTGAAAGCCATTGATTTGTCGGAACCGCCGGATGCGCTTGAAGTGACGCGCACCCTATGTCCGGGCGTTCGGCTAGCGGATTTGACGCCGACGCGCGGCCCGGACGGAACGATTCTCGACGGCGTGATTCTAGGCAAGCGTCTGGCGCAGGAAGCCAAGCTTCGCGTCGGCGATGTCGTCGAAGCGTTGACGCCGCACGGGCGCGGCGAACTGTCGCCATTTGGCCGCTTGCCGGCCGCCTACCCTCTCCGCGTTGTAGGCTTTTTTGAGTCGGGGTTATATGAATACGACGCCGCTTGGGCCTACATTTCGCTGGACGCCGCGCGTCGGCTGACCGGCGATGAAGCGCCGGCGACGGTCATCCAGGTCATGCTCGACGACCCACGTGCGTACCAAGCGGCGGCGGCGGCTTTGCAGGCGAAACTCGGCGCTGACTACGTGATTGAAGATTGGGCAACCTTGAATCGTACGGCGTTCGCCGCACTGAACCTTCAGCGTCTGGCGTTCGCCGTCGTCATCAGCTTGGTGATCTTGGTCGCAGCGCTCAACGTCGTCACCACGCTGACGCTCTTGGTCACGGAAAAACGCCGCGACATCGCCATCCTGCTAGCGCTGGGCGCGACGCCGCGCGCCATCCGGTTGATTTTTCTGGCGCAGGGCTTGGCGTTGGGGCTACTGGGCGTGCTGTGCGGTGGGGCGCTGGGCGCAGCCACGACGATCGTCTGCGACCGCTACGGGTTGATTCGGCTTGATGAGCGGATTTACTCGATTGCGTCTGTCCCGTTTCGCTTTTCCGCGCTTGATACGGCCGTGGTGCTTGGCGTCGCCCTCGGTCTAAGCTTGCTGGCTGCCGTTTATCCTGCCTGGCGTGCAGCGACGCTCAATCCAGCGGAAGGTCTCCGTCATGCCTAGCCTAAGAAACCGAATCTGGCTGCTTGCCGGGCTGCTTTGCTGGCTCGTGGGAGCGAGTGCGGCGCAGACGCCGCCGGAACCGCCTGACTGGTTGAAACGCGCATCCACGTTATCCACTGCGCTGGGCTGCGCGCCAGAACTCAGCGCCGGATTGGACGACCCTCACTGGTATGTTCGAGCTTGCGCTATCCAAACGCTTGGACAGAGGCGGTGCGCCGCCACCGTTCCGGCGCTTGTGGCGCGTTTTGACGCTGAAGACTGGGATAACCAAGCGCGGATTATTGTCGCGCTGGGTGAGATCGGCGCTCCGGCCGGGTTCGCGCTGGTGGCGCGGGTGGCGGAAGGCGAAGCAGGAACGATGCGCCGGCTTGCCCTCGACGCGCTGGGAGGGTTCGACGCGGCGGCTGTCGAGCCTGTGCTTATCCGCCTCGTTGAGAAAACGCTGACGCCGGACGAAAAGCGCATCGTTGTGCGGTGCATCGCGCGTTTCCAATGTCGCGCTCCGGCGGCCAAACTAGCCGAATGGATGGGAAACGACCCGAACCTTGATCGGGAAATTGCGCTAGCGCGGTATCGGACGGGCGACCAGTCAGCAGGCGAGCGCATCATTGCCGAGTTTACACATTTTGATGCAGCGACTCAGCGCCTCCTGCTGGAGGACTGGGCGCGTCAGCCCGAGCAACGGGCTGCGCCGGCTCTGGCGGCGGCGCTGCAGTCTGGTTCGGCGGCGGTGCGGTTGGCGACGGCGCGAGCGTGGGCGGCGTATGGGACGCACGCCCCGTTGGCGGAAACGCTGAATGTCTTGCCAGCGGCCGAAGCCGAAATAGCATCGCTCCTAATCGGAGCTTTGCGGGCGCATCCAGCCGGTGACGTTGCAGAAGCCGTTGTCGAACGGCTCAAAACTAATCCGCCGGCGGCGACGCAAACGGTTTATCTCAAGGTCTTACAAGCGCTTGACCGTGATGTGGCAGCGGCGGCGCTCCTTGCAGCGCGATCGGCGCATGCGCCGGTTATTGATCAGGCGCTGGAAGCGTTGGGCGTCACGCCGGAGGCGCTGACCGCCCGGCTTGCCGACCCGACACTGACGCCGACGGCACGGATTGAAATCGCGCTTCAGCTTAGTCAGCTGGGCGACGCAAGAGGCTTTGAAGCGCTGCGGTGGAGCTTCGCCAATGGAAACGGACAGACACGCCGTGCCGTCGTCGAGGCGTTTGGTCGGCTAGGGGACGCGCGGGCAGCCGAACCGCTTTTTGCAGCGCTGGACGACGCTGACCCTTCTGTTCGGACGACGGCGGCGGCGACACTGAAGCGGCTTGGCGTGACGCCAGAACGCCTACTGCACGACCTAGATTCCCCAAACGTCGCACGCCGCATCGAGTCATTGCGCCTGCTGGGACGACTTGGCGACGCCGCCCACGTGCCACAGATTGCGGCGCGGCTGCGTAAGGGCGAACCGCTTGCGGTGCGGTTGGCGGCGGCGGCGGCGTTAGGGCGGCTTGGGCGGCCGGAAGCGACGGCGGCGTTGACGGCCGCGCTCAATGCCTCTGAGGCGGCCCTACGGATGCGTGTTGTCGCCGCGTTGGGTGAGATCGGCGGAGAACAGGCGGTCGCCGTACTGCTGCCCCTGTTGCGCGACCGGGACGCCGAACTAGTCGGGGAAACGATACGTGCGCTGACCAAAACAAAGCCGCCGGCGGCGGTCATGCCGTTGCTGGCGGCCCTGCATCACCCCGATTGGCGAGTGCGGGCGGCGGCGGCGCGAAGCTTCAGCGAATGGCGTGATCCACAAACGCCGCCGGCGTTGGTCGGCGCGCTCAACGACGCTTCGGCGTTAGTTCGGTTCTATGCGCGGCAAGCGCTGCTACAACAGGGCGCCGCGCCGCACGGCGAACTGCTGGCGATGCTTGACCGCCGCGAGGCGCGTAGTTGGTACGGGGCGTATGAAGTGCTGCGTCAACTTGCTCCAGAGACGGCGCGTACGGCTTTGTTACAGCGACTAGAGTCGCCCGAGCCAAGCGTACGCGCTACGGCAGCCGCCTTGTTGCGCGCCTACCGCGACACCGACACGCTCAATGCGCTTTTGCGCCGGCTGGACGTGGAGACTCGGTTTCCAGTGCGCTGGTGGTTGACGCGGGCCGTCGCTGAGTTCGGCGAGGCGGCCCGCGAGGCCGTTCTCAAGCGCGCGCGGGCGAAAAATCCACGCCTGCAAGCCGACGCCCTGCGGGCGCTAGGGATGCTGCCGCCCAACCACGAAAGTCGGGAACTGCTGCGCGCTGCGCTAACGGACCCAGAGACGCAGGTGCGGTCGGCCGCTGTAGAAGCGCTGGGACGCGCCGGCGACGTGGAGGCGCTGGCATCGCTGCTGGCGCGACAGGCTGGAGGCTTTACAGTAACGCCGGACGAACTGACGGACGCCCTCCTAGCCTGCGGTGAAGCCGGGCGGGCCGTCCTGCGCCAAGCGTTTTCAGTTAGCGACCCCGCCGTCCGCGCCGTCCTACTTCAGCGACTTGGCGAAGACGGTCACCCTGACGTGCTGCCGTTGCTCCTGAACGCTCTACGCGATCCGTCACCGCTGGTACGGCGGGCGGCGCGGCAAGGCTTGGCGCGTCAGTCAGATGAGCGTGCGGCGCAAGCGTTGGCCGCGTCGCCGGAGGCGTCCCGCTGACGCCTCCGGCGAAGGACAAATGATTCGCAAACAGCGATGCTAAACGCATGACTCGTCAAGCCGTTGGCCGGTGTGCTACAAAAGAAAAACGCCGTGACGCACGGCCGCCGGTCGCCGTTTGCGTTGCGTTTCTCACCGGCCGCCGTTTCTGGGCCGCGACATTCCACGTACAACTGGGTGGTTTCTGGTTATATGCCCCGCGTCGGCGGCGTCATCGTGACACATGGACAACTGGCCACCGAGCTGTTGCACGCGGCGGAAATGATCGTCGGCGACATCAGCCACGTGCGGGCTGTTTCGATTGACTGGCATGATGATGTGGATATGGCGCGGGGCATAATTGAGCGCGCCATCTTGGAGGCCGATCAGGGCAGCGGCGTGGTGCTGCTTACCGACCTGTTCGGCGGCACACCGACTAACCTGGTCATGACGTATGCTGGGCCGGTGCAGGTTGAAGTCATTACCGGCGTCAACCTGCCGATGGTCATCAAACTAGCGACTGCACCAACTGACTGGACGGTGCTGGATGTGGCGCGCTGCGTCATAGAGCAGGGACGCAAGAGCATCCACTTAGCTAGCGAGCTTGTTCGGATGCGGACAAGCTAGCGTAGGACATCGCTTGTTTTGGCCGGCGGAGCCCTCTGCGCCCGGAGGCATCTCGACCGGCCACCCTTGAACAGACGCTCCATGCCGCTGGAACGACTTGTTACCGTCGTTAATCCCCTTGGCCTGCATGCACGCCCAGCTGCGCGGCTCGTAACGGTCGTTCAGCAGTTTCAGAGTCGCGTATTGATTCGCCGCGCCGACGCCGCCGACTTTGTGGATGCCAGCAGCCTGCTGAGCGTGATGTTTTTGGCGGCTGTTAAGGGCACTCAGCTTGTCATCCGCGCCGAGGGTGAAGACGAAGCGGCGGCGATTGAGGCCGTCGCTGCCCTTTTCACCGAGAACAAGGAGTCGTCCCATGTCTTCTAGTCCGCTGACTGACGCGGAACTCTGCTTCAAAGCGTCGCCGGCTTCCCCCGGCGTCGGCTTTGGGCAAGTTGTGCGTCTAGCGCCACAGAGCCGGCCGCCGTTGTTTATCAATGTCCTGCCGCATCGTGTCACATTGGAAATTACGCGCGTCAAACAGGCGATGCAGCGCGCGCGTTGCCACCTAGAGGCGGTCAAACAGCACTTTCGGGAACAAGCTGGTCAAAATTCGGCGCACTTGCTTGACCCCTACATTCTCATGCTCGATGACGCAGTTCTGACGCAGGCGATTGAAGACAACATCCGGCGACACCGCGTCAACGCTGAATGGGCTGTCAAGCGCGCTGTTGAGTCATTGTTGGCAAACTTTGACCGTACGGAAGACGACTACCTTCGCCAGCGACGTGACGATATTCAGGACATCGGGCAGCGACTGATCAGTATCCTTTCCGGTCAACCGCTGCAGGTTCCAGTCTTGGAGTCGCCTTCCATCATCTTCGCCGACGACATTTCACCGACGATGTTGGCGGAGCTGAACACGACAAATCTGAGCGGTCTCGTCACTGACGCCGGAGGCGTCATGACGCATGCCGCTATTATTGCGCGCAGTTTAGGCATTCCAGCCGTCTTCGGCGCGCGTGAGGCGCTCGACCATGCCGCAGAGGGCGTCCCGTGTATCGTGGACGGTTCGCAGGGTGAGGTTATTCTCCGTCCCCGGCGCACGACGCAGACGGTTTACTTGGGACGCCGCGCCGCTGGGCAACGACTTCGCCGTGATAGGCTGACGGCGGCGCGCCTCCCAGCTGTCACCCGTGACGGCGTCGCCTGCCACCTGCTGGCCAACATTGAGATTCAGTCCGAACTGCCAGCCCTAGAACGCTGCGGCGCGCAAAGCGTTGGGCTTTTCCGGTCGGAGTTTATTGTTCCTAGCGACGCCGAAGCTCTCCCAGACGAGGACATGCAATGTGCGGTGTACCAAGCCGTCATTCAAGCTTCACCAGATAGAACGGCGACGATTCGGACCTTTGATTTCAGTAGCGACACTTTACCCGCGCCGCTGCGCGTCGCCGAGCCCAACCCGGCGCTGGGGTGGCATGGCGTCCGGTGGTGGCTGGCCCACGAAGCGGTCGCCAGAACGCAACTGCGGGCGATAGTGCGCGCCGCCGAAGTCGGGCGGGTGCGGATTTTGCTCCCGCGCGTGACCTGTCTTAGCGAACTGCGCATGGCGCGGCGGCGGCTCGATGAAGCTTGTCAGGCGGTTGCGCCGTCTAGCGCAGCGGCCGGGCGGATTGAACTCGGCGCAATGATTGAAACGCCGGCCGCTGTCCTGATTGCCGACCGTTTAGCGCGTGAAAGCGATTTTCTCTCAATTGGCAGCAATGATCTTGTCCAGTACCTGCTGGCCGCCGACCGTGGCAATGAACGGGTTGGCTACTTGCAGCAGCCGCTGCACCCAGCCGTTCTATCGAGCTTGAACATCGTCGTTGCGGCGGCCCGGGCGGCGAACAAGTCGTTGACAATGTGCGGGGAAATGGCGGCACAGCCGCTGTGTGCGCTGGCATTGCTGGGCTTGGGCATTCGTCGGTTCAGTTTGTCACCGGCGGCGCTGCCCGGATTCAAAACCACGCTGCGCCGGCTCTCGATTCGGGACGCGGAACGATTCATCGCGCAAGCTCTGACGCTTGACACGGCGCAGGAGATTGAAGCCTGCGCCACAACCTACTTGACGTAAGCGCAGTGTCCGGGTAGCGCAAAGGAAGCCCGCCGTTCCATCAAGCGATACGCACGCTCAAGATTCGGTCCCGACAGACAAGCTGATCCAAAGTTTCCCAACCGTCAACTACCTGTCCAAAGCACGTATAGCCGCCGTCCAGATGCGGCTGCGGCAGATAGCAGATAAACCACTGACTTCCCCCTGTGTCTTTGCCGGAAAGCGCCATACCGACGCTGCCCCGTATGAAAGGTCGCTCGTTGATTTCGCAGCGAATCTGATAGCCAGGGCCACCGTCGCCGTCCCCACGCGGATCGCCGCCTTGGACGACAAAGTTCGGAACGACCCGGTGAAACGTCAAATCATTGAAAAAGCCGCGTTCGGCTAACGTGATGAAGTTTTCCACCGTCAGCGGCGCATCTTCGGGAAACAACTCCAGCGTCAGTTCTCCCTTCGTCGTCGTGACGACGGCGCACGGGCGGCGCGCATATTGCCGCACTAACCGCCCATAAAACGCCTCGACGCGATTCACCTGGCAAATTCCTACGCGGCGGCGGATTTCCTCCACTTGCGCCGAGCGCGCGTCCGCATCCGACGTGGGCGATAGACGGCGCAGTAGGATGTCGCCTGCCCGCTTGCGCACCAGCCAGTCGGCGTCGCGCAGCGCCGCTTCAAGCGTCGCCTTTGCTTCCGGGTGAGGGTCGGCCGCCAGCGCGTCCAAAATCGCCAGTCGGGCGTCATTCTGCACGTCGTTTTCCGCAGACTTCAACGCCGCCTTCAACGCCGCCCGCCCGTCCTCGGTCGGCGGCAATACAGCCAGCGCCGCCGCCGCTACTGCGCGCACCATCACATCGGGATGACGCAACTCGCGCGCCCAAAATGCGGCCCACGCTGGCGTTTTCGGTATGGCGGCCAACAGCGCCGTCCGCGCCCGTGCGTCCAGGGCATCCAGCGCCAGAAAATGCTCTACGACGCGCGCTCGCCGCGCGTCATCTGGTGGCAACACCGCCAATCCGGCGAAGTAGTTCGCCTGCGCCCGCCAATCATCGGCCGGTGGAAGCAATGGCTTTTCAGTGTTCGCTCCGAAGAAGGCGTCCGCCCCCAGTCGGGCTAGCGCGATTTCTACTTCCGGGGCTGCGCCGATATGCCCAGTAGGGAGCGTTCGCAGGCGTTCAAGCAACGGCCGTGCGGCGGCGACCTTCAAGCGGCCTAGCGTTTCCGCCAACGTGAGCGTCTGAAGTAGTCCCGGCCATGTCGGCCGCTCCGCGTCCGGAACTTCACCGTAACGCCCCAACTCCGACGCCAATTGCGCCAGCAGCGGCGGCGCGGCCTGCTCCGGTACGCGCGTGGCGGCGAGCGCTCGGATAGCAGCGATGCGTACGGCGGCGTTATCCGCCTCCAGCGCCTTCAACAAAACGGCCGTCGCTTCCGCGTCGCCCAGCGCCCCAAGCACACGCGCCAGCGCCACGCGGACAACCGCTTGCTTTTCTTCACGGAAATACGTCAGAAGGCGCTCCCGCTCGCGTACGAAAGCCTGCGCAGTTTCCGGTAACTCACTCAATCGCGCCAGGGCATTTGCGGCATGGAAGCGAACAGAGGCGTTTGGAGACGCCAGAAGTTTGATTAGCGGCGGCGCGCTTGCCGCTTGCCGCATGCGCATCGCCGCCGTCAGAGACAGTGCCGTGAAAAGCTCCCGCTCACTTTCAGGCGCAATTTCTTCGTCTGGTTTCGGGAGCGATGCCAGCACAGCCGCCAGCATGGTGTGGACTGTATCAGCGTCCAGCGTCTTGGCGTTGGCGGCGACGATTTTCCCCAGAGCTTCGGCGCAGCGCGCTCGCACCGGGACGACCTCGGCCTCCCGGAGAAGCGTCCGGCGCAAATCCTCCAGCGGTTCGGTCGTTTCCAGTTCGCCTAGCGCAAACGCCGCCATGGCGCGGACGCGCGCGTTGCCGTCGTCATACAGCCGCTCCAGCAACAGACGGTAGGCGCGAGGATCGCCGATTCGGCCGAGCGCCAGACAAGCGCGCCGCCGAACACGCGCGTTGGACGAGCTGAGCATCTCGACAAACGCCTCGTCGTCGTAGTTGCGCTGGTCCTCAAGCTGGAGCAAGCGCGCAAACAAGCGCTGCGCTGAGTTGGCGCGGCCCAGCACCGGCGGTGTTGTTGCGCGCCGCTGGCCGAGAACCACCCGCTGCAAGTCGTGGACAAGACAACACAGGAACAGAAAATGGCGGCGGTTCATCTTGTGGGTCATCGCTGGGCGAGTTAGGGCATTGTGTCGCCGCGCCCGGTGGGGCTACTCAGGTCGGGAGAAAAAGCCACCTGGTAGAGTCGGCGCAACCCGCAAACGCGGCTGATTGACAAGGCAGACTTCCGCGCTGCCCACCAGCAAGTAACCGCCCGGCGCAAGCGCCTGTTGCAGGCGGGCCGTCGTCTGCTGAATTGCCGTATGGTGCATGTGCGTTAGAACGTTACTGCACACGATGACATCAAACGGCCCGGGCAGATGTCGCCAAAGGTGCGGGTCATAGAGATTGGCGTGGCGCAGTCGAATGTTGCGCCGTAAGCGTCGGTCAAGCTCGCCCGGCGGCGCGTCCGGCGCGTAGACGCCATGGAAGAAGCGTTCACGCAACGTCGGATCCAGATTGCGCAACTGAAGCGGATGGTAACGCCCTTGACTGGCATGCAACAGCGCCTTGCTGCGCAAGTCCACCGCCAGAATTTCAATCCGCCAGTCGGGCGCGTCGCCTAGCAGGTCCTCAAGGATCATCGCCAGCGAAAACGGTTCTTCACCTGTCGAGCAGCCGGCGCTCCACAGTCGTAACCGCTTCACGCCCGCCCGTTTCTCAATCAGTCCCGGTAACACCAACCGCCACAGTGCGCGGAACTGTTCCGGTTCACGGAAGAAACTCGTTTCCCCAAGCGCAATCTCCTCGGCGATGGAGTGCAGCTCGCCGGGCGACTGCGCCGCCACGCGGCAGTAGGTCGTTTCGTCAAACAACAGCCGCCGCGACTTTTCCGTTACCACGGCTTGCAACGCCGTCCGCAGCCCGACATTTGGCGCCCAACCGTACACCTCGGCCAGCGCCCGTTCGAGTTGCGGAAAGTGTGGGTTGGCCGGCTTGCGCTTTCTGACCGGCATCCACTACGCGCCTCCGTCGGCGGTGTTCCAGTCCGACTTGCCGCCAGTTTTTGACCGCACTTGAATGTCGGTAATCCGCATCGTCCGGTCTATCGCTTTGCACATATCGAACAACGTGAGCGCCGCTACACTGACAGCCGTCAGCGCTTCCATTTCAACACCAGTACTCGCCCGCGCCCGCGCTGTCGCTGTGATCGCGATGTGGTCAGGCCCCAGCGTTAACTCGACGTTGACGTGCGTCAGGGGCAAGGTATGGCACAGCGGAATAAGCCGGTCGGTCTGTTTGGCGGCCAAAACACCCGCCAGCCGCGCCGCCTCAAGCGGATCGCCCTTAGGGGTCGTGCGGGCGCGAATGGCGTCAAGGGTTTCCGGCTGCATGTAAATTACGCCGGAAGCGACGGCTGTCCGGTCGGTGGGCGGCTTGTCCGTCACATCCACCATAGTCAGCCTCCCGGCTTCGTCAATGTGGCTTAACGGCATAAGCGAAACGCAACCGACGACGAATCAAACGCAGGCGAAAGAATACGGCGAAAAGCGAAAAGCCGTTCTCCAAACCAATGAAGAACGGCTTTTTCCCTTGACGTTTGTGGCGGAGCTGACGGGGCTCGAACCCGCGACCTCCGACGTGACAGGCCGGCGCTCTAACCAGCTGAGCTACAACTCCGCAAACCTCGCGTCCCCGACGCCCACATTGCCTGCTTCTACCCGCATCCGACGTGGTGGGCGGTACTGGGCTCGAACCAGTGACCCCCGGCTTGTAAGACCGATGCTCTACCACTGAGCTAACCGCCCGTGACCGCACCCGTCGTCGGGGAACGACTCAGAGTAGGCAGGACGCCGCCGGATGTCAAGCGGCTTTTCACCACAGGCGCTTACTTGGGCGGCCGAACTTCAATCACCGACGGCGGCCGCGACCGCCGGCCGCGAGGCAAGGAACTTCTCCGAAGTGTCCGGCTTGCTACGAGAAAATTTTTCAATGGCGGCATTGTCAAGGTTGATTGAGCAGAGGCTTCCGCACATTGAACAAACTTTGGCGTTGGCCGCTTCGGATTCCTCCTTGTACCGCCGCGCTTTTTCCGGGTCCATCGCCAGCCGAAACATCCCCTCCCAATCAAGCTGTTTCCGGTAGCGGGACATCTGATCATTCCACGCCTTCGCACCTTTGACGCCCTTGACCAAATCACCGGAATGCGCCGCAATCCGCGTCGCAATGACACCCTCGATGACATCCTGCCGGTCGGGGAGGCGTAAATGCTCGGCTGGCGTCACATAGCACAGCATATCCGTCCCGGCGGCAGCGGCGATAGCGCCGCCAATCGCGCCCGTGATGTGATCGTACCCCGGCGCGACATCGCAGGTCAGCGGCCCCAACACATAAAACGGCGCACCGTCGCAAATGCGCTTCTGGAGCTGAACGCTTGCCGCAATCTGGTCGAGCGGCACATGCCCCGGCCCTTCAACCATGACCTGACAGCCTTTGGCTCTGGCGCGCGCCACCAGTTCGCCCAGCACTAGCAACTCGGCCAACTGTCCCCGGTCGTTGGCGTCGGCGGTGGCGCCCGGACGCAGCCCATCGCCCAGCGAGAAGGTCACATCATACCGCGCAAAGATGTCGCACAACCGGTCAAACTGTTCATAGAGCGGGTTTTCATTGCCTGTCGCTTCAATGTAGGCCGCCAACAACGCCCCGCCGCGACTCACAATGCCTTCAATCCGCTGGTGGTTGCGCAGCTTTTTGACAGTTTCCTTTGTCACCCCGCAGTGCACCGTCATATAGTCCACGCCCTGCCGGGCTTGTTTCTCGATGACGGCGAACAGTTCCTCCGGGTCCATCTTCAAAATCGAACCCTCCGCCGCGACTTGATAAATCGGTACTGTCCCCAGCATCAGCGGACTTTCCCGAAGAAGCGTTTCGCGGATGAGGTCAAGATCCGTACCAGTTGAGAGGTCCATCACGCTGTCCGCGCCGTACTGAACGGCGGCGTGCAGCTTGAGGATTTCCTCTTCAAGCAACTGGTGGTAGCCCGACGCCCCGATGTTGGCATTGACCTTTGTTCTGAGGCCCTTGCCGATCCCAATCGGGCGGAAGTTGTGGTTGATGTTTTTGGGAATGACAATGGTGCCGTCGGCGAGACCTTGCCGGATGAATTCCGGGTCGAGGCGTTCGTCTTCGGCGACGGCAATCATTTCCTCGGTAATCTTGCCCTCAAGAGCAAGCATGCGAAGCGTCTGGTATTCACCGCGCACGGTGGCGTCCTCCAGTGATTCAAGCTTGGCGCGTCAGGCCGACTTGGCGGCTGAGAGCGGTGGTCTAGTTGCTAGTCTTCATTGTGGCTGCTGCCGTCGTAGTGCAGCACGAGCGCGTCATTGTCCACGCGCGTTTCAAGGTGAACCGGCCGTCCCCACAGTTGGTAGATGTATTCCAGCACTTTGCGGGCGTACTTCAAATCCAACTCCGCGCCTTCAAACCGGTGCGTCAGGTAGAGTTCACGATTGCGGTTGTAGTCGCCATCTGTCACCTCAATGTAGGGGAAGCCGAAGTTAGTCATGTTCGCCACTAACTGGTCACGAACACGCTCCCACTGCTTATCGGTGATCGTCCATTCTTCCTCGTCCACCAGCTCGTACACGTAGAGGTCAAGTTCTTCGACAAGTTCCTTGGTGAGATAATTGCGCAGGAACGACACGTCGTTGTCCACTTCGCGGACCTCGAAGATTTTCTCGCGTCCCTGCCCGCCGGGGCGACCATAGACTTCCCGCTCTTCGGGCGTCGGGTCGTCCCAGCGACGCTCGATGTCCTCAAAGATTTTGTAGCCTAAGTAGTACGGGTTGAGCTGTCCCTTATGCGGCGAGACGACCGAAGCGTGCAGTTCGGCGAACTCGATGAACTCATCTGTGCCCTCGCACAATTCGCGCATAATACGCGCATGCCAGTAGCTCGCCCAGCCTTCGTTCATAATCTTTGTCTGCATCTGGGGGACGAAGTACAGCATTTCGTCGTGAATCATCATCATCACGTCGCGCTGCCACTCTTCGAGCGCCGGCGAATAGGTTGCAATGAACCAAACAAGGTCTTTTTCAGGATAGACCGGCTCGCCAGGTTTCCGCTGCGGGGTCGGAGTCAGGTCAGCCGCCGGCTTTTCACCCATTCGGAGAATGTCCTCAAACGGATCTTGCTTACCCGACGCCGGTTTCTTGGCCGGGGCAGGCGGCAGGTCGCGTTCCTTGCGGATAAAGAAGTTAGGATCAATATGCTCTTCAATCGAGAGTACAGCGTCGAGGAAGGCTTCGACGGTTTTGCGTCCGTACTTGAACTCGTACTCTTCAATGCGCGCCGCATGCAGGTTGACTTCGTCCACCATCCGGCGGTTGGTGCGGGCGAAGTAGGCGTTGTTTTTGAAAAAGTCCACGTGTCCCAACACGTGCGCCATGACGAGCTTGTTCTGAAGCAGCGAGTTGGTTTCAAGCAGAAACCCGTAGGCTGGATTCGTATTGATAACGACTTCGTAGATGCGGGACAAACCGAAGTCGTACATGGTTTTCATCCGGTGGTAAGCCTTGCCAAACGTCCAGTGCGAGAAGCGTCCCGGCAGGGCGTACGAGCCGATTTCATACATGACCGTCGCCGGAACAATCTCGAAGTTGACCGGAAACGGGTCCAGCCCAAAGTCGCGAGCAATAGCCCAGATGCGTTCAAGGGCTTTTTCAAGGTCGGCGATTTCCTTATCCACAGCAAAGTACCTCGTTCAATTCCGGTTACGGCGGGCGGCGCGTGGGACGACGGCGTTGGTCGCACAACAAGCGCCAAGTGGATGAAGTTTTTCACGATAGCCCGTCAAGGCGCGCAACTCAAGGGCGCATTGAGCCGTTGGCGCGCGCCGGGCGAAAACAGTTCTGTGGGTTGTGCGGCCGGTTCATGCCAAGCACTGGCGCACGCCTTTCGCTGCGACGCGATTACCATCATCGCTGGAACATCTAGAGAAGAAAAACCTCAGAGGAGTTTCTAACCTGTGAAGATAGGGACTGAAAAACACAGTGCGACATGGCGTGCGCCAAGATTTTTTGCTTCACTGAACCAACACCGGAGCAAGTAGACGCCTTTCTGGCCGCGCAGGCGGCGCTGCCTGTCACGTACGAAGGAGAGGGCGCGACGCGCGACGCCGTTGCGCTGCCGGCGGGGTACACCGTTGACCGGACGCGCATCAGTCTCGGCTACGGGCGCGTAGTTTTTGAGCGCGCTGTCGCCGCCATGCGCCGGTGGACAATGTTCGCCATGCCATGGCTGCGCCTATACTACACAGATACGCCGCTTGAAGTCGGGCGTGTCGTCGCCGTCGTTCCGTGGCACTTCGGGTTCTGGTCGCTCAACGCCTGCCGCATCGTGTACGTCGTCGCCGAAGAACGGCGGTTCGGCTTTGGCTACGGTACGCTGCCGGCGCACGTGGAATCCGGCGAGGAGCGTTTTCTGATTGAATGGGATGCAGCCGACGACGAAGTGTGCTACGACATCTTGGCGTTTTCGCGTCCGGCGCATCCGCTGGCGCAACTGGCCTGTCCGGTTACGCGCCTGTTTCAGAAGCGTTTCGCCGCTGACTCGCGCCGCGCCATGGTCGCCGCCGTCAAAGCCGCTGACCCGGCCGGCAGCTCCACGTAGGCAATGCTTTTTCGATGAAGTCGCTCGCCGTTTCCTTCACTGTCGCGCTGTCTTTGACCGGCGCGTTCGTCTTCGGACAATCGCCGTCATCGGCCGGACAACCTGCGCCGTCGCCCGCCGGACCCATCCGCTTTGCCGAGGGACGCTACGAACTTGGCCGGCGGACGCGCGCCCTTGAACGCGCCTGGATGGCCTGCCGCGACGCCGACCGGCGAGCCGCCGCCATCCCGCGCGTCCAAACGGCCGTACTTGGCTTCTTTTCAGGCAACACTGGCATCGTCGCCCAGTCGCTGGACGAGACAACCGCCGCGCTGCGCGGCCAAACGCCGGATGCGGCCGACCGCTGGGCGGCGGCGCTGTCCGTGACGCCGGCGCGCGCGTTGATTGACCGGCGCGAATCCATGCTCGATGTGACGATTGCGGCGCTCTATGAAGTCAACATGCCGCGTCCCAATCTGACGCTGCGGCTGGCGTTGGGCAAGGCGGTGACGACCGTACAACTAACGGCCGCGACGCCGCTGCCGCACCGCGTGCGCGTCGCCTGCGAACCGGCTGCGCAGGATCAGGATGTGGACACGGCGTTGGAGGTCACGGTGGGGACGCCCGATAACCCGACGCGGCATACATGGCGCATCGGGTTGAGTCGCGCCCGCGACCTTGACCGCCGCTTGGCGGCGCTGGAGACGGCTGTCGCGTCTATTACCAAGTCGCTTGCGCCGGACACATTCGACATCGAGCGCGCCACCCTCACGATGTGGTTGAACCTGCTCAAGGCGCTGCGCGAAAAACCGCCGCTCGAAACCGACCTCGCCGCCGCCGGCCTGCTCCGCGATGCAGAGCGACTTGCGGCGGCGCTGCGTGCAACCCCGCCGCGTTCAACGCTGACCAACCTGACGGGCGAAGCGCTGGTGAGCCTGCCGACGGCGAAGGGGACGCTCCCGGTGCGAGCGTGGGCGAACCCCGATGCGCCGGTGCTGGTCATCGCCTTTCACGGCGCAGGCGGCAGCGAAAATATGTTCTTTGACGGCTACGGCGACGGGGAGCTTGTGCGTCTGTGCCGGGCGCGCGGGTGGGCGGCGGCTTGTCCGCGTGTGACGAGTCCGCTGGACGACTACGGCCCCGTCATCGAGCGGCTTCCAGCGCGGCTGGCCCCAAAAGCCAAGCAAATTTTCATCGTCGGTCACTCGCTAGGCGCGGTGACGACCTTGGTGGTGGCGACCAAGTACGCCGATCGTTTGGCCGGCATTGCGCCGATTTCTGGGCGCGCACCGGGAGCGACCGGGGCGCTCAAGACGCTGCCGACGTTTGTCGCCGCCGGAACCAAGGATTTCTCGCGTCCCGGCTCGGAACAACTTGCTGAACGCCTCCGCGCACAGGAGACGCCGACGACGTTCAAGCTCTACGAGGCTGAACACTTGCTGGTCGTTCCCGACGCGCTGCCCGACATTTTTACGTGGATGGATGAGTTGGTTCGGCGGCGGTCGTCTACGCCGCCGGGGATGTGACGAATTCCGAGAAGACGACCACGACGGGCGAATATGCGCACAAGTCGGTCCGTCCGCCCCTGGCGTCCTTGTTGGGCGCGCATCACGTCTGTTCGTTGCGTCGGCCGCCGACCAGTACCACCGCCAGCATCACAAACGCCTCCACGACGCCCGCCAGCCCCGCTGAGACGCCGACGGCGCGCTGAAGACCCGCCGCGCCGACCTCCAAGGCTCCAAAACAGACGGCCGCCGGTAGGACGCCGAGCGGATGCTGCCGCGCCAACAACGCCACAGCAATCGCCATATAGCCGTAGCCCGGCGAAAACTGTTCGTACAGTCGGTGGCTGACGCCCAACACCTCAACTCCGCCCGCCAGCCCTGCGCAGGCGCCGCTGATGGTCAACGCCAGCCGGGCTGTTCGGTCCGGGTCAATCCCGGCTGTCCACGCCGCCTGCGGGCTTTCTCCCAGAACCCGCAGCTGGAGTCCGGTCGGCGTGAGAAACAACCAAGCGTAGCCGACCAGCGCCGCAGCGACCGCTACGAAGACACCTGTGTGCAAGCGCGTCGGCGGCAACCAGCGTCCCAGCCGCACGGCTGCGGCCACCATGTCCGTCTGTGGGTAGCTTTTCGCCGCTTCCTGCAACGGCCCATGAACCAACCAGCTCACCAACCAGAACGCAATGAAGTTGAGCATGAGCGTCGAAATCACTTCGCTGACGCCGCGCGCCGTTTTCAGCCATGCGGCCAACCACGCCCACACGCCGCCCGCCGCCGCCGCGCCCAGCAGAACCGGTCCAATCGCCCACCCGGAGTCAAACTGCAAACCCAGAACAACCGCCGCCAGCGCGCCCAGCAGCATCTGTCCCTCCGCGCCGATGTTGAACTGCCCGCCGCGAAAAGCCAGCGCCACCCCAACGCCGCACAACGCCAGCGGCGTCGCCTTGACCAAGGTATCCGCCACAGCGAATCGTCCGCCGAACGCCGCTTTCGCCATAACCCACAGCGCCGGCAGCGGCGCATAACCCGCCATCCGCAGGACGACGGCCCCGGCCGCCAGCGCCATCAGGACGGCCGCCGCCGACAACGCTGCAGCACGCAACGCCTCAGACAGTCGCGCCATACCGCTCCCACGTTGGGCCATCGCCGGCCATGAGACGGCCAATCAGCGTCAGCGGCGCGTCCGGCGTCAGCGCACACGACAAGCGCCCCCTGTGGATGACGACAAAGCGATGGGACAAGCTGAGGATTTCATCCAGCTCATTCGAAATCAAAACCAGACTCAAGCCTTCCGCGCAGGCGGCGCGCAAGGCGCGGTGAATAGCCGCGACAGCAGCGATGTCCACACCCCACGTCGGATTGACCGCCACCAAAACGCGCGGCCGCCGCGCCAGTTCACGCGCCGCCAGCAGTTTTTGTTGATTGCCGCCGGAAAGCGCCGCGACGGGGGACGACGCGCCGGGCGCGCGAATGGCGAACCGCTCAGTCAGCGCCGCCGCATGCCTTTGGATGGCGCGTCCGTCGAGTCGCCACCCCCATCTTCGCCATGCCGGAGACGTTTCATCCCCCAAAATGGCGTTCTCCGCCACCGACAGATGAAGCGCCAGTCCGGCGCGGCGGCGGTCGGACGGAATGTAGTGCAGCCCCGCCGCCATGCGCGCCCGCCGGCCGGTCGGTGCCAGCGCATTGTCCAGCCAAACCCGCCCGCTGGCCGAGCGCAACCCGACCAACGCCTCAGCCAACTCGGTTTGACCGTTGCCGTCCACACCGGCGACGCCGAAGATTTCTCCGGCGCGAACCTCAAAGGATGCGCCCCGGACGCCGGGGCCAGCGTCGCTTTCAACCACCAAGCTTTCGACCCGCAACCGAATCTCGTCGCCGGGTGCGGCCGCCAGCTCGGTAGCCGGCTCTGCCGCCCGCCCGCCGACCATCGCCGCCGCCAAGTCGTCGGGTGTCGCCTCTGCTGCGCCGTACGTCGCCGTGACGCGCCCCTGCCGAAGCACCGTGATCGTGTCACAAAGCTCCAGCGCCTCGCGCAGCTTGTGGGTGATGAACACAACGCTTGCGCCGGCCGCGCGCAGTTCCCGTACGAAGGCAAATAACGTCTCCACTTCGGGCGGCGTCAGCGCCGCTGTCGGCTCATCAAGCAGCAGGAGCGTCGCTTGCCGGTAGAGCGCCTTGAGAATTTCCACCCGCTGCCGAACGCCCACCGGCAACCGACCCACCACTGTGTTGAGACTGTCGGCCAAACCCAACCGCGCGGCGGCGGCGCGAAGCCGCGCCTCATCTGGCCGCACATCGCCGAGTAAGACGTTTTCACGGATCGTGAAACTCTCCACTAGATGAAAGTGTTGATGCACAAGACCGACACCGGCGGCAATGGCGTCGCGTGAAGAAGCAAACATCATCCACTGTCCGTCGCGTGCAATGCGTCCGCGGTCAGGGCGCGTAGCGCCGAACAAGATGTTCATCAGCGTGGACTTGCCGGCGCCGTTTTCACCCAGCAGGCCGTGAATCCGCCCCGGCTTGATGACCAGCGATACGCCGTCGAGCGCCCGGACGTGGCCGTACCGCTTGGCAATGTCGTGCAGCTCCCACGTTGCCACGGCGCTCAGGGTTGTTCCTTGAACACGTCAATTTCGCCCTTCTGGATGGCAAGCGTCAGCGCGTTGAGCTTGCTTTCAAGCTCTTTTGGGATGACGCCCTTTTTGACGGCGAATCCGACGGCGTTGTCCTTGATGCCCAGATGGACGACTTCGCCCTTTTGCTCTTTCTGTAAAATCCGACGGACGACTTCAGCCAACCCACGCGGATTGCTTGTCGGACTGCCGATGATGTGGTCGGGCGCCAGATGCGACTGGTCCTTCTGCATACCGAAGGCGCGGATGTTCCGCTCCTTGACAGCTTGGAAAACACCGGCCGCCGCTGCATCGCAGTCGTGAATGAGAAAGTCCGCGCCCTTGTCAATCATCGCCAACGCCTGCTGACGAGCGGCAGCGGTGTCCGTCCAGCTGCCGATAAAGGCAATAGAGACTTCCATCTTGGGGTTGACGGCGTGCGCCCCGTTCCGAAAAGCGTACAAGTTGCGCGCCGAGGCCGGAATGTTTTGTCCGCCAATCGCACCAGCACGTCCGGTTTTGGAGAGCGTCCCGGCGATGGCACCGGCCAGGTAGGAAGCCTGTCCGGTGTCAAAAACAACGCTAACGACGTTCGGCGCAGCTTTGTCGCCGGCTGTGACGACAAATGTCGTGTTGGGGAAGTCGCGCGCAACGGTCAGCGCTTGATCGGTGAATTCGCCGCCGTGGCCAATAATCACGTCAAACCCTTCCTGCGCAAAGGCGCGGAAGCCTTGCTCCCGGTCGGCCGGGCTGTCATTGACCTGTTGCTGCCGTACTTCGCAGCCAAGTTCCTTCTCAATGATTTTGAGCGCGTCATAGCCAAAGGCATTCCAACCGTCGTCGCTAATCGGACCGGGACTCAGCAGCGCTACGCGGGGCTTTCGCTTAGCGTCGGACGCACTCGCCGCCGGCTGGGGCGCCGGCGCGTCCGGCATCTTGCCGCCGCAGGCAGCGATGCTTAGGGCACAGAGGCAGTTGAAGGCACAAACTAACCAACCCCTCCGTGAGAGGCGAGGCAAAATCCAGACCATGGTTTCACTCACGGTAGTTTTTCCGGGGCCGCCAGAGGAGCTACGGCAGGGGAGGTTTCCGCTGGCGGACGCGCCCCGAACCGTTCACGCAACGCCTCGATGACGGCCGGCAGCAGCGATACAAAGATGATGCCCAGCACAACCAGAGAAAAGTTTTTCCTTACAAACGGAATGTTACCAAAGGCGTAACCGGCGTAAGTCATCGAGGTAATCCACAGCACGCCGCCGATGATGTTGTACGTCAGGAATCGTGGGTAGTGCATGGCGCCGATGCCAGCGACGAACGGGGCAAAGGTGCGCACAATAGGGACAAACCGCGCAATAATAATCGTTTTTGCGCCGTACTTGGCGTAGAACCGCGCTGTCCGGTCAAGGTGGCGGCGGTCAAACAAACGCGAAGTATCGCTGCGAAACACCGCCGGGCCGACTTTTTTCCCGATCCAGTAGTTGACCGTATCGCCTAGGATCGCCGCAATGCTCAAAACGACGACAACCAGATGGACGTTAAGGACGCTGGTTGGCGTCGCCGCCAGCGCGCCGATGGCGAACAGTAGTGAGTCGCCTGGTAGGAACGGCGTCACCACCAAGCCCGTCTCACAAAAAATCACCAGAAACAATAGGACGTAAAGCCCCCCGCCAAGCTGACCGCCCAGCGCATTGAGGTGCTTGTCGAGGTGCAGAACGAGGTCGAGCAGGTACTTCAGAAAATCCATCATGCGTTTGGTCGGCGGCGCGATGGTGTCGGAGATTGAGCCGGCGCCGTTTTCGCCGGGACTTCGGCGGGCGGCTCAAGCGTTCCCGGAATAAAAACCGCCGGAACCTCCTTCAGGTCCTTTCCGTCGCCAGTGATAATCCGCTTGAGCGAGGATTGCCGGTAGTCGGCGTCGGCGACAGTGAGGGTATAACGCCCCTCCTGTCCGGGTTCAAGCGTGGCGGGCGTCAGATAGATGATGCGGCGCTCCGGCGGCGCGCCGTCCGGCTCACGCGGATATAGCTCAATTTCTACCCGCAAGTCAGAGAGCTTTTCGTTGGAGATGTTTTTGACACGACCAGCGATTGTGACAGTACGAGCGATTTTCCCCGTCGCGCCTTTAGGGGCGGACGAATATGTGTTGGCGTACTGGCGCACCTCAACCTGCTTAGCTGGGATGGGCGGCGGTGGAGGCGCTTCAATCCCAAGGCCGCGCGGGAGGGCAGCGACGCGCTCGGCCCAACTTGGCGGCAGCAGGCGGTTGCGTGCCGCCGGGAAGAAGACGACGACGAGACTTCCCAGTACGGTGACAAACAGGGCAAGCAGCACACCCAACCAAGCGGCCTCGCGCCCAATACCGGTCGGGCGATCGTCGCCTAGGAAGCGCGGCGGCGGAACCTCAGTGGCGGGACGCAGTGGCGCAGGGGAAGCAACTTTGGGGATAACTTGCACTGGCGGTGATTCCGGCGGCGCAACCGGCGTGGCGGCGACCGAGGCAGGCGCGGCAACGAGCGGCGCGGCGGCTGGCGGCGGTTGGGGCGGACGCAAGGCCTTCCGTTGCGCTGGAAGGCGCTCCGTCAGGCGAGCTTCGCGCAGATTAGCGGTCTGCGCTTCCACCGGCGCACGCTCCTGCAGGGTCACAGGCGAGCGAGCGCCTTCCGCTGGCGACGCAGTGGCCAGTGGTGCGGTTGCTTCTCGTCCAAGCAGCGGCGAAGTATGTGGCGGCTGTTCCTGAATGTCCTGCGCCAAGGGACTGGTGGACGCCGCAGGTGAAGGAAGCTTGGCCGTCGCCGGTGGGGAAAGAACACCGGTCGTCGTCGAAGGCGGCGGCGCTTCCTCCGGCGGCGTCAACTTGTTTGTGGCGGCGCGCACAGGCGCATCTTCAAGCAACGGAGAAACCACCGGCGCAGGTGTTTCGGCGCGGGGCAACGCAGCAGACAAGGGTTCAGAAACCGCCGTCAAGGCCGGCAGGTTCTCCGTTGTCAGGGTCGGTATGTCTTCCGCCGTCACACGCGGGCGAATCTCAACTGCCAACCCGCGCTCTAGGGGGGTGACCGGCGCGACGCCTGGCGCCGGCGTCTCGGCGCGGACAGGTTCAAGCGCCGCCGGTTGTGCAGGCGCAAACGGGTCGGAGGCGACCAGACCAAGCAACCCATCATCGCCGACATCACGAGTGTCTGGTGTGGATCGGAGCTGACGCAGGGCGAACCACAACAGCGCCACGGCGAGGAGGATAAAAATGGCCACCAGTGCGACGCCGCCAACAAACCACCAGTTGACGGCCAGCGCCGGCAGAAGCCGGCCGAGCGCAAGTTGGACAAGAGGAAACATCAGGATTCGCCGTTTAGGTGTTTGATGATGGCTTCAAGGATTTCATTTTCCTTGACGCCGCGTGAGGGACATTCGACCCAGACGCCGCCCGTCTCGGTTTGGTACTCGCCTTCAATGCGCGCATAAACCGTCAGGCGCGTCCGCTGGGGATCAAGCGGCAGGGCTTCAATTTCGAGCGCATACCGCCCGCGCACCCAAGTAAAGTTCGCCCCGCCGGGCCGCCGTGCAATGAACTCCAGATTCGCCCCGGAGGTCAACGCGCCGCGCGTAAAAACAACGGGCTTGGTCACGAGACGGCCGGGCTTTTCGGCGCTGAGTTTCTCATCAATCACCAATTCGCGGTCGCTAAGGACTTGTTTGACGGCTTCCAGCAGGGTGTCACGCGGTACGTTGAACGTGTAGGGGTTAGGCAACATCGGCTTTCTTTCCTTGCCGCGTCCCCAACTAATCTGCCCGGCGGCCGGTGTAATGGAAGCGCCGCCGACCAGCGCCAACAGCAGCCCAACGAACAAGAGGCGTCCTAGAAGACGTGCCATGTGAAAGTCCCCCGTCTAGGAGGTGCGTCGCACAGTGTACCCCGCGTTAGGCGCGACGACGTGCTATCGTAGCATTCTAGCCCACCGGCGCATTTTACGCCCACCGCAGGTTTGCCAGTGCAGATGCGCCGGGGCAAGCGAGAGGTTTTTTCTTCGCGCAATTTTTTGATGCGGGGGTGACGGCGTGGCGGTTGACTTTTCCGTCGCCGATTTTCAGCGGACGGACGACATTGCATGGATTCTGGAGCACTGTCGGCGAATTGCCGTCGTCGGTTTGTCGTCGAAGCCGGATCGCGCCAGCTATGGCGTGAGCCGGTTTATGCTGGCGTGGGGCTACGACATCGTACCGGTCAATCCAATGGAGACAGAGGTGTTTGGGCGGCCGAGTTATCCTGATTTAGCCGCCGTTCCCGGAGAGATTGACCTTGTGAATGTGTTTCGGCGGTCGGAAGACGTGCCGCCGATTGTCGAGGCGGCAATTGCCAAGGGCGCCAAGGCGCTCTGGCTTCAACTAGGCGTGGTGCATCCGAGCGTGCAGCGGGCACGCGATGCTGGGCTGCGGGTCGTTGTAGATCGCTGTCTGATGGTTGAGCGTCAGCGATTGGCGTGAAACAACACCGGCTCGCTTCCCACCGCGTGGAGGCCGCCCCTGCTGCGCCGGCGTGAAGGCGTCGCCGCCCGCCCCAAGCCGGCGCACAAACACCATAAAAAACGGCTTTATGCGCCGACGGCGACCGCTTGGCAAACGTCGTCCGGCAAGCTTTCAAGCGGCGCTTCCTCCGGTTCGGGCAATACTTCTCCAGCCGCTTCGCGTTCGGCCATCCGCGTAAAGTAGTCCACGATGCGGTCAGTCAGTTCAGTACGGGTCTGTGCGTGAAAGACCTGGGTACGGAACACAGCCCCGCCCGGCAGTCCTTTTGTGAACTGCGCGCACAGTTGCTTGACTTTCCCCATAGCGGCGGTTTCTGTCGGGCACTCGCCCAGCATGAGGTTGAAATACTCCAGCAACAGGTCCCGCTTGTCATAGAGCGTCGGGCGATAGGGCATTTCGCCGCGCATGATTTCGGTCGTCTGCCGGAAAATCCACGGGTTGGCCATCGCGCCGCGTCCAATCATCACGCCGTCCACACCCGTTTCACGGAAACGTCGGATGGCGTCAGCCGGCTGGCGAACATCGCCACAGCCGATGACGGGAATGGAAACCGCTTGCTTGACCTGCGCGATGATGTCCCAGTTGGCCCAACCGCTGTACCCTTGCATGCGCGTCCGCCCGTGAATGGCGATCGCCTCGACGCCGCAATCCTCGGCAAGCTTGCCGACTTCAACGGCGACGATGGAGTTGTCGTCCCAGCCGGTCCGAATCTTGATGGTCAGCGGGATTGTGATGCGCCGCCGCATCTCGCGCAGAATGACCGCCAAGTGCGGCAAATCACGCAGGAGCGACGATCCAGCGCCGCGGCCAACGACTTTCTTCGCCGGGCAGCCGCAGTTGACATCCACAATGTCAGCTCCGGCCTCCTGGGCAATCTCCGCCGCGTCGGCCATGCGTTGTGGATCAGCACCGAAGAACTGAATCGAGATAGGGCGTTCGTCGGCGGTAAACTTCATCATTTTGTGCGTTTTGAGATTGCCGCGCGTTAGCCCTTCAACGCTGATGAACTCCGTCACAATCAAGCCGACGCCGCCTAGCCGCTTGATAAGGCCACGGAACGCCGAATCCGTCACGCCGGCCATCGGCGCAAGGACAAGCGGCGGTTGAACAACAACGTTGCGAATGGCGAAAGCCGTAGGTAGTGGAAATGTCATACCCGATTGGCGTCACGAATCATTTTCCAGCATGAGCGCCGCCTCGATTTCGGCGGCGGAAACCGTCGCCGTGCCGCGCTTCATCACGACCAGCCCGGCGGCGACGTTCGCCAAGCGCATGGCGGCTTCCCAGTCGGCCCCGGCGGCGAGCGCCGCGGTAAAGGCGACCAGTACGGTGTCGCCCGCTCCCGTTACATCCACCGGCGTCCGTCCCCCATAGACGGGAATAGACACCGGCGCGGCGTCCCGCCGAGCCAAGGTCATCCCCTCAGAACCGCGCGTCAGAAGCAGGGCGTCTAGCGCCAGCCGAAGCCGCAGCTGTTCCGCATGGTAGCTTGCGTCGTCAAGATGCCGGAAGGTTGTTCCGGCGAGTTGCTCGGCTTCCTCCTGATTTGGCGTCGCCGCCGTCAGCCCGCGAAAATCGGCCAACCGGCGACGGGAATCAGCGACAACGGGCAAGCCTGTCTCACGCCGCCACGCCTGAAGCAGTGCAATGACTTCGGGAGGCGTGCTGCCGTAGCCATAATCCGACAACGCAACTCCGGTCACCTCCGGCAAAACCGCCCGAATGCGCGCCGCCAACGTCTCTGCGACCGCCGACGGCAAAGGCGTTGTGTCTTCGCGGTCGAGTCGAATGACTTGCTGACGGGCGGCGTTGGGTAGGCCAGCTAAGACGCGCGTTTTAGTCGGCGTCAGCCGTCCTGGCAGGACGACGGCCGCGCCGGTGTGGACGCCGCGCCGCCGTAAGTCAGTCAGGACGCGCCGTCCCGGACGGTCGCGCCCAATGACGCCGATCCACGTGACGGCGACGCCCAGCGCGGCGGCGTTGGCAGCGGCGTTGGCGGCACCGCCCGGAAGGGTCTCTGTAAACTCGTGTCGTAGAATCAAAACCGGCGCTTCCCGCGAAACGCGGGCAATCGTGCCATGGACGAACTCATCCGCAATGGCGTCGCCAAGCACGAGCAAGCGCTGCTCCGGAAAACGCGCCAAGACGGAACGTAGGGAGGACAACCAAGACGCCGGCACAATGGATAATCAGTCTCCCTCAACAGGCACTTTGGATCCAGGTATTTCGTTGAGTCTGCCTGACGCGCTCGCTCGCGGGCAAGACACGTGCAAGCTAGCGGTCTGCTCTGCCAGAGGAAAGGGGTAACCGCTGTGCCCGCGATAGACATATATTCGTCAAAACGTTCGGCAGGAAGGGCAGCCCTTTGCAGGCGTGTGCTGTCTGTGCAGCGCGCCTTGCTTTTCACCTGACTTAGAGCGACTTCTGCCCTACAATCCCGGCGTACTGCGCTGCTCAACGGCGTCTCGGAAGAATGCGGCGCTTGAAAAGTCGAGCAGTGTCGCTTTCGGTACGAACGATAGCCGGAGGTCAGCGCATAATCGGACGTGTTCCAGCGGCAACCTTTCGGCTATCCGGCAGCGTCCTCGGCGGATAGCCGACGGGATACTGACCTCCTCAGCGAGGAACTCCATATGTTCGAGCGATACACAGAAAAGGCTCGGCGGGTCGTTTTTTTCGCCCGGTACGAAGCCGGTCAGTTTGGCGCATCGTCTATTGAAGCCGAGCATCTCTTGTTGGGCCTGATGCGCGAAGACAAAGCGCTAGCCAACCGCTTTTTCCTCAAAGCCCATCTGACGCTGGATAGCGTACGGCGCGACATCGAGGCCCGGACGGTGCGCCGTGAACGCACAACAGTGGCGATGGACTTACCACTCTCGCCAGAAGCTAAACGGATTCTTGTTCACGCCGCTGAAGAGGCGGAACGCCTGAACATGCGCGCCATCGGTACGGAGCACCTGCTGCTGGCGTTGCTGCGGGAAGAAAACAGCTTGGCGGCGCGCATTCTTTACGAACACGGCCTGCGTCCCCATGCCATCCGGGAAGAAATTCTGCGGACGTTGGCGCCGCCCGCCACAACGCCTGCGACAGGCGTCACCAAGAAAGAGTCTAACGGAATTGCTGAGTACAGCCGTGACCTGACCGATATGGCGGCCCGGCGAATGCTTGATCCACTCATTGGGCGGCGCGTCGAGATTGAGCGGGTCATTCAGATTCTTTGTCGCCGCAACAAAAATAACCCGTTGCTGATTGGCGAGCCGGGCGTCGGTAAAACGGCGATTGTGGAAGGCTTGGCCCACCGGATTGTCACCGGCGACGTGCCGCCTTTCCTAGCCGACAAGCGCATCGTCGCGCTTGATCTGAGTTTGGTCGTTGCTGGGACGAAATACCGTGGACAGTTTGAGGAACGCCTCAAAAACATCATGCGCGAGTTGGCGGAGGCGCGAAACATCATCGTCTTTATTGACGAGATTCACACGCTGGTTGGAGCCGGTTCGGCGGAAGGTTCGCTGGACGCAGCGAACATCATGAAACCAGCGCTGTCCCGCGGTGAGATTCAGTGCATCGGCGCCACCACGCCGGCCGATTTTCGGCGCAGCATCGAAAAGGATCGTTCGCTGGAACGACGCTTCCAGTCGGTCCCCGTCGCGCCGCCAACGGAAGAAGAAGCGCTAGCCATTCTCAACGGCTTGAAAGAAAAGTACGAAGAGTTTCATGGCGTCACCTACACGCCGGAAGCTCTGGCAGCAGCCGTGCATCAGTCGAACCGCTACATTGTCGATCGCTTCCTCCCGGACAAAGCGATTGACCTGATTGATGAAGCCGGAACGCAAGTCAAACTGCGGGCGGCGCAGTCGGCGGCTTCAGTTCCGCGACGCACAACCTACTTTACAAGCTTCGGCGCAAACTTTGGCGAAGAATCATCGGTCAACGCAGAGGCGGCTTTTCTGCCCTCTGCGCCGCCGGTTGTGACGCGCGCCGACATTGAAGAGGTCATTGCCCGCTGGACGGGCATTCCGGTTGCCTCCCTCAAGGAAGACGATGTGCAAAAGTTGCTCCGGCTAGAAGATGAACTCCACCGGCGCGTCATCAGCCAAGAACGCGCCATTTCGGCGCTGGCCCGCGCCATTCGGCGTTCGCGGGCGGGCGTCCGCAGTCCGAAGCGTCCCGTCGGCAGCTTTCTCTTCCTCGGTCCAACCGGCGTCGGCAAAACCGAGTCGGCGCGGACGCTTGCGGAACTGCTCTTTGGAACAGAACGTGCGCTCATCCGCTTTGACATGTCGGAGTACATGGAGAAGCACGCTGTCGCCAAGCTTATCGGCGCGCCTCCGGGCTACGTCGGGCATGAAGAGGGCGGGCAACTAACGGAGCGTGTCCGGCGGCATCCATACTCGGTTCTGCTCTTCGACGAAATTGAGAAAGCGCACCCGGACCTGTTCAACCTGTTGCTTCAGGTGCTGGAAGATGGGCAACTAACCGACAGCCTTGGGACAACGGTCAATTTCAAGAACTGCATCATCATCCTGACCTCAAACATCGGCGCACGGCTGATCCAGAAACGAGGACGCTTGGGCTTCCAACCAAGCGGACAAACCGACGACGAAGCCGCCGTTATGAACGCCGTCCGGCAAACCTTCAGCCCGGAGTTCATCAACCGGTTGGACGACATCATCATTTTTGAGCCCCTTGCCGAAGCCGACCTAGAAGCGATTGTTGCGCTCTTGTTTGCGCATCTCAACGACACCTTGGCGCACCAAGGTTTGTCGCTTTCAGCGACGCCGGAGGTAATGCGCTGGATCGTGCAGCAAACCGCCGATGAGCGCCAGTATGGCGCGCGTCCGCTCCGGCGTGCGCTCCAGCGCTTTGTCGAGGACCCGCTCTCCGACGCTGTGATTCGGGGTGACTTCAAAGACGCGACGCAAATCGAGGCCTTTATTGAGGACAACCGGATCGCTTTCCGGGCGCTGACGCCCGAACCGACGGAGGCGCTAGCGACTTCCTAAAGGCGCTAAGACGCTTTCCAAGGCAATAAGCGACTGCTGGGGCAATAAGCGACTGCTGGCTGGTTGGTGCGCGGCGAGCTTCCACGCAGGAAAGCAGTGGAACGCCGCCGCCACGCCACTGGCGGGCTGACCCACCACCCAGAGCAGTTTTTTCGAGAAGGTATAGCCCTCCAGCGCAGCAGCCGGTGAGCGCCGCCAAACTTCCCAACCTGTATAGCGGCGACGCACGGTTTCCCCGTCGGACAAAAGCGGGGAGAGCGCCTAGCTTTCCTGCCGCGCAGGCTGCCTAGCCGGATGCACCGCAACTGCTTTTCCTCACTGCCCCCCACTGACCGGCGGGTTGACTCGCTAGATTTGCTCGAAAAGCACACTAAGCGGCCGAATTTGAGCCAATGACGGCGTTTTTAGAGGCCGCGCTGCGTAAAAACTGCAGGATGGCTTTGGCGGCCAGTCGTCCGCTGGCAGTTGCTCCCTCCATGCTGTCGAAGAACCGGTGGCCGCGGGTAAACCCACCCGCGAGAAAGAAGTTGGGGACAGGTGACGCCTGCGTCGGACGGTAACGTTCAATCCCCGGTTTCGGATGGTAAACTGACTGCGGAATCCGCACGACGACCGACTTCACAACATTCAACCGAGGTGCAATTGTGGGATAGTACGACTTCATCCGCTCCCAGACCGCCGCGACGACTTCTTCATCGCTCAGCTGAAAGAGGTCGCGCGCAGGGGCAACAACGGCTTCAAGGAGGGTATGTCCACTTGCCGGCGCATAACGCGGCGTCGTCAGGCTCATGTCGGCGTAAACCGGCGTGACGCCCGCGCCACCGAAAAGTAGATTGTCGCGCTCCGTCAGCCGACCGTCCAACCAGAGCTGAACATTCATGACCGGAACGCCCACAAAGTGACGCAGGTTGGCAAAGTACGGGTACTGGGCGCGCCAAGCGGCCGGGATCAACCGATTCATTTGATGAACCGGCAAAGCGCACAAGTAGGCGTCGCCTGTTTGCAGTGTGTCGTTGACGACAAAGCCCCGAATCTGTCCAGCGGCGTCAAGCTCAATGCGCTTGACTTTCGACCGCACGTGGAGGCGTCCGCCGGCACGCTCGATGGCGCGCGCCAACGGCTGCGTCAGGCATTCTTCCGGCGAGCCTTCAAGGAATGCGACTTGGAAGCCGTCGTCCCGCCGCAAAAACAGACGAAACACGTTGAGGACTACTTGCGCCGACAACTCGTCCGGCGGCAAAAACTTCAGCGCTAGGGTTTGCGGCAGCAGCATGCCTCCGAGAAGGTTGTCGCCAAGGCCTTGCCGGCGATGCCACTCGGCATAACTTATGCCATCCTGGGCGTCGGCATAGCCGCCGTCGCCAAATAACACCGGCAACAGGGCGCGTCCGTACGCCAACTTTTCCATTAGTGAAAACCGGTTGGCTGTGACGAGGTTCGGTAGTAAGTGCAGGGGAAATGGCAGCCCGCGCCAAGACACGATGTCGTAGGTGACGCCGCCCGGTAAGGTGAAATGGCAAACCGGCGCTTTCCACCGGAGGTAAGCGTCTGCGCCGACCGCGTGCATCAGTTTGAAGAGTTCTTCATAACACCCGAAAAAAACGTGCAGGCCGGATTCAATCCAGTCGCCGTCGGCGTCTTTCCAAGCAGAGACTTTGCCGCCAAGCACATCGCGCGCTTCGAAGAGCTCAACCGCGCAGCCGGCCTGCGTTAGGTCGTAGGCGGCCGCCAAGCCCGCCAAACCGCCGCCTGCAATGAGAACTTTTTTCATAGGTGACTTTCACAAGCGCCGCCGGTCTGAAAAGTCAAGAGGCGGCGCAAACGCGGATTCAGTTCAGGGCGTTTCTGAACTGTCTTCTGTACGCGCGCCGCTTTCCCGAAACATGCTCGCCGTGTGCCGAATCTTATGCTTATCCAGGAGGTGGCGCAGGCTGCGCACCGACATGTTGAGCAACTCCGCCGCTTTGGTCTGATTGCCGCGTGTCCGGCGCAGCGATTGCAGAATGTAGGACTTCTCAATCTCCATCAGGAAGTTTTCAAGATGAATACCTTGTTCCGGTAGTTCGAAGGCGGAGGCGGCGCGGGCCGGGTCGTAGCGTAAGACGCTCTCGGGCAGACGTTCAGGCTGGATTTCATGGGTTGGCTCTAGCGCGACAGCCCGTTCGATCAAATTTTCCAGTTCCCGGACATTACCCGGAAACGAGTAGTTTTCAAGGTACTTGAGCGCCGCTTCCGAGATGGAAGTCACCGGAGGGACGCGATGCTGGCCGTACTTTTTGAGAAAATGCATCGCCAGATCGCGGATGTCTTCTCGCCGCTCACGCAGCGGCGGGACCGAGATTGGAATGACATTGACCCGAAAGTACAGGTCTTTGCGAAATGTACCGGCTTCGACCATCTGCGATAGATCACGGTTAGTCGCCGCGACGACTCGGACATCCACCGGGATTTCCTCCGTCCCGCCGACTCGCCGAATCGAACGTTCCTGAAGGACGCGCAACAGCTTAACCTGCATTCCTAAGCTCATCTCCCCGATTTCGTCGAGGAAGAGCGTCCCGCCGTCAGCCGCCTCAAAGAGGCCCTTCTTGTTGGTCACGGCGCCCGTAAACGCGCCCCTCATGTAGCCGAACAGTTCCGACTCTAAGAGAGTTTCCGTAAAAGCGCCGCAGTTGATTGAGACAAACGGCCGGTCACTGCGCGGGCTGCAGGCATGGATGGCACGCGCCACCAATTCCTTGCCGGTTCCAGACTCGCCGGTAATCAGGACGGTGCTGTTCGTCCCGGCGATGGTTTGAATGAGGCGGAGGACCTCCTGCATCGGGCGGCTGCGTCCGATGATGTTCTCCAGGCGGTTGCGGTCGCCCAGCTCGCGCTTGAGCAAGGCGACTTCGCGGCGCAGGAGGCTCTTTTCGTAAGCGTTCTTGACGATGAGCTTGAGTTCATCAATGTCGAAGGGCTTCTGAATAAAGTCGTCCGCGCCCAACTTGAAGGCTTCCCGGGCCTGCTCCACTGTGCCGTGCGCCGTCATGAGAATCACAACAGTATCAGGAGAGAGCTGCCGACATTCATGCAGCAGTTCCGTTCCCGAAAGACGCGGCATCCTGACATCAGACAGCACAATGTCGAACACCTTACTCCGCAGGGCTTCCAAGGCTTGAGCGCCGTTTTCAGCGATGAAGGTCCGGTAGCCCGCCCGACGGAAGACGTGATCGAGAAGTTCACGCATGCTTAGCTCATCGTCCACGATCAGGATTGTTGGTGTACGGTCAGCCATAACTTCTAGAACTAGGCGTTTTTACATAAAACATCAGCAACAAAACGCCACCGATGACTAAAGGAGGTTGTCGAGGGTTTTCAAACTAAAGTCCGCATGGTAGTGTCTTTAGCAGTTGTCGTCCAAAAAAATCTCCAAACAATGCGTGGACAAGCTGGACGACGCCGATTCTTTGCACTCCCCACCAGCTACGCTCGCGCCGGTCGCCATTCAAGGTCGCTGTCTTCACCGCGCGGCGCGCATTATGGGGAGACCCACGGAGGTACTGGGCACGGCATGATAGATACACAACAAGTTCGTCAGTCACTGCTGCAGGACCGAGCCGTTGTAGATGCGATTCGTCGTCGGGCGCATCAGATTTCACTCGAACGCGGCTACAGTACGCCGCAGCATATGGCGGACGACTGGTTTCGGGCGGAAAACGAAATTCTTGAAAAACTGGTTGAGGAAGAAATCAAACGCCGCCAAAAAATGAACGCCGCCATCAGCGAAAGCGCAATGGCGGAGGAATCCATTCCCTCCGTGACGCTGTCACCGCCAGACGACCAGCCTGCTCCAGCTCCGACTCGCAAGCCAGTCGCGCGCCGCAGCAAAAAAGCGACGGCTCCTGAAGTAGGCGCAGCGGCGGCACTGTCGCCGACGGCTGAGGTCGCCGACAAGCCGAAGCGAACACGAAAGGCAAAGACAACGGAACCGACCACTGCAATGCCGCAGAAGACAGCCGCCGCTGAAGCTCCACCCCCTGCTTCAGCGAAAACTAAGGCGATGAAGTCGTCGAAGAGAAAGACCCCGTAGCCCATCCTGGCACGACTCGCTGCAGAAGCGCCATCGCTGTACGGCGTCGTAGGCGTAATGGCGGGGTGGCACTGGATTGAACGACTGGCATTGCCGATTGCTCTGGTAAAGTAGTCTGTCCAGATGCCTGCTTGGACCAGCCGGTTGCCATTTCCCCCGACAGTTGTCGTCGCGGTTATTGCGCTCTTTGGCTTGGTCTCGGGTTTAGTGCTAACAAGCCAAAACCTTCCAGACCTGACACTGCTTGATGAGCTCGACCGCCCGACCAACACCCGTCTAGCGCATGACTTTCTGCTTCGGCAAACGGGCCAGCCGCCGCCGGATGGCTTTACGTTTCGCCTACTCCAACTGGATAGGCCGTCGCTGACCGTGCTGCGCCAGAGTCGGCCGGAAGCCGACACCCGCCGCTTGGCCCATCAAGCGCATTTGCCCTTGGTGATTGACCACGTCGTCTGGTTTCGATCCAACGGCAAGCTGGCTGCACGGATTGGCCTGACCAGTACGGGCGAGTTGGTGAGCTATCTCAACGGCGAGACGCCACCGACGACAAACGAGCCGCCGCAGGAAACGGCCATTGCGCGGGCGCGCGCTTTTCTCAACGGCGCTGGCGTTGGGTTGGCGTGGCTGGGCGCTCCTCAAGTTGAAAGCGTACCGGGGCAGACGGAAACGGAGGTTCGTTGGCAACAACCTGTGGCGGAGCTGCCGGAACTGACGCGCGTGATTGTTGTGCGGTTGCGCGGCGAAACCGTTTGGTACTTCCAGCATCGTCTTCAACCAACCGCCGTCAACCAGCTTCGTCAGCTTGATCTCAGCATTGTTCCGCCGCTCCTCACGCTGTCACTTCAAATTGGCTTACTTGCGGTAGCGATCGCGTACCTTCTCAAAACAGCTCGCCGCCATGCCATTCTTTGGCGTGTCCCGACCGTAAGCGCCGCTGTAGTGGGCTGCAGCCTGCTGTTAGCGTTTGCCGCCTCGCTGCCTTACACCGTCAACAAGAGCATGTTCGAAAGCCCGGTCGGCGACAGCTCTCCACTGCGGCTGGCGAGTTTGCAGACTCAACAGGGGATAGTTATCAGCGTTGGCAGCCAGTTGGTTTCCGGTCTGATCTACATCCTTCTGGAGATGGGAACGGTTTGGGCGGCGTGCGCAGCGCTGCTGCACATTGAGTATGAGATTCAGCGCCCATGTGCGGAGGTTTTTCGCTCCGTCCTGCTCCTCCGGCGCGTGCCTTACGCCACAATGTTAGAACGCAACTTGGTCGGAAGCGGTGTTGGGTGGGCGCTGCTTGGTTTTACCGGCGCGTTTTGTTGGCTGACCAACGGTTCAAGGCGGCCGATAGAGCAAGCCAGCGACCAGCTCATGTTGCTGCTTGACGCCTGGTCGCCAGAGTTGCTGGTGTTTGGGACGCTGATCGCGGGTACCTTCACACAAGGCATTGTTTTTATCGCCTTTGTCTGGCTTGCCTTGGCGGATTGGCTTCGCTGGCCGCTCCGGGTTGCTTGGCTGGCGACGGCGTTGGTCGGTGGCATCGGGTGGAATGATCCCTTCATCTTCGTGACGTCATACAACCTCACTACGCCGTGGTTCTGGGTGCGGGATGTCGTGCTGGCGTTAGCGCTCACGGCGACCTTCGAGAGTTTCGGATTATGGGCGACGCTCTGTGCTATCTGGGTTTATCAAGCGACTGGCATGGCGGTCATCGCAGCGACCCTTCCAGCGACGGGCTTTTCGCCTTGGTTGCCGGCGTTATCGGTGATGCTGCCCTTCACAACGGTGGCATTGACGTGGCGGCCAGCGGAAAGCGAGCGGGATACTCAACCAACGCTCCTAGAGCGCGTGATCGAAGAACAACGTCAGGCGCAACAACTTGCGCTGGCGGCTCGAATCCAAGCGGCGTTCCTGCCGACGAATGCGCCGCAGCTTGAAGGTTGGGATATTGCCGCCGCCACGTTGCCGGCGCGCGAAGTCGGCGGTGACTTCTATGACTTTTTTCATGGGCCGAACAAAACGCTTGGCATCTTTATGGGTGACGTCTCGGGGAAGAGCGTCTCCGGCGCCCTGTTTACGGCGGTGGCGATGACCACGTTCCGCAGTGAAGTTGAGGAGGACAAACTTGGTTGCGCCGCCATGCTAACGCGTCTCAATGAGCTGCTCTACCCGGATATGAAACGGGTTCGCATGTTTGTCGCCGCCGCCTACGTACAGCTTGACCTCACTAGCGGCCGCTTTACTGTGGCGAACGCAGGCTTGCCAGCGCCGGCTTACCGACGGCGCGGCGCACTTTCTGGAGAGTCCGCCGTAACGTTCCTCGAAGTCGGCGGCCTACCGCTGGGGAGTTTTCGGCGGACAACGTACAACGAACTGCAAGCCGTCCTGCACCTCGAAAGCCAAGATTGCTTGGTGCTAACTAGTGACGGTGTCGTGGAGGCCTTGAACGAGGAAAGGGCGGCCTACGGCTATGAGCGGTTAGCGGCGGTTGTCGACCGCCATGCTGACCAAGGTGCACAGTCCCTCTGCGAGGCGATTGTGGCGGATGTCAAACGCCACATCGGGGACGGCGAGCAGTCAGACGACATCACGATTGTCGTCATCCAGCGCCGCTCCTCGCCGCCGCCTTCCGCCAGCGACAACGGCTTTGCTCAAACCACGTCGCGCAACGCATCCTCCAGCGCCGAAAAACGAAATACATAGCCCTGCTGGAGGGCTGCTCTGGGCACAACCCGCTGCCCGTCCAACACCACTTGCGCTGATTCTCCAAGCATCAAGTTGAGCGCAAACGCCGGTGCCGGTAGAAACGCCGGGCGGTTGAGCACCTTGCCAAGCGTGGCGGCGAAGTCCCTCATCCGCACTGGGTTCGGCGCTACGGCGTTGATTGGCCCTTGGATGGCGTCCGACGCCAGCGCCCACTGGATCAACCCGACCACATCAGCGACATGAATCCAAGAAAACCATTGCATCCCACTGCCCAGCGGGCCGCCGAGGCCGAGTTTGAAGACCGGCAGCATCCGCGCCAGTGCGCCGCCGTCCCGCCCAAGGACAACGCCAATCCGTAGCAGCACGGTGCGTACACCGTGTACTTCAGCGACCTTGGCGGCGTCTTCCCATTCCTGACAGAGTTTCCCAAGAAAGTCGTCGGCGGGATGACTGGTCTCGTCTAGTTCGGTTTCCTGATTTTTGGGATATAGCCCAATCGCTGAAGCCGATATCAAAACCTTCGGCTTGCGTTTCGCCTGAGCAATGGCGCTGACAAGGTTCTGGGTTGTCGCTACCCGACTGTCCCGGAGAAGTTTTTTCTGCTCCGGCGTCCACCGCTTGCCTACAATTGGCTCGCCGGCGAGGTTGATAAGACCGAAAGCGCCATCCACTTCCTTTTGCCAGTCATCGGCTGCCATCGGATCGCCCAGCACCCAGCGAACGCCGCTGGAAGTGTCACGAACTTTTCGTGACAGGGCTGCCAAATCGTATCCTTCAAGCTTGAGCGCCGGGAGAAGCGACCGCCCAATAAAACCACTTCCACCGGTAATAAAGAGCTTTTTCATCGCTGTCTAAGTCGAAAACAGGATGGGGAAATGAAGCAAACCATAGGCAAAGCCAAACGAAAAGACGACCTCGTTGCCCAGTTGAACCAAACGACGCCAAGCGCGACAGGCTTTAGCCGACTGGCTTACGACGCCAACACTTTGTCACCTTCACAGTGACGCGCTTCTTAGGTTAGGCCCGTGCGAGCCTCCGCGCTAAGAAAACATCCTTGGTTTTCATTTCAGCCGCTTCCCCATCGGTTTTCCCCTCCTCTTCACCAGTCAAAAAATCACCGTCGCCGATCTGAAGATGAAGGGCGTTTCCATCTATCCAATTCAAAGCGACGCTCACGATTGGCTGTTCGCCAAGCCGTAGCGTAAACGAGCTTGGTAATCCGGGTCATCTTTTCAAAGTCTATCTTGTCTACTGTATCGGTCGGACGGTGATAGTCGGCATGTAAGCCCGTGAAGTAGAAAATGACGGGAACACCGTGCTTGGCGAAATTCCAGTGATCGCTGCGGTAGAAAAGCCGTAGCGGGTGGTTTTCGTCATTGTAGGTGTAATCAAGCCGCAGCCTGACGGTTTCCTCATTAGTCTGTTTACTCAACTCGAAGAGTTCGCTGCTATGTTTGTCTGGCCCGATGAGGAAAACGCCGTCGCGGTCGGTCAGCGCCGCATTTTCGCGTTGCGTGTCGCCGGGTGCGCGTGAGCGGCCAATCATGTCAATGTTGAAGTTGGCAACAATAGCCTCAAGAGGGACGAGCGGCTCTTGGTCGGTGAAGTAGCCGGAGCCAAGCAAACCCATTTCTTCACCCGTGTTGAACAAAATCAGAATGGAGCGTTTCGGGCGCGGCCCCTCAGCAAAAACCCGCGCCAGCTCCAAGACCGCCGCCGTCCCGGAGCCGTCGTCGTCTGCGCCGGGAAAAATGGTTTCCCCCTGCGCGGGCAGGTGGTCGTAGTGCGCGCTAAGAACGACATACTCCCGCTTGAGTTCAGGGTCGCTCCCGTCAAGGACGCCAACGACGTTTCGGCCGTACTCAACTTTTTCATTCTCAAAAGTCCGAATGACGCACTGTCGCGAGCCAGCGACCGAAGGCAACGTTGCGCCAGTCTTAGCCGCTTCATAGAGCTGTTTCAGCGTCAGATTGAAGTCGGCGAGCACGGCTTCAGCAGCGGCGGGACTCAGTAAGAACGTGGGTGCCGCCGGCGCAACGGCTGTCGTCTCGGCTTTGGGGCGGACGCGCGGCCGCGACTGACGGCGTGCGTACGCGGCGGCCTGCGCCCACCCCTCGGCCAGCTTCTCGTCTGGGATCAACAGCAGGGCGCGGACGCCGTGTTCCAGCGCCGCCTGCTCCCGCCAGTTTTCAGGCAAGGTTTCACCAGTGAGTTCAGCAGGCATCCCACTCGCCAAACAGACAGCAATCCGGCCATCGGCGTTGACGTTCCGGTAAGCGTCCAGCTTTGGATGAGACACCCCGTAACCGACAAAAACCAGCTCGGCTTGCAGCGAGAGATTGGGCAGCGTCGCCGTCGGATCGCGCAGAATAAAGTCCTCGCCATGAACAAACGGCTTTGAGGTGCTGTCCAAGGTGATGGTTGAGTCCTGCCCGCCGGTGCGGGTCACAAAAGGAATGAGCTGAAAAAACGAACCATCCGCCGCCGCGCCTCGATAGCCAAACGCTTCGAGTTGAGCCGCCAGATAGCGCGCTGCGATGCGGTTGCCGGCGCTGAGCGTGTAGCGCCCACCTAGTTCGGCCGAGGCTAGAAACGAAAGGTGTCGCTTGAGCTGCGTCGCGCTGACGGCGTCCAAGTTGGCCGGAAGCGGCGACGAACCGCCGAAGCCGGTCAGCAAAAGCAGCAGCGCCAAAACCGCCGACAGACGACGTGACGCGCGAAAGATGTTCCACATTGTCGCCCCCATTGCACTTCTTCGGTGCGCTCTCCACAAAGACGCGCCGCTCGGGAACGCGAGGACGCCTCCGGAGCGCCCAAGCTTCCCCGCTGCGGATTTGTTCTTCAGACCAAGTAGGCGGCGTGCGCGCACCTAAAGACGTCTTATGTACGGCGGGGACGCTTCTACCTTGGCGAGAACCCTAACCGCCGCTGCGCCCGACGGCGCGAAGCGGTACGGGCAAGGGATACTTACCTGTGTAGCACGCCGTACAAAACTGAAGCCCCTCGTCTGCGCCACACGCCGCCAGCAAACCCTCGTGGCTCAAATAACCAAGGCTGTCCGCGTTGATGAACCGCCGGATTTCCTCTGTGGACTGATTCGCAGCGATCAACTCCGCCCGTGAGGGCGTGTCCACCCCGTAGTAGCACGGCGAAATCGTCGGCGGACAGCTAATCCGTAAATGCACTTCCCGCGCCCCAGCCTGACGAATCATTTCAACGATTTTCCGGCTGGTTGTACCGCGTACGAGTGAGTCGTCCACCAACACAACACGCCGTCCCTCAATCAGATCACGAACCGGATTGAGCTTGACCTTGACGCCGAAGTTGCGGATCGCCTGCGCCGGCTCGATGAACGTCCGTCCAATATAGTGGTTGCGCACCAGTCCAAACCGAAAGCTGATGCCCGACTGCGCCGCGTACCCAATCGCCGCCGCCACCCCCGAATCCGGCACTGGAACAACAATATCCGCTTCCACGGGGTGTTCGCGCGCCAACTGCTTGCCCATCTTGTGGCGGCTTTTGTTGACGCTGCGTCCGTAAATGCGGCTGTCGGGACGCGCAAAGTACACGTGCTCGAAAATGCAAAACGCCGGCGTCTGCGGTGGAAGTGGATGCTCTGAGTGAACGCCGCGCCGATTCACTGCCAGCACTTCGCCCGGCGCAATGTCGCGCAGGTAAGTCGCGCCAATCAAATCAAAAGCGCACGTTTCTGAAGCCACCACATATGCCCCATCCAACTCCCCCAGACAAAGCGGACGAAAACCACGCGGGTCACGGACAATGAACAGGCAATCCGGTGTGAGGATCAGAATCGAGTACGCGCCCTCCAGTTCCCGAAAAACTTCGGCGATGGCTTGCCGCAGGTCGGGTTGGCGCGACCTAGCCAGCTTGTGCAGGACAATCTCCGTATCGCTTGTCGAAGAAAAGATCGCCCCATCGCGCTCCAGCTCGGCGCGCAAAGCGTCGGCGAACGGGAAGTTTCCATTGTGACAAACGGCGATCTCTCCGCGATGGCACTTGATAGAAAACGGCTGGGCTTCACGCAGGCTGACCTCACCGGCGGTTGAATAGCGAACATGGCCGATGGCGCTCCAACCGGGCAGTCGGTCAAAGACGGCCTCCGTAAACACGTCGTTGACTTCGCCCATACCGCGTACGGCGTACAGACGCTCCCCGTCGCTCGTCACAATACCGACCGACTCCTGTCCACGGTGCTGTAGAGCATACAGCCCAAGGTAGGTTAGACGGGCGGCTTCCGGGTGACCCCACACGCCGAAAACGCCGCATTCTTCGCGGAGCTTGTCGCTGGTGAAAGCATAATCCATCACGGTGCTTCTCCGGGACGCCATCGGCCGCCTCGGCGGCAACCGACTACCAAGATGGACGACTCAACGACGGCGCTCATGGAATGAAATAAATCACCCAACTAATGACCAAACCAATCCCGACAAACGCGCCAAAGGTCTTGAGGCCGTAGAGGAGACGTTCACGCGGCGTTTCCGCTTCATTGGTGATGGCGGCCAAGACGGTTGAAGTCAACGCCGCAAACGTCATCATGACAAGCAGATGCATCGGCGCGGTGCTCCCGGTCAGCTCTTGCGCCCTTTGGCGATGTCAAAGGCGTCAAAAATCACCAGATAGTTGAGCAAGCCGGCGACAACCAGAAAGTACGTGCCATACTCATACGTCGCTGCCCTGAACTCAAAGCTGGACCCAACCCCCAGCAGGCGCAATACCGGCTGAAGAACGCCAATTCCAATTTGCCCGACCAAGCAAATCTTGGAGAGGACATCCCGAAAGGAGAACAACTCATCGAGATCGAACGGCGAGTACAAGTGTCCGCGCATCACCAACCCTAGCACGGTCATCGTGTAAATACTCAATCCGATGAGCGCCGCGCGTCCATAACGCCCCAGCAGGCCGTGACCAAGACCGGGCACCATCCAGGCGGCCAAACAAACCAGAATCTGTTTTGAGGCAGCCACCGGGGTCGGCGTCACCGTTCCGACGGAAGACGCCTTACGACCAAGGGAAGAGGCGTCAGTGGTGGGCGGCATAGGCAAAGTCCCCAATGGCAAAGCGTTAGTCGGCGGCCAGCGAAGCCCCGCCCAGCGCGGACTGAAGCGAAGCCAGAACACGGCTTTCAACGCTGTCTCGGCTGCCGACAACGGTACAGCCAGAGGCGCACTTGTGCCCGCCGCCGCCGAAGCGTTCCGCAATTTTTGACACGTCCACGTTGCCCTTTGACCGGAGGCTGATGCGGAACTGTCCGGGATGAATTTCCTTGAAGAAAACGGCGGCCTCCACATCCCGGATAGAAAGCGGGTGGTTGACGATGCCTTCCAGGTCGTCTTCAGTGGCGTCGGCGGCTTCCATCATATCGCGCGTCATCGTCACCCAAGCGACGCGCCCGCTCTCATCGCGCTGCAGGGTAGACAGAACGCTGCCCAACAACTTGATTTTGCCGAACGAGTGTGACGCATAAAGCGCCCGCGCCACGTGCGCCGGACGCGCCCCACGCCTTACCAACTCCGAAGCAATTTTGAATGTCCGCTCGGTCGTGTTGGCGTAGTGGAACGAACCCGTATCGGAAAGCAGCGCGGCGTACACACACTCGGCGATGGGTTGGTTGATGGTGACGCCCAGCGCCTTGCACAGGTTGTAGATCATTTCGCCGACGGCCGCCGCTGTAGCATCAATCCAGTTGATGTGCCCGAAGAGCGCCGTCGTCGTGTGATGGTCAATGTTGACGATGAACTGCTTTTCCAGTCCCGGTAGACCGGGACGGTTAAGATCGCTGCACTCAATGACAAACGCCGCGTCGTACGTCTCATCAATCGTCGGTCGAATCAACACGTCGCCCACACCGGGCAACTCCTGATAGGCGGACGGAATCGGGTCGCGCATCATCACAACAGCGTCCTTGTTCAACGCGCGCAAGCACCAGTAGAGCGCCAGCGACGATCCGGTGCTGTCCCCATCCGGGCGGGCATGGCCGGTGATCAAAAAGCGCCGTTTTGATTCGATGAGTTCAACCACTTGGCTGAGCATAGGGCTTCAACTCCATCAAGGGTGTTCGGCCCGCCGGTCGCCGAACAGACGACCGCCGCATCCGTCATGGCTTGCCGTCCTCCGCAGACGGAGGGGCGTCCAAGGCGGAAAAACGGGGGCGTTCCTCGTTCAGAATGGCCTCAATCCGAGACGCGGAAAGGAGCGTTTTGTCGAGAACAAAATGGAGTGACGGGACACGGTGCAGCCCAAGCCGTTGTCCCAGCGAACGCCGAATGAAGTCCCTCGCCGCATTGAGCGCCCGAACGGTGGCGGTGAAATCCGTCTCGGCGCACCCGTCGCCGCTGACATAAACGCGCGCCGACGTTCCCGCCGCATTCAACGCCACATAGTGGATCGCCACGGGGTCTACGGCTTCATCCGTCAGCTCGAAGCGAACAATCTCACTAATTTCTGTGCGGAAGGCTTCGCTGAGGCGCGCCCGGCGATGACGGGCTGCGCCGGTTGACCGCGAACCATGGCTGGCGTGGCGTCGCATGGGTTCGGTTACAACTCCATTGCGGCGTACTTTTCGAGCGTGTAACACTCGATGATGTCACCTTCCTTGATGTCGGAAAAGCGATCCAGCCCAACGCCGCACTCAAAGCCTGCTTTGACCTCCGCAACGTCGTCTTTGAACCGGCGCAGGGAGGCAATTTCGCCTTCATAGACCACCACGGAGTCCCGAATCAGGCGCACCTTTGCCCCACGCTTGATGACGCCATCCGCCACAAAGCAACCGGCGATGTTCCCCACTTTCGGCACTTTGATGACCTTGCGTACTTCCGCACGACCCAACTCAACTTCCTTCGTGAGCGGGTCTAGCATGCCGATCATCGCCTTACGCACTTCTTCTTCGACTTTGTAGATGACGGTGTGCAGGCGAATATCCACTCGCTCCTGTTTGGCCAGCTCAGCGACCCGTGGCGCCGGCCGGACGTTGAAGCCGACGATAATGCAAACGTGCGACATGTCGTTTGACGCGGACGCCAGCATCACGTCGGATTCCGTAATCGCGCCGACATCGGCCCGGATGACACGGATGCTCACCTTGTCGTTGGAAAGCTTCTGGAGGGTTTCGCGCAGCGCCTCGACCGAACCTTGTACGTCGGCCTTGAGAATGACCAGCAACTCTTTGAGCTGACCGCTCTTCATCTGCTGGTACATGTCTTCAAGACCGCGGGCTGAACTGCTCAACAGCTGCGCCATCCGCATCTTCGACTGGCGGTAGTTGGCCAACTCCTGGGCGCGGGCCGCGTCGTCCACCACTTGGAACAGGTCACCGGCTTTGGGTACGCCTTGCAGGCCCAGCACTTCGACCGGCACGGAAGGTCCGGCTTCGGTGATGGAGCGTCCACGGTCGTCTATCAACGCGCGTACGCGCCCAAAGTGCAGACCGACAATGAGCGGGTCCCCGACCTTGAGCGTTCCCTGCTGCACCAAAACCGACGCCACTGGGCCGCGTCCCTTGTCAAGCCGCGCTTCTAGAACAACGCCCGACGCCAACCGCTTTGTCGGCGCTTTGAGGTCGAGAAGATCGCCAGTGAGCAGAATCATTTCGAGGAGCGTGTCGAGATTACGGCGTTGCTTCGCCGAAATCTCAACCATGACGGTGTCGCCGCCCCATTCTTCGCAGACCAAGCCAATCTCAGACAGTTGCTTCTTGACGCGCTCAACGTTCGCCTGCGGTTTATCAATCTTGTTGATGGCGACAACAATCGGTACTTTGGCTGCGCGGGCGTGGTCAACCGCCTCAATGGTCTGCGGCATGACGCCGTCATCGGCGGCGACGACGATCACGGCAATGTCCGCCCCTTTGGCACCGCGCGCACGCATCATTGTGAAGGCTTCGTGACCCGGTGTGTCAAGAAACACCACGCGCCGGAGTTTTTCCGGGTTGTCAGGATCCGGGACTTCAACGCTGTATGCGCCAATGTGCTGGGTAATTCCACCAGCTTCACCGGCCGCCACGCGCGTGTTGCGGATGGCGTCCAGCAAACTGGTCTTGCCGTGGTCAACGTGTCCCATCACGGCGACGACCGGCGCACGCGGCTCAATATCGTCCAGCGAATCGCTCTCGATAGCGAGGATGTCCTGTTGTTCGTTGATGATTTCCTCAAGGCTGCGCACTGTCACTTCGTAGCCAAACTCGCGCGCCACCTCCCGCATCGCCTCTTCCGAAAGCGTTTGATTGATGGTGGCGATGATCCCTTTAGTGAGCAGCGCCGCTGCAATGTCCTTGGGTTTGACTTCAAGCTTCTCGGCCAGCTCTTTGAGCGTTGTCCCTTCGACCACTGTTACCGGCTTCAGTTCAGTAAAGACCGGCTTGGGCTTGGGCGCCGGGGCCGCCGGAGGTTCTGGGCGGACAAGGTTCTTTTCAAACTCACGGATTCGTCCAGCAGGCTCAGGCTTACCTTTCGCGCTGCGCCGCCCCCGACCAGCGCGCCCGCGGTCGGGAACCTGCGGCGGGACATAGGTGGTGCGTGTATGGGGCGGGGCGGTGGTATCCACTGGCGACGGCACACGGCTGATTGTGGGTCGAGCGGCACGTCCCTCACGCAGTTCCGCCCGCTTTTCTGGGGTTGTTTCCTGTTTGGCTGGGGTTGCCTGTTCGGCGCGCGCCGCCGGTTGCTCCGCCGCCGGTAAGCGTACCGCAGGAACAGTGAAGCTACGAATGACTGGTTGCGTTGAAGGCGGCGGCGTTGGAGCAGGCGGCTTACTCGGAGCGGGTGCAGCAGCGCCGCCGTTCGTTGGTGAGGCCGGCGGCGGGACGATGATTGGCTTGATGCTGGTCGCCGGTGCCGGCTTGGTCTCAGCCTTCGGCGCAGGCGTTGCCGGAGGCGGCGGTGATAATGTGACCACGCGCAGTGTCGCTTCCGCCTCAGGAGGCTTCGGCGCAGCCGCAGTCGGCGCAGCGGCCGGCGACGCCGCAGCCGGCGGGGTATCGGTAGCGCGCGCCGGTTCCGGTGACTTCTTGATAAGACGTGCGCCGGGGACGCTCACCGCCGGTTTGACGCCGACCGAAGCCGGCGACTCGGCCACTGACGGCGCAGTGACTGAGGGAATGGTCGTCAGCGGCACGTTTGGGATGACTGTGCCAGGGGGAAGCTTCCGCAGCTTTGGCGTCGGCGGTGGTACATTCGCGCTGGAGGCACGGTTTGGGTTGTAGCGTTCGCGAACCCGCTCGGCGGTCGTCTGCTCAATGCTGCTCGAGGGGACATAGTTCCCTTTGATCCCCATCCGTTGCAGTTCTTCAATGATCCGCTTGCTGTCAACCTTGAGCTCTTTCGCCAGCTCGTAGATTCTGATTTTGGTCGTCATGCGTGCTACGTCCCCTCTACGTGGTCTGCCCGCCAATGCGCCCTTCAAGCCTCAGGTTTAGATTGAGGCTCAACGGCGGCTACCCCCTCCGTCTCAGAAGACGCTTGTTCAATGGGAGACGCGCTAGTTGGCGGCGTTTCGGCGGCCTCTTCGAGCGCCGTCGTTGAAGCCTCAAGTGTCGCTCCGTCCGCCGTAGCTGCTGCAGCGACTGGAGGCGTCGTTTCTACGTTTGTCTCTGTCACCGGCGTCGCTTCTGCCGGAGACGGGCCGGTAGCGGCCTTCGGCGACAACCGTCTGGCCTGTTCAATGAGCGCCACGGCCTCGTCAAAGCTGATGTCAAGAATGCCGGCGACGTCATTGACGTGGGCCTCGGCCAATTCCTCAATCGTGGTGATGCCGGCCTTCTTTAGGTATTGAGCGTAGGCGGGATTGATGGCGCTCAAATCCGTCGCCGGCGCGTCTGTTCGTGACAACAGCGACTGGAATTGGCTAGCGACTTCGCGTTTCATTTCCGCTTCGCTGCGAATGTCAATGTTCCAGCCGACCAACTTGGACGCCAACCGTACGTTTTGTCCACGCTTACCAATCGCCAAACTAAGCTGAGATTCCTCAACGATGACTTCAAGGCGTTGATTAGTAAAGTCCGTAATCTGGACGCGACTGACCTTGGCCGGCGATAAGGCGTTGGCGGCGAACACCACCGGATCCTCCGACCAAGGGATGATGTCAATTTTCTCACCGCGCAGTTCGCGAATCACCGCCTGTACCCGCGACCCCTTCATACCGACGCATGCGCCCACTGGGTCAACATCCGGGTCGTTGGACGCAACGCCGATTTTGGCGCGTTCACCGGGTTCGCGGGCGGCGGCTTTGATGACCACCGTGCCGTCGTAAATTTCTGGAACTTCCATTTCAAAGAGCCGCTTGAGCAACTCTGGACTCGTCCGCGAGACGTGGACTTGTGGCTCTTTGGCGTCCTTCGTCACCTGGATGATGACGGCACGGATGCGGTCATTTTGGCTGAAGGACTCCGCCGGGGACTGTTCGGAACGCGGCAAAATGGCGTCGGTGCGCCCGATGTCGAGAATGATGTTCCCACGCTCAAAACGCTTGACGACCCCATGAACAATCTGGCCGACGCGCCCAATGTATTCGTTGTAGATGTTTTCGCGTTCCGCTTCCCGAACCTTCTGAATGATAATCTGCTTGGCGGTTTGAGCAGCGATCCGCCCCAGCTCCTCAAAGCGATCTTGGCGCGGTTCGTAGAGCACGTCGCCAATCTCAGCGGAAGCGTCGGCCTGTAGCGCCTCTTCCAGCGACACCTCGGTTTCCGGTGAAACCACCACGTCGGTGACGCGCTTAGCGGCATATAACTCCATGCGGTGACTTTCTTCGCTGTAGATGGCGACAAGGTTTTCGTTGGACTTGAAGTGCCGCCGTGCAGCCGCCGTCACAGCGTCTTGAATCGCCTCAATAATGATGCGCGGGTCAATATTTTTATCCCGACTAATGGCCTGAATCTGTTCCGATAGTAATGACATAGTCCGCTGCCTCCCTCTAAGGCCAGTTACGATACGGGAGTCACTGCTTTACGCGCCGCACGTTTTTCTTCCGCCATCCGAAACAGTTCTTCGGCGCTGACTTCGAGCTGCGCCTGCTCGATGGCGGAAAGCGGAAAACGCATTTCCAACCCGGCGTCGTTGACGAGGACAATAAACGGCGCATCGTCCGCGTGAACCGCCTGGAGTCGTCCGCGCCACAGGCGCTTGCCGTGAACGGCCGTCGTGGTACGCAACCGGATGCGTCGGCCAGCAAAGCGCTGGTAATCCGCCAGCCGGTAAAGACCTCGTTCAACGCCGGGCGAGGAGACTTCAAGCGTGTAGGCCGTCGGTACGGCGTCAATCGCATCGAGGTGATCGCCAATCCGCCGGCTTAACGCAGCGCATTGCTCTAGGGTGACGCCGGCTGGGTGATCCACCACGACGCGCAACAGACGCCGTCGTCCGGCTCCTTTCATTTCGCACACAACAAACTCGAAGCCGTCCTGCGTCACAAGCCGCTCAATGGTTTCGGCGATGTCCAACACCGTTGTTCCTCAAGACTGAAATGGCGGCGGTCTCCCACCACCCTAAGCATTGAACCATCCGACGCGGTGAGCGGCGCTGACCATGACGCCGCGCACCATATGCGCCCAAGATAAGTCATTCAGTATAAACAAGCGTCGCAAAAGGGCAAGCGCCGCCAACGTCCTGGCTCAGCGTTTCGCCCCCATCGTGAAGGATGCGGTATTCAATCAATCCGCTCCATTGAATAGACAACAAGTTTGGCGTGGCTGCCTCGGATGTCATCGCAGGAAGCCCGCCTGAAACGCCAGCCGCCGACGCCCGCCGGTGGAAGTGGAAAAACTACGTAACTATGCCGCTTTGAATTCGATATTTTTGGACAGCTTAAGCCGAGACCACACTTTGCCGCCATCGCAGGCGCTTGAGCCGACGTGGGAGAGGTGTCGGCGGATGATTGCGTCCGGTTGAGGCGCAGACTAAAAGAAACTTTGAACCTAGTCGGTTGGTAGTCCCTCGCCTTACGAGGAAAAATGAGCAACCCGACGCCTACAGCCCTTGCTTCAATTGAGGAAGCCATTGCCGACATCCGCTCCGGGCGGATGGTCATCGTTGTGGACGACGAGGATCGTGAAAACGAAGGGGATTTGGTTTGTGCGGCGGAAAAGGTCACGCCTGACATTATCAACTTCATGGCAAAGTACGGCCGGGGGTTGATTTGTCTCTCCCTGACCGAAGAACGCTGCGACGAACTGGATTTGCCCCTGCAGGTCGCCAACAACACGTCGGGCTTCGGTACAGCCTTCACCGTATCCATTGAAGCCAAGCGTGGCGTGACAACCGGCATTTCCGCCGCCGACCGCGCCACGACGATTCTCACCGCCGTCAATCCGGCGACGCGCCCTGAAGACCTTGCGCGACCAGGGCATGTTTTCCCCTTGCGCGCACGGCGCGGGGGCGTCTTGGTGCGTCCGGGGCAAACTGAAGCCAGCGTAGATTTGGCGCGGCTGGCCGGGCTAACGCCAGCCGGCGTCATCTGTGAAATCATGAACGACGATGGAACGATGGCGCGGCTGCCGCAGCTCGTTGAATTCGCCCGCCGGCATGGCTTGAAGATCGTCTCGGTCGCCGACCTGATCCGTTATCGGCTGGCAAATGAAATTCACGTCCGTTGCACGGCTGAAGCCGACTTGACGCTGCCATACGGAAAGTTTCACGCCATGACGTTTCGCAGCGATATTACGGACGAAGTCCACTTGGCGCTTGTGCTGGGCGAACCGGCCAAGGTGGATTCGGTGCTGGTGCGTGTGCATTCACAAACGCTTCTGGGGGATGTCTTCGAGGAAGCAAGCGACGAAGCCGGACAGTGGCTGCGCCGGGCGCTCCGCAAAATTGCCGCCGAGGGTTGCGGCGTGCTGCTGTACTTGCGCCAGAAGCATGCCGGTACGCACCTTGAAGACCATCTGCGCGCCATCGCCAAGGGGGAAACCATCATTCACGGAAACGTCCGCGATTATGGGACGGGGGCGCAAATTTTGCGCGCACTGGGCCTGCGCCGGATTCGGTTGCTGACGAATCATCCCCGCCGGCTGACGGCGCTGGAAGGCTTTGGGCTGGTCTTTCTCGATACAGTGCCGCTTGATGACTGAGCAGCGGCGGCTCATTACCTTAGCCGTCATTGGGGGCATTGCATTTGGGGCGCGGCTAAGCGTCCGGCTGGCGCGCGGCGAAGCCAACTTCTGGGAACAGAGTTACGGTTTTTATTTCGATCTGGCGCAGAAACTCGTCAATGAACACACTTTCTGCTTGGACGCACTGAGTTGCGCCTACTGGACGCCGCTGTATCCGGCGTTTCTGGCGCTGGCGACTGGCGGCGCGCGCCGATTTGAAGCCGTCGCTGTGGCGCAGTCGCTGGTCGGCGCGGGCACGGCTTTGTGCGCATATGGTTTGGCGCGGCGCTGGTTTGACGCGCGCGCCGGCCTCATCGCAGCGGCGCTGACGGCGCTGTATCCCTACTTCGTCGTTCACGATACGGCGCTTCAGGAAACCGGGCTTTACACGCTGGCGGTTGCGGCGGCGACGTTGGTTCTTGATGCGGTTTCATCGGCGCGGCGTCCAGTTTGGGCGGCTGCGTTGGCAGGGGGCTTGACCGGACTGGCGATGCTGGTGCGGCCGTCACTTGCGCCGTTTGTGCCGCTCGCGCTGGGCTGGCTCTGGTTTGCGATGCGAAGCACGCCGGCGGCGGTCTGGTGGAAGACGTTGGGTGGCTACGCGGCGGCGGTCTGCGTCGTCCTTGCGCCGTGGCTGCTGCGGAACACTCTCGTCGTTGGGCGGCCGACGCTAACAACGCGCATTGGCCACTCGCTCTGGATCGGCAACAACCCGCAGACGTTCAGCCATTACCCACAGGGCAGCATTGACCGCAGTACGGAAGCGGCGTGGGCGGCGCTGACGCCCACCGAACTGGCCGAGGTCAAACAAGCTGTTGCGCGCGGCGAGACGGCGCTGGACGACTGGTTTCGCGCGCGGGCATTGGCGTTTGTCCGGGCGCATCCGGGGCGGACGCTGGCGGCGGCTGGACGCAAGTTGGGTGCAGCCTTTTGGTGGCGGCTCAATCCCGTCAAGGGCTGGCGCGAGCAGCTTGTTTACGGCGGCGGTTATGTTCCGGTGATGTTGTTGGCGCTGGGCGGCGCATGGCGGCTAGCACGGCGGCGGCGTTGGTCGCCGTTGGTGCTCTGTGGCGCACACGTCGTTGCGTTTGGACTGACGACGGCGGTGTTTTGGGCGCACACCAGTCACCGCAGCTACCTTGACGTGTATTTCATCGTGTTGGCTGGTGGAGCACTTTCAGCCCTGTGCCAGGGAAACCAAAGAGCAGACCACCAGTCCACTTGAAAGCGTAACTTCCGAATGAAGTGTCCCCAGACCTAGGGGAGCAAACAAAGCACGCGCGTTTGCCGCTCGATGCCCCTACACGAGGCGCTGTTCCCGGCGAGTTAGGCAACCGCAACCTGTTACGATGGGCGCGTAGCCGCCGCTTCAGGCAACCTGCTTAGGGGTTGCGTATTGCAGGTGACCGACGCACGATACAGGTATGCCGAGTTTTCCACCGACTTCACCAACCCTTTCACCGCCATCATTTTCCGGATCATCAAACTCGCCCAGTAACGCGCTTTCTTCGGAGAACACGGCGCCGTTAGGCATCCCGACTTGGTTGCCGCAGGCGCTCCACGCCTTCGCTTTCCGGGATTACCGTCGCCAATGGGCCGGCGCGTTCGCTTCCAGCGTGGGCAGCTGGATGCAGCAAGTCGCGCAAGCTTGGCTCATTCTGGAGTTGACGGCGAGTCCATTCTACCTCGGTCTGGATGCTTTTCTGGGGATGGCGCCGATGCTGAGTCTGTCGCTGGTGGGCGGCGCCGTCGCCGATCGCGTTGACCGTCGCAAGCTGTTGCTGGCGTCGCAGGCCGTACAGCTTTCGAGCGCCCTGACATTGGCGATACTGGTTGGAACACAGGCGCTGCGAGGTATGCCGCTGGTGTACGCCATCCTGAGCCTGTCATTGCTGACCGGCATGGCGCAGGCGATGAGCGGGCCGGCCTACTTGGCGTTGTTGCCGAATCTCGTTCCCAAGCCGTTTGTTGGGCAAGCCGTCGCCGGCAACGCCATGCAGTTCAACCTCGCGCGGGTTGTCGGGCCGATGCTGGCCGGGTTGGTGATGGTGCGCTTTGGGGTCGCCGCCTGCTTTGCCCTGAACGCGCTGTCGTTTTTGGCCGTGATGGCGGCGTTGGCGACGATCCGCCCGCCCCAGTACGTTGGGGCGGCGGCCGGTCAGTCGTGGCAGCAGGAGATTCTAACGGGTGTGCGCTACGTCTTTGGCGATCCCAACCGACGGCGACTGTGCCTCCTTGCCGCATTGACAACCGGGTTGGGCGTCGCCGTTCCAACCTTGCTGCCGCAATACACCAAAATGGTCTGGCATGGCGACGAAGCGTTGTTTTCACGCTTGGCGGCTTGTTCCGGTCTGGGCGCGGTAGTCGGCGCGGTGGCGGCCGCGATGGTCGCCAAAAAAGCGCAGTTATTGCCGTTGGTGTTTGGCGCGCAGGCGACGCTGGGGCTTTGTATGACGCTGCTGGCCGTCACAAGTTGGTTCTGGGCGGCTTGTTTCTGGCTGTTTGTCGGCGGGGCGCTCCTTGTGGCGGCTTACGCGCTGGTCACAACCTGCTTCCAACAGAACATTGAAGACGACATGCGCGGGCGTTCGGTGAGCATCTACATGGTCTGCTTCCGAGGCGGTATGGCGGTAGGCGGCCTGCTGGCCGGGACGCTGGCGCACTGGTGGAATGTGCCGGCGACGTTCGGACTGGCCGGCTTTGCTCTGGCCGCCGTAGGTTTGTGGGGGGCCTGCGACCGACGAAGTGTCAGCCGTGCGGAAGGCGTTTAGACCGCTTCTCGCGTCAGCGAAGCGGCGCCCCGGAGTGAACGGCGTCAAGGGTTCGGCGTGCGGCGGCCGACCGCCGGTCGGCCAAAGGCGCTACGGGTTGCGACGCAGAACGGTGAACGTCCCCCGTTCCGAAACCCAGACGATGGAAAACATCTCATACCCGACCGGACGCCGCCCAAGCATGGCGTCCAGCGCGTCGCCCCGACCAACCACCAGCCACGTCACCGTCGCCGGAATCGCCTTGTCCAAGGCGTGCCACTCCGAACGCCCTTCGTGCAGCAGTTGGGCGTAGGTCAGCCCGCTCTGCGCAATCACGGATGACGCTTCCCCGCTGAAAAGCGCAACTTGCGCTTGCCCAATGTGCGCGCGCAAAAACTGCGCCAACGCGCGGCGCTCGCGTCCGGCCGGCGTGAACTGTACGCGATAAGCTTCCTGAAAAACCGACAGTTGGTACACGCCGTCGCGCAACAACCAGAGTAATTGTCCGAGGCACGCCAGCATAACAGCCGCCGGCCACCACGGTTGCGACCGTCTCCGTTGCCGCGCTGCGACCGCCAGACCAACGCCGACGGCCAACGCCGGGAGCGCCGTCAAGCCATAGCGGTTATTCAAAAACAGCGGGTAAATCTGAATGTTGCCCGAATACAGGCTGTAGGCGGTAAACAGCGGCGGCAGCCACAGCCACAACAGCGCCACGCCAAGCGGTACATCCAATGAACGCGCGCGCCAAAGCTCATACAGCCGCCGCGCCCAGCCGATCAACCCGAACAACGTTGTGACGGCGGTGACGCAAATCACCACCGTCACACTCCACACCAGTCCGGCGGCAAGCGGCTGCCCGACGACAAAACTCAAGTAACTCAACTCGTCCCGGTGACGCGCAAAGTAGCCGCGCGCCGAGTACGGTCCGTCAAGAAACTCCAGCGGACGGCCGTAAATTGCCCAGTTGTGCCAGAGCCAATACACAATCCCCGCCCCGACGACACCGCCCCAGAGCGTGATGTCGGCGACGCGCGCCCGACCGCGACGCGGCGAACACAACGCCACGAGGCCTAATCCGGCCGGCGTCAAAATCCAACCTTCGTAGCGGGTGAGGACGGCCAACAGCGTCCACAGCGCAAACTTCACCAGTAGAGCACGGCGACCCTGCACCACCCAACCGTACCCATACCAGACGCTCCCCAGCAGCGTCGCCAGAAACAGCGGCTCCGTCAGGGGCGTCGTCTGGACGTAAAGCAATGACGGATTGAGCGCAAACGCCGACCAAGCGACGACGGCGGACATCCGCGACGCCGTGAGCGCCGCAACAAGGCGGAAGAGAAAAACCGCCGCCGTGACAAAGGCGGTTAGTGAGAGGAGGCTTCCGGCCAGCCCTGTCCGCCAGAGGAAGTCGGAAGCCGTTAGCGGGGCGGCTAGAACGTGCGGCAGAGGCAGCCACGGACTGCCCAACTGAATGTAACGATCCCACCAGCCGGCGTCCGGTGGGGCGTCCACGAGCTTGCGGGCGATCGCCAGATGGGCGCAGCCGTCGCCGTAGAGGTTATTCCACCCATAGGCGTAAACCCAGACTAGGGTCGCCCCGCCAATCACAAGCGAGCCCGGCGCGACCAACCGCGCCGGTTCGAAGTTTGTCTGTCTAGACGGCGCACCGACGGCGGACACATTCCCAAGCAAAGACCTGTCGAGCACGGACGTTTTCCGTCGCCACGGCCAACGCCGAGACCAAATCATCCTCAAACATGTTGGGCTGAAACGCGGGCGTCGGCGTCAGGCGGTCACGTCCGCCAGTGCGCCGTGAAGGCGGAGAAGGGATTTTTGACGAATCCGTTGCGAATGTATCGGTTGCGAACTTGGTCGTCATAGCGGGTTTCCTCCTGTGACGAACGTCGCGCGCCAACGTCGCGGCGGTCGTGAGGAAACCACCGCGCGTTAGGACGCAGGCAAAGGCGATGGGGCAGGTCGCGTGCGAATGGCGGTCGTCCTCCACAAAGCGCAAAAATGGCGACTGGCTCAATCAGCCGACGCCTATCGTAGGCTGCGCCGACGCGGCTGGCAAGGCGTCTGCGGCTCTGCGGGGGATCAATCATCAGCTTGAGTCAGGGTCGGCCGCGCCGCCTTGACCCTCCCAAAAGCCGGTGGTAGCGTCGCCGTCCTTGGTTGTCCGGGACGCCGGGCGGATTCCCAGCCCTAAGGCCTGTTCGCTGCGTGTCTTCCGAACTCAAACAGTCGCCGCTTGACGCCGTACACCGCTCGCTTGGCGCGAAAATGGCCCCGTTCGCCGGGTGGACGATGCCGATTGAGTACGGCGGTTTGGTCGCCGAACACATGGCCGTCCGTACGGCGGTAGGCGTCTTCGATGTCAGTCACATGGGCGAGATTCTCGTCCGCGGCCGGGAAGCGCTGAAGTTCATCCAGTCTGTGACCTGTAATGACGCAGCGCGGCTTGCCGACGGCCAAGCGCAGTATTCCGCGCTGCTGACCGAGCAGGGGACATTTGTGGACGACATCCTCGTGCACCGCTTTGCGGAAGATGCATACTTCCTCTGCGTCAATGCAGCTAACACGGACAAGGATGTAAACTGGCTCACACAACGCGCGGCGGGCTTTGAGGTCGAAGTGCACAACGTCAGCGCCGCGTACGCGCAGTTGGCCGTGCAGGGGCCGCAGGCGGCGGCGTTGGTGCAATCGTTGACGACTGACGACCTGACGGGTCTTGGCTACTACCGCTTTCGCCGCGAGGTGGTCATTGCCGGTGTTCCGACGTTGGCGGCGCGGACGGGCTACACCGGCGAAGACGGCTTTGAACTCTACTGCGCGCCGGATGACGCCGAACGGCTCTGGACGGCGTTGACAACGACCGGCGGCGCAACGCCATGCGGCCTTGGCGCGCGCAACACACTGCGTCTTGAGGCCAAGATGGTGCTCTACGGTCACGAAATTGACGAGACGGTGACCCCGCTTGAAGCCGATTTGGGTTGGATGTGCAAGCTCGGCAAGGGCGATTTCCTTGGGCGCGACGCCTTACTCAGGCAAAAGGAAACTGGGCTGACGCGCAAGCTGGTTGGCTTCGAGGTGGAAGACCGCGTTCCCGTCCGCGACGGCTATCCGCTGGTCGCTGATGGACGGGAAATCGGGCATGTTACTTCCGGCAGCCCGTCGCCGTTTCTGAAGAAAAACATCGGACTGGCGTATCTTCCGATTGACAAAACGGCGGTCGGGACGCAAGTGTTCGCCGTGGTGCGCGGGCGCGAAGTTCCCTGCCGCATCGTTTCAACTCCTTTTTACACGCGCCCCAAAGCATGAGGCGCGCAAGGCATCTTGGCGAGGGTTTTTCATGGCGAACTATCCTGACGACTTGCAGTACTCCAAAGATCACGAATGGATCCGCGTCACCGGCGATACGGGGCGGGTCGGCATTACGCACTACGCGCAGGAATCGCTGGGCGACGTCGTTTATGTTGACCTCCCCAAGGTCGGTACGACGGTCAAAGCCAACGAGCCGTTCGGCTCCGTCGAGTCAGTCAAGGCCGTTAGCGAACTGTTTGCGCCGGTCTCAGGCGAGGTCATCGAGGTCAACACCAAGCTGGCTGACGCACCGGAACTCGTCAACTCATCGCCCTACGATGAAGGGTGGATGATTGTGATCAAGCTTTCTAACCCAAGTGAACTGGACGCGCTGTTGAGCGCCGCCGAATACGAAGACTTTATCAACGAGAAATGACGGCTGCGACGACCGGCCTCACCCCCCATGCGCCGGTCGTTTTCGCGTCGCTTCAACGCGCATGCGCTACATCCCAAACGCAACACCTGAAGAACGGGCGTCCATGCTGGCGACGCTCGGCCTGTCAACCATCGCCGAGCTGTTTCGCGGCATTCCCGAAGACCTCAAGCTCCAGCGTCCGTTGAACCTGCCGCCGGCGGCGAGCGAGGCCGAGTTGACGGCGTTGTTTGAATCGCTGGCGGGACAAAACATCTTACCGCGCGCCTCATTTCTGGGCGCTGGCGTGTATGACCACGTTCGTCCGCTCATCATTGACACGTTGGTGTCGCGGTCGGAGTTTTATACGAGCTATACACCCTACCAGCCGGAAATCAATCAGGGCACGCTTCAGGCGATTTTCGAGTATCAGACCTTCATCTGCCAGTTGACTGGCATGGACGTTTCGAACGCCTCCATGTACGACGGGGCGACGGCGTTGGCTGAGGCGATGTTGATGGCTGTTCGGCTGACGAATCGTTACCGCGTCATCATGTCAGCCGGCGTTCATCCCGAATATCAGGCAGTATGCGAAACCTATGCGCGCCGCGCCGGGCTTGAGTTGGTCATCGCTCCGTTGGCCGAAGACGGGACGACAGCGCCTGTCGAGGCGTTGATCAATGACGCCGTCGCTTGCGTTGCGGTTCAGTCGCCCAACTTCTTCGGTTGCATCGAGGATGTCGCGCCCGTCGCGGAAGCGGCTCGCAAGCACAAGGCGCTGACGGTCGTCGCCGTCGCCGAAGCGATGTCGCTGGGCGTGCTTGCGCCGCCCGGCGAGGTCGGCGCGGATGTCGTCGTCGGCGAGGGGCAGTCTCTTGGCATACCGCCGTCGTTCGGCGGGCCACACCTCGGCTTTTTCGCCGCGCGCGAACAGTTCGCCCGCCAGATGCCGGGTCGCTTGATTGGGCAGGCCTACGACGCCGAAGGGAACCGGGGCTTTGTCATCACGCTGGCTACGCGCGAACAGCACATCCGACGCGAAAAGGCGACTTCAAACATTTGCAGCAATGAAGGCTTGTGCGCACTGGTCGCGGCAATCTTTCTCTCCACCGTTGGGCGACGCGGCTTTCAGGAACTGGCGACGCGCAACATCCAGAAAGCGGCGTACCTGAAAAACGCCCTCGCGGCGCTGCCCGGTTTTGAGCTTGTCTATCGCGCTCCGGTGTTCAATGAATTCGTCGTCAGGACGCCGGCGCCGGCTGCGCAAATCGTAGATGAACTGCTTGCCGAAGGCATTCTGGCCGGGCTGCCGCTTTCGCGCTACTTCCCGGAGCGAACCCACGAGCTGCTGGTGTGCGCAACGGAAAACACGACGCGCGCAGCCATGGACGACTTTGCGGCGAAGCTGGCGCGGTACAGCGTAGGCTGACGCCATGCGCACGCTCGACGATCTCATCAAGCCGTCGGTGCGGCGGTTGCAGCCTTACACGCTCACGCCGCACCGCGTTCCCATCAAACTCAACCAGAATGAAAACCCGTTCGGCGTGCCGCCCGCCATTGTCGCGGAAACGCTGCGCCGAACGGCCGGGCGCGACTGGGCGCGGTATCCTGACTTTGTCCCAACTGATTTGCAGACGACGCTGGCGCGATTCGCCGGGTGGCGTCCCGATGGCGTTGTCATCGGCAACGGCTCGAATGAGATTATTCAGGCGCTTCTGACGATTCTGGTCGCGCCCGGCGCGGCGGTCGTTCTCAGCGAGCCGACCTTTACGGTCTATCGCTTGATGGTCGAGGTGTTGGGCGGTGTGGTCGTCAACGTCCCGCCTCGACCGGACTTCAGCTATGACATGCCAGCGATGATTGACGCGGCGCAGCAGACCCAAGCCGTGGCAATGATTCTTTGCTCGCCGAACAACCCAACCGGCGTCACGGTCACGGAAGCGGAACTGCGCGCCGTCCTGGACGCCTTCGACGGCTTTGTGATTGCGGATGAAGCGTATCACGAGTTCTGCGACCAGAATTTTGTTCCGCTGCTGGCCGATTTTCCACGTCTGGTCGTCCTGCGGACGTTCTCGAAGGCGATGGCGATGGCCGGGCTGCGCATTGGGTACGGCTTGGCTGCGCCCGAAGTCGCTGTAGAGATCAACAAGGCCAAACTGCCCTATAACGTGAATTTCTTTTCGCTGGCGGCGGCGCAGGTCGCCGTTGAGATGTACGACGCCGAGCTACGTCCGCTGGTCGAGCGCATCATTCGTGAACGGGCGCGCGTGACGGCAGCTTTCGCCGAAATTGATTGGGTTAGGCTGCTGCCGAGCCGCGCCAACTTTCACCTGTTGCACACGCCGCAGGTGGCGCCCAAACGCCTTTTCGAGGCCTTGTTGGCGCAAGGCATTCTCATCCGCGATGTCAGCCGGTATCCGCTGTTGAGTGAATACGTCCGCTTCAACCTTGGGACGCCGGAAGAAAACGATGCGCTGCTGGCGTTTTTCAAAAATGTACAACCGGCGCAAGTCGCCTAGCGTTTCAGCCAAACGCAGCGAAATTCTGAAGAAGTCGTAGCCCCACCCGATGGCTCTTCTCCGGATGGAACTGAACGCCCATGACGTTGGCGCACGCGACGGCGCTCGCGTAATGCAGCCCATAGTAGGTCGTCCCAATCACCGTCTCCGGGCGAACTGACGCCGCGTGATACGAGTGGACGAAGTAAAAAAACGCTTTGTCGGGAATGCCTTGCCAGAGCGGATGCGCCTGCGTCTGGGTTACCTGATTCCAGCCGACATGGGGTACAGGACGTACATCGGGCGGAAAGCGGACAATCTCTCCGGGTAACAAGCCCAACCCGGCATGCCGCCCGAATTCCTGACTCGCCTCAAACAACATCTGAAAACCAACACAAACGCCCAACACTGGAATACCGGCGCGCGCCGCGTCTTGAATCACGCCGTCTAACCGCCGCGCACGGAGTTCAGCCATAGCTGCGCCAAACGCGCCGACGCCCGGTAGGACAACGTGGGTCGCCCGCCGCGCCGCCGCCGGTTCGGAGGAAATATCCGCCATGACGCCAACCTGCGCGAACGCACGTTCTAGGTTGCGTAAGTTGCCGACGCCGTAATCGAGGATGACCAGTCTGCTGGGCATTAGTCGCGAGCATTGGCTGGAACGCCCGTTGTCGCTGGCGTGTTCCGCCGCGCCATTTCTTCAGTGACAAAATAGCCCGGACGCGCCCGTACCCGCGCCTCCGGACGATTCACCCGCACCCGCACTCGCCGATAACCGGGCTGGTCAAGCCCACGGGTTGGGTAGTACCCAAGGACATACACGTGACGGAGTTCGTCGGCAATCGCCTTGAAGATCGTTCGCGCCGTGCTCAGATCGGTGAAGGGGTTGTGCGTCCCGCCGGAAATCACGGCAATGTCGCGCAAAAATGTTTCCTCCAAACCAAGCACGGAAGGATCCTGACGACTGGCGGAACGGCCGGTTTGGGGTGGGTCGGCGAACGGAAACATTGGGCCGCGACGCGAACGACGCCCCGGCATCGGAAACGGCAGGGGGAACGGAAACTGGATCGGCGTTTGAATCTGATTTGGATCGGCGGCCGGGTATTCCACCGTGTACACCAGCACATCCGATTCCACCACCCGGTCGAGAACGTCACGCGGCTTATAGTACCGGCTGGTGGTGTCTTCGCCGTCCGTCAGCAGGATCAGCGCTTTGCGTCCCTCAATCGGAGCCAGATAGCCTTCAAGAATCTGGTAGGCGGCGTCATAAAGCCGCGTTCCCCCCTCGATTTTGGCACGCGCCACGGCGCGGCGCAGTTCGGCTTGATCGCTGGTAAACGGACAGAGTTGCCGAATCTTATCCGAGAAGGTAAACACGCTCACCCGATCGTCCGGGCGGATATGGTCAATAAAGGCGTCCGCCGCGTCGCGCATGTCGTCAATGCTCAAGTAAGCGCTCCGACTGACATCCAACACCAGCGCCACGTGAAAGGGCGTCTGCTCGGACGTAAAAAATGTGATTTCCTGCGGTACGTTGTCTTCCGTCAGGGAAAAGTCGCCTTTCTTGAGAAACGGTATGTAGCGGTTGTAGTCGTCACTCACAACCACCGGAATCGTCACCAGCGTCGCCTGAATGGTGATGATGTCTTCGTCGCTAGCCGGCGGCGTCGGTGTAGGAAGCGACGGACTGGGCGCATTGTCGCCGCGCCGACCCAGCGTCGGACGTTCACGCCTTGGCGCAGCCGAGTCTCCTTCATCGGCAGGCGGCGTATCCGTCGTCGGCCGCGTCGGGACAATCCGCGGCCGCGTTGTCTGACGACCGGACTGCGCCGCCGCAAGCAGCGGTGAGCCGACCACCGCCAGCGCAACAAACAGCGCCAGAAATCGGCGCGTCACTTGGCGTTGCACGTACCCGATGTTTCCCATGCTCGTATCCCCGTCGGCGAAGAGTGAACCGGAGCGGATGCCTGCCGGATGTTGACGAACAAACAGCACACTTCGTTGCAAAAAATTTTAGCGCCTTTCGCAGGCGACGGCGGCGCGGTACAGCGCCTCAACTGCCGAAACTGCGCGTTCCAGTGTGTAGCATCCCACGGCTTGGCGGCCGCCTTCAATCAGTCGCCGCCGGAGGTCGACGTCGGTGGATAGGCGGAGCAAAGCGGCGGACCAACCACGTACGTCGCGCGCCCCCACCCGCAGACCGTTCACGTTGTCAGCGACCAACTCGGCGAGACCACCAACATCCGAGACAACGACCGGTACGCCTGCCGCCCAAGCTTCTAAAACACCCAGTGAAAACGCTTCATTCTGGGACGGGATGGCGACTACGTCGCAGGCCGCTAGCAACCCTGGCGCGTCTTCGACAAACCCCAAGAAGCTGACCTGCGCCGTCAGACCGGCCGTATGAGCCTGCCGCCGCAAACGCGCCAGGTAGGCTTCGTCGCCGTCGCCGGCCAGCACCAAGTGTAGAGACGGCGCAGACCGCCGGGCCGCCTCCAGCGCAAACAACAGCGTCGCCTGTCCCTTGGCCGCTTCCAGACGATTGAGACAGCCGATAATGAACGCCTCGCTAGGCAAACCAAACCGCCGCCGCAAGACCGGACGCTCCACATCAGGCGGGCGGCGAAAACGGTCGGCGTCCACCCAGTTTGGAATGACAACTAAACGGGCGTCATCCCAACCAAGCGACGCTTTGGCTTGGTCACGGACGTAACCCGATACAGCAATCAACTGCTCGGCGACGCTCAGCCACCATCCATAGAGCCAATGGCGCGTCAGCGGCGCATAGTGATGGCGCGTCAGAAACAGAACAGGCGTCGCCTCCCCGCGCCAGTGTCGCCACCGCACAACGCCGGCCGCCACCGGATAGTCGCGGGCGTAGTGGGCGTGTACAATCTCGATTCGCTCCCGCTCCACCACCTCGGACAACCGTCGCAGCGCGTCAAGATCAAATGCTCGCCGGACGACGATTGGGTGGAGAACACAGTCAACGCCGAACCCCTGCAAATGTCGGGCGAGCGCGCTGTCCGCTGGCGTCGCAACGTGTAGACGGTGTCCCCGGACGGCCAGCGCCGCGACCAACTCCAACACATGCCGTTCCCCACCCCCAAAAGTCCGTCCGGAACTCAGATGAAGAATGTTCATGTCGCCGCAGCGCGGCGCTTGACCATGTAGGGATTGACGCGCGGATCGAACCGAAACCGGTCATGCCCGCCAACAAACACCACGCAACCGACTAACAAGGCGACCAAGTGGTGAAAATGGACGGCCTCCCAGCGCATGATGGGATGCACCTGGATGGTCAACAGGCGGCGGGACGGCGAGCCGTGGTGCGTGTTGAGTTGGGCGCGCTCAAACCGTACTTCCAGCAAATCGTGCTTGTAGAACTCTCGCCGGACATGCAGCGAAAAATCACCCGGTTGTCGCCCGTCGCGGCGCAGCCTCACGAGGAAGCGTCCGGTCGGCAGTTCAATCGTCATCCGCGCCCGGTGCGGATTGCGCCGCCGATTGATGCGCAGCCGCGACAGCCCTTGCGTGCCGTCTTGGATGATCATTTCGTACCCCATCCGCCCGACGCTCAGATCAAGCGCCAGACCGTCAGCTAGGGCGACATAGCGGCCAGCCCGCCGCCGCTGCCAGACCAAGTGCGCCAACACTTGGTCGGCCTGACGGAGAGTAAACAGGGGACGGCGAACGCCCGTCCGCTCAACAATGATGAGGCCGGCTCTCCATTCGTGAAAGTCAAGTCGTGGTTCGTGCGGAGTCGAAGCTGAAAATGCTTTCATGCCTGACGCGCCGGAAATCGCATCTCCGGTTTTTTAGTGGGAGGTCGTAGCGAGCGCGGCGGGCTTCATCAGCTTCTTGTAACCATCTTCACTGTCCGTCCACTTGAGAATTTCTG